>NZ_CP101283.1:3199695-3528634 GCF_024298925.1 Phenylobacterium sp. LH3H17 | reverse complement strand
GGCCCTGCCGCCAGACCTGTCGGTGATCGCCAAGGCCCGCCACCACGGCGCCCACTACATCTATTCGCTGGTCGGCTCGGGCTATGTCACGCCGCCCAAGGGCCTGACCATCGCCACGGGCCAGCACTACAACAAGTATTTCCCCGGCGACCTGACCTCGGCCTGGAGCGGCGACCACAAGTCGGTGCCCCCGGGCGGCGTGCTGGCCATGGCTCCGCCCCTGGCGGCGGACAAGGTGAGCTTCGACGACGGCACCAAGTCGACCGTCGACCAGCAGGCCAAGGACGTGGCCGCCTTCCTGATGTGGGCCGCCGAGCCCAAGATGCAGGAACGCAAGGAGTTCGGCCTGGCCGCCATGGCCTATCTGCTGATCTTCACCGGCCTGCTCTACTGGAGCTATCGCCGGGTCTGGAAGAACGTCGCCCACTAGGCGCCAAGCCTCCGGAAGAGACGATCGAGGCCCCGGTTTTCCGGGGCCTTTTTCGTTAGTGCGCCGGCGGACCCAGCAGCACCCGCCGGCGGGGGAAGTCGAACCGAACCCGCCATTGGGCCAGCACCGGCGCGCCGATCACGCCCAGGCGGGCGCCGTCGCCGTCGGCCAGCAGGCCGGCCGGCAGGTTCTCGAACAGCGCCCCGCCCAGCGACAGGGCCCGCAGGGTCGCGCGGCGCTCGCCATAGGGCAGCAGGGTGTCCGGCTGCGAGGTCCCGACGGCGACGGCCACGCTCTGGTACATCCGCAGGGGCGCGTCGGCGCCGGTCGAGAGCACCATCTCGCCGGCGGAGGCGTGCGGGCCGTCGGCTACCGCCGCCCTTGCCGAGGCGACGCCTGAGCCCATCGGCAGCACCGCTGTCGCACGAAACCTGCCTGCCCGACCCGGCCGGTGGATCGCCACCCGGCAGGGGGTGAAGCTCACATCGACCACATAGGGCGCCAGCAGGTCGGCGCCGATCACCCCGGCGATCGGGGTCGGGAAGGCCGCCGTGCGCGCGTCCAGATCCACCACGGCCACGGACCGGCCGGGCAAGGCCAGGCCCGCCACCAGCACTCGGGCGCGCACCGCGGTCCCGGTGATGCCGGCCATCTGGGCCTTGGTCTCGTGGAGCTGGGTGTCGGGCGAGCCGGTGTCGAGGATGTAGTCGCCCGCCATCCCGGCCACCGAAGCCGGAATCACGACGACCCCGCGCTCATAGACGCAGGCGGTTTCGCCCGCGCGGGCCCCGGCCGGGGCCAGGGCGACAAGCGTGGCGGCCGTGGCGAGGGCGGCGGGCGTCATGGGGTCCGAGACTCAAGGGCCTCGCGAGCATAGCCAAGCCGCGCGAGGTGGGAACATGCCTTACGCCTGCCCCAACGAGCCGCTAAGATTTCAGGGATGGCCTTCATTCGCCCCTGGCGGGATTTCAAGCGTATGCAGGACGTGGCGCTCGCCGCCGCGTCGCTGATCTATGCGGGGGCGGTGGTCAACGCCTTCCAGGTCCTGCCGGGCGGGACGGACCTGATCGCCCAGCGCACTCTCATCTGGCCCGCTGTCTTCCTGGTCATCTCGCTGGTCCTGCCGCTGCTGGTGCCCTGGCTGAAACGGATGCTGGCCCGCTATGTCTGGTTGAGCTTCCAGGCGGGCTTCGGTCAGAGCCCGGTCTCGGTGATCACCGGGGTCGGCCTGCTCGCGGGCGCGGCCCTGTTCATCTACTGGCAGGTGGGGGCGGTGGCCTATGGCGGCCGCTATCCGGCCGGGGTGTTCTCCGGCTACGCCGCGGGCATCGGCATACTGGCGGCCCAGGCTATCCTGGTCCGGGTGCTGGAGCTGCAGCCGCCGATCCGCAAGCTGATCGAGGAACCTGCCTCCTAGACCGCGCTGCGGCCGGCGCCGTTGTTGGCGAACAGGGCCAGCGTCCTCAGGCGGGCCAGCCGGGCGCAGTCGGCGTCGTAGTCCGCGCGCCGATCGGACGCGAAGCCGTGGCCGGCGTCGTACAGGTGGATCGGGATGTCGGGATGGGCCGAGGCGATCTCGTCGATCCGCTCCGGCGGGATCGAGGCGTCTGTCTTGCCGAAATGCAGGATGATGGGGACCTTGGGAATCTCGTCTTTCAGCTCGCTGATCCGGCGGCCGTAGAAGGCCGAGGCTGCCGACAGCCCCGTGCAGCGGCAGGCCGCCAGCCAGGTCGCCGCCCCGCCCCAGCAGAAGCCGGTGACGAAGACCGGCGGCTGCAGGGCGTTCACCGCCGCCTGCAGGTCGCCGGCCACCTGGTCCCACGGGGTCTCCTGAGAGTACTTCACCCCCTTGGCCACGGCCTCCTGGCCGTAGTCCGCCTCGAAGCCCCGTTCCAGGCGGTCGTAGAGGCAGGGCGCGATCACCTCGTAACCGTCCTGTGCGAAGCTGTCGGCGAGGTCGCGGATGTGGTCGGTGACCCCGAATATCTCCTGGATCAGCACCAGCCCGCCGCGCCGGGCGTCGCCCGGCCGAACGCGATAGGCGTCAAGCTCGAAGCCGTCGAAGCCACTCGCGAGCCTGATCGTCTCGCCCACGCTCAGGCGCTCTCGAACAGTTCGCGGGTCCGGGCCCGGGCGAGGTCGGCGGCCTCCTCGGCGTAGCGCTCGGGGCTCTCGTTGTTGAAGCCGTGGCCGGCCCCCTCGTAGATGTAGACCGGCACCTCGGGATGGTGCTCGTGCACGGCCTTCTCGACCTCGTCAGCCTTGATGCCGGGGTCGGTGTGGCCGAGGTGGATGATGGTCGGGCAGAGCGGCTTCAGGGCGGCGTTGGCGGCCACCAGGCTGCCGTAATAGCTGGACGCCGCGGCCAGGCCCTCGACCTTGCCCGCCGCCAGCCAGGTGAGCGATCCGCCGTAGCAATAGCCCACCACGCAGACCTTGCCCCGCGCGCTCAGGAAATCGCGGCAGGCGGCGATGTCGCCCAGGGCCTGGTCCAGCGGTGTCGCCCGCGCATGGGCCACGCCCGCGGCGATGCCATCCGGATCGTGGGCGGAGACGAAGTCGCGCTCGCGTCGATCGTAGAGGGCAGGCGCGATGGCCTCATAGCCGGCCTTGGCCCAGCGTTCGACGTCGGCGCGCACGTGGCGGTCGATGCCGAAGATCTCCTGGATCACGATCACCCCGCCCTTGCGCGGCGTGAACGGTTGCTCGTGATAGGCGGAAAACTCGAACCCGTCCGCGCCCTTGAGGGTGATGGTCTCGCCCATGTGTCTCTCCTGTTTGGTCGGGGAGCTAAGCAGAGAATGGCGGGGGGCCCAATGAGAGTTCGGAAGGCCTCGGCATCAGAAATCCTCCCCCAGCGCGCAGCGCGATTTGGGGGAGGTGGCTCGTCGCCTCTTCGCGACGAGACAGAGGGGGTTGAAGCGCGCGAAAGCGAGTCAATGTCCCCCTCAGTCACCTGCGGTGACAGCTCCCCCAGAGGGGGAGCATCGGGCCTAGACGTTGAAGCGGAAGTTCATCACGTCGCCGTCGTTGACCACGTATTCCTTGCCCTCGGCACGCAGCTTGCCGGCGTCGCGGGCCCCGGCCTCTCCGTTCAGCCGGACATAGTCGTCATAGGCGATGGTCTCGGCGCGGATGAAGCCCTTCTCGAAGTCGGTGTGGATCACGCCGGCCGCCTGGGGGGCGGTGTCGCCCTTGTGGATGGTCCAGGCGCGCGCCTCCTTGGGCCCGACGGTGAAATAGGTCTGCAGGCCCAGCAGGTGATAGGCCTCGCGAATCAGCTTGTTGAGGCCGGGCTCGGTGAGGCCGAGGGTCTCCAGGAACTCGGCGCGTTCGGAGGGATCGAGCATGGCGATCTCGCTCTCGATCTGGGCGGAGATGGCCACGTGGTCGGCGCCGTCGCGCGCCGCGCGTTCGGCCACCAGGCGGGACATGTCGTTGCCGTCGGCGGCGGAGGCCTCGTCGACATTGGAAACATAGAGCGCGGGCTTGGAGGTCAGGAGCTGCAGCATCCGCCAGGCCTTGTCGTCCTCGTCGGCGACCTTGGCCTTGCGGGCGGGCCGACCGGCGTTGAGCTCGGCCAGGGCCAATTGCACGAGGCGCAGGGTCTGGGCGCTTTCCTTGTCGCCGGCCTTAGCCCGCTTTTCGAGGTTGGCGACCCGCTTCTCCAGGCTCTCAAGGTCGGCCAACATCAGCTCGGTCTCGATGGTCTCGAGGTCGGAGAGGGGATCGACCTTGCCTTCGACGTGGGTGATGTCGTCGTCGATGAAACAGCGGGCCACGAAGGCCACGGCGTCGCAGTCGCGGATATTGGCCAGGAACTGGTTGCCGAGGCCCTCGCCCTTGGAGGCGCCGCGCACCAAGCCCGCGATGTCCACGAAGTTGATCCGGGAGGGGATGATCTCCTTGGACGGGATGACCGCCGCCAGCTTCTCCAGGCGCGGTTCGGGCACGGCCACGTCGCCTGTATTGGGCTCGATGGTGCAGAACGGGTAGTTGGCCGCCTGGGCCGCCGCGGTCTGGGTGAGCGCGTTGAACAGGGTCGACTTGCCGACGTTCGGCAGGCCGACGATGGCGACTTTCAGAGCCATGGAGTCTTCGTTTCCTATGCGAGGGCGCGACCTAGCACGTCCGGCGGGTGGGCCCAACAGGGCAGCGGTCAGCTCTCGCGATTGCGGGCCTGGCGGGTGTCGGCCTTGTCGGCGGGGGCCAGGCGCATGACCTCGGTCTGGTACTTCTCGTCCTCGCCGGCGGCCAGCAGGGGCGCGGCGTCGGCGAGGGCGGCCAGCAGGTCGGCCACCCAGTTCTGGTCGACCTTGTGGAAGTCGGACAGCACATGGCCCTGGACCAGCTCGCTCTGGCCCGGGTGGCCCACGCCCAGGCGGGCGCGCCGGAAATCGGGGCCCACGTGGGCGGTCACGGAGCGGACCCCGTTATTGCCCGCCGCCCCACCGCCGGTCTTCATCCGGAACCGGCCGGGGGCCAGGTCGATCTCGTCGTAGAACAGCACGAGATCGGCGGGGCTCAGCTTGTAGAACTTCAGCGCCTCGCCGACCGAGCGTCCACTCTCGTTGTAAAAGGTCTGCGGCTTGAGGATCAGGGCGCGCACGGGGCCGCCCTCGGCGTCGATCTCGCCCTCGCGGATCAACGAGCCGAACTTCGAGCGCTCGGGCCCGAAGCGCCAGCGACGCGCGATCGCGTCTACGGCCATGAAGCCGATATTGTGCCGGTTGCCCGCATAGCGGGCTCCCGGATTGCCTTGGCCGGAAAGGATGAGCATTCGATCTCCTCGCGACGAAGAGATCGTCTGTTCTACTCGGTGGTCGAGGCGGCGGCGGCGGCTTCGTCGTCAGCCGCGGCGTCGGCCGAGGCCGAGGCCGAGGAGCCGGCGAGGGTGGCCACGACCACGTCGCGATCGATGGCCGCCTGCACACCCTTGGGCAGTTCGAAGGCCGAGATGCGGATGGTGTCGCCGATGTCCAGGCCGGTCAGGTCGAAGACCAGCTCTTCCGGGATGGAGTCGGCCGGGCACATCAGTTCGACCTCGTGGCGCACCACGTTGATCGTGCCGCCCTTCTTGAGGCCAGGCGAGGCTTCGTGGTTCGTGAAGCGAACCGGGACCGCGATCTTGATCATCTGGTGTTCGTCGACCCGATAGAGGTCGAAGTGCACCGGCTCGTCGGTGACCGGATCCATGTCCACGGCCTTGGCGATGACCGGCTGGCTTTCCTTGCCGTACTTCAGGGTCACGAGGTGGCCCAGGAGCTTGCCCGTATAGAGCGCCTTGCGGAACTCGTTGGACTTCACGGCGATGGCCACGGGGTCCTTGGAGCCGCCGTACAGCACGCCGGGGACCAGGCCCGAGCGACGGGTTTCGCGGGCGCCGCCCGTACCGGTGCGTTCGCGGACTTCAACGTTCAGGATGATCTCGGCCATGGCGCCTTCGCCTTAAAACGAAGCCGCCGCGCGAAACCCGCGCGGCGACGGAACGACCCGTTGGGGCCGAAAGGTGGGCGTAAGTACACAAAACTCCCGGCCGTTGCAACGGTGCGGGGTGCGGATTTCTAACGCTTTTGGGTGGAGGTCTTGTAGGGCTGCTTCGCCATCTCCGCCGCCGTGCGCGCCACGGGGACGAACCGGGGCTCGAAGGGCTCGACCTGGCCCGAGGCTTTGATCACGCAGCGGGCGGTGTCCATCATGGCGTGCTGGCCCAGGCAGAAGACGTCCTCGTAGTGCGGCTTGGAGACCGCCAGGCACTGGAAGAGGTTCAGCTTGGACATGTTGATGCACGAGCCGGTGTTGGGCTCCACCATCATGGCGTTGATGATTTCCATGTTGGCGTCGCTGGCGTGGCCGAGCACCGCCAGGGCGGCGATGGCCAGGCTGCGGATCACCGTCGGGGTGTAGGGCGCGCTGGCCGGGGCGGCCACGAGGCCCAGCGGCTGGACGCCGGCGGCGGCCTGCTGCAGCCGCACGGTCTGGGCGACCTCGCCAACCAGCGGCGTGGTCGAGAGCGACTTGGCCTGCAGCAGGCGGACGTCGCGATTCGGCACCTCGGCCTTGGACCATGGCTGCTTCTGGACGTCGTAGGCCGACTGCTTCACCGCCTTGCCGGCCGTGTAGAACTTGTTCCCGTCGTCGCCGAGCGCGGCCATGACCAGGCCGGCGGCCGAACTCGAGCCGGTCAGGGCGACCACATAGGCCGGGTCCTTCATGATCTCGTAGGCGATGTTGCGCCGCGCGTCCGGGTTAGTCCCGTAGCTGCGCACGCCGGCGACGAAGGCCGGATCGCCCAGGGCGACGACTGCGCCATAGGCCGTGGCGCCCTGGATCAGTTGCTTGGGCTCATAGGCGACGCCCACCCGCACGGCGTCGGCCACGGCCGCGCCGTCGGTGAAGGCCGGCGAGATCGCCGTGGCATGATCGACATAGTAGCGATAGGCGCTGGCCCGCTCGACCAGCGAGGCCGGCAGCGCCGAGACCGGCGGCGGCGGCGGCGGCGGGGGAGGCGGCGCGGGTTGCGAAGAGCAGGCGGCGAGCAGACTCGCAGCGGCAAGGGCGGCGACCGTCAGGCCCACGCGCAAAGTGGAAGTCATCCTGGGCCTTCCCCGGTGTATCCTTGAGCCAACATAACACGGCCGACCGGGCGAGAATGTGACCTGACGCCGTTAACGGGCGCTAACCAAGCTTGGCCGCAGCGGCGAGTTAGTCGAACAGCTTGGAGACCGATTCCTCGTTGGCGATTCGCCGGATGGCCTCGCCGATCAGCCTGTCGCAGCTCACATAGCGGATCTTGCCGCCGTCGGTGGCGCGTTCGGGCGGCTGGATGGAGTCGGTCATGACCAGCTCCTTGAGGATCGAGGAATTCACCCGCTCGACCGCCGCGCCCGACAGCACCCCGTGGGTGACATAGGCCGAGACCTCCAGCGCCCCACCATCGACCAGGGCCTGGGCGGCGTTGCAGAGGGTGCCGCCGCCGTCGATCATGTCGTCGAACAGGATGCAGCGGCGACCGTCGACATCGCCGATGATGTTGGCGACCTCGCTCTTGCCGGGGCCGGAGCGGCGCTTGTCGACGATGGCCAGTTCCGCGTTCAGCCGGGTGGCGACGGCGAGCGCCCGGACCACGCCGCCGACGTCGGGCGAGACGATCATCAGCTCGGCGGTCTTGGAATGGTGTTCCTTGATATCGGCGGCCAGGATCGGCGCGGACAGCAGGTTGTCGGTGGGGATGTCGAAGAAGCCCTGGATCTGGCCCGAGTGCAGATCCATGGTCAGGACCCGGTCGGCGCCGGCCCGGGTGATCAGGTTGGAAACCAGCTTGGCCGAAATCGGGGTGCGGCCCCCAGTCTTCCGGTCCTGCCGGGCGTAGCCGAAATAGGGCATGACCGCCGTGATCCGCTTGGCCGAGGCGCGTTTCAGCGCGTCGATGCAGATCAGCAACTCCATAAGGTTGTCGTTGGCCGGGTAGCTGGTCGACTGGATGACGAAGACATCCTCGCCGCGCACGTTCTCGTCGATCGTGACCCAGACCTCGTTGTCGGCGAAGCGCTTGACCTGGGCCTTGGTCAGCGGGAGGTCGAGATGTGAGGCGACGGCCTCGGCGAGCGTTCGGTTGGAGTTGCCGGCCAGCAGCTTCATCGGACCCCCGAGGAATTTCGTATGCGCGGGCTTGTAGCAGGCCGCGACCTGGGAGCAAGACCCCAGGCGCTCAGATCCCGGGTCGCGCCGCAAAGAGCGGTCGGCTAGGGTAGGGCATGCCCCGACTTGCCTTGCCGGCCTGGACCTGGCTTTCCCCACCCATCGGATGGTTGCTGCTGCTCGCCGCGGGCTTCGGCGGCCTGGTAGACCTTCTGCTGGCGGCGGGCCTGATCGCCTGCGTCCTGGCCGCCGTTCACCATGCCGAGGTCGTGGCCCACCGAATCGGCGAGCCCTACGGCACCCTCGTCCTGGCCGTGGCGGTCACGGTGATCGAGGTGGCGCTGATCGTCTCGCTGATGCTTTCGGGCGGCGGCGAGGCTGCAGGCCTGGCGCGCGATACCGTGTTCGCCGCCATCATGATCATCCTGAACGGCCTGGTCGGCCTCTGCCTGTTGCTCGGCGCCGCCCGGCACATGGAGCAGCGATTCGGCCAGGCGGGAGTCAGCGCCGCCCTGGCGACCCTGGCGGCCCTGGCCGTGCTCACCATGGTCCTGCCGAACTACACCACCACCACGCCGGGTCCGGTCTATTCCGGCAGCCAGCTCGCCTTCGTTGGGATGGTCTCGCTGGTGCTCTACGGGGTCTTCGTCCTGATCCAGACCGTGCGCCATCGCGACTATTTCCTGCCCTCGGGTTCGTTGGCCCATGACGAGGAGGCCCACGCCGATCCCCCCACCGCCACGGCCGCCTGGGTCAGCCTGGGCCTGCTGGTCATGTCGCTGGGCGCGGTGGTGCTGCTCGCCAAGAGCCTGGCGCCGACCCTGGAGCGGGCGGTGCTCGACGCCGGCGCGCCCCAGGCGGTGGTGGGCGTGGTCATCGCGGCCCTGGTCCTGGCGCCCGAGAGCCTGGCGGCGGTGCGCGCTGCCCGGGCCGACCGCCTGCAGACCAGCCTCAACCTGGCGCTGGGCTCGGCGCTCGCCTCCATCGGCCTGACGATCCCCGTGGTGGCCGCGGTCTCGCTCTTCATGGGCTGGCCGCTGTCGCTTGGTCTCGACGCCAAGTCGACGGTGCTGCTGATGCTCACCCTGATCGTCACCACCCTGTCGTTGGGGGTGGGCCGCACCACGGTGCTGCAGGGCGTGGTCCACCTGGTGATCTTCGCGGTCTACCTGTTCACCACCGTGGTGCCCTAGGTCAGGGTGATCGCCGAGAGCAGGCGGCCGAAATCGGGCTCGCCACGCTTGAAGGCCCGGCGGTTGGAGAAGAACAGCGCCTCCTCGGCGCAGGTGTCGCGGCCGACCCACTCGCAGGTCGTGACGCCGGCGCCGCGCAGCCGGTTCAGCACGAAGCCCGGCAGGTCGAACATCCGCTTGTCGGGGCTCTCGCCGGCCGCGAAGAAGGCGGTGTTGGCGGCGTCGTCGGCGACGAAGCGGTCCAGGAACTCCAGGCCGACCTCATAGGAGGCCGGGCCGATACAGGGTCCGATGACCGCCACGATTCGCCGAGCGCCCAACTCGCGCATCTTGGCCGCCGTGGCCTCCGCGATGCCGGTGAGCGCGCCTTTCCAGCCGGCGTGAGCGGCGGCGACGATCCGGGCTTCGGGATCGGCGAACAGGATCGGGGCGCAGTCGGCGGCGAGCGCCCCGCAGACGACCCCCGGCCTGGCCGTGACCACCCCGTCGGCCTCGGGCCTGGCGTCGCCCCAGGGTTCCTCGGCGACCAGGGCCGTGGCCGAGTGGATCTGGTAGCAGGTGCTGAGCGCCTGCGGCGGCGCGCCGAAGTGGGCCGCGGCCCGGCGGCGATTTTCGACCACGTCGGCCGGCGCGTCGGCCGAACCGCGCCCGACATTGAGGCTTTCGTAGATCCCGGCGGAGACCCCGCCCTGGCGCGTGAAGAAGGCGTGGCGCACGCCCTCCAGCTCCAGCAGCGGTGATGTGATGACCGGCAGGCCGCTCACGTCATGGCCTCGAAGCCCGGCGGGATGAAGCCCTGCGAATGGATGCAGGCGGCCTTGAACAGTTCGCCCATCTGATCGGGAGAGACCAGCCGCTCGAGCTGGCGCTCGATCTCCTGCGCCTTGTCGGGCCGCGCCTGGGCCAGGGCTTCCGCGCGCGAGCCGATCCCCAGGCGAACCAGCAGTTCGCCCTGGGTGAGGATGTGGGCGGTCTGGGCGTCCTGGGCGTGGGCCGCGGCCAGGACCGCGGGGAAATCGGCATGGACGGTGAGGTCGGCCTCGCCGGGGGCGGCAAGGGGGCTCTCCTTCCGGTGGGCGCGCAGGGCCTGCAGGGTGTCGCCGAATCCCGGGACCGCGCGACCGTAGTCGATCAGCAGGGCCGCCCCGCCGTCCCGGGCGATGCGTTCGCCCAGCTCCGAGCCCAGCGCCTCCTGGCCCGGGGAATGCTCCAGGATCGCACCGAGCGGCGCGTCGCGGTCCAGCGGCGCGGCGGCCAGACCGAAGGCAAGCTCGCCGGCCTCGTCCAACCCCACCATCCGCTCGGCCCAGCCACGCTCGGTGCGGATGAACTGGCGGGCGGCCAGGCAGTCCAACAGCTCGTTGGCGACCAGCAGCAGGGGCGCCCCGCCCGGAACCTCCTCGAGCGATCGAGCCCAGGAGACCTGGTCGCCCAGCACCTGGCGCTGGCGCATGCGCAGGGGTTCGGAAACCTCCACCAGCCAGATGTCGGCGGCGGCCAGGAAGGCGGGCGCCAGCCGGGCGGCCCGCAACAGGTCGCTCATCAGCGAGCCGTCGCCGGGACCCATCTCCACCAGCCGCACGGGATCGGGACGGCCCAGACGCTCCCAGGCCTCGACGGCCCAGAGGCCGATGAGCTCACCGAACATCTGGCTGACCAGGGGTGCGGTGATGAAGTCGCCCCGCGCGCCCAGGGCGGGTCGGGTGGCGTAGTAGCCGTCCTGCGGATCATGGAGGCAGGCGGCCATGTACTGGGCCACGGTCATGGGACCGCCGGCGCGGATCTGGGCCACGAGCCGGTCGCGGAGGCTCACCGGAGTTTGGCGGGCTCGCCGGCTGCGGGGGCGGCCGGGGCCTCGCTCTGGTCAGCGTCGGGGATCGGTTCCTTCATGCCGCGCCAGATCAGCCAGGCGCCGAACAGGAACATGGGCGTGCTCAGCATCATTCCCATGGTCAGGCCGAGGGGGAAGTTGGGCAGGTAGGCGTCGGGCTCGCGCACATTCTCCAGGGCCATGCGGAAGATGGCGTAGGCGCCCATGAAGATTCCGGCGACCACGCCCCGCCGGCGCAGCAGCCTGGCGTGATGGGTCGCCCAGCGCAGCAGCAGGAACAGGATGACGCCCTCGAGCGCCGCCTCGTAAAGCTGGCTGGGATGGCGGGCGAAGATGCCGCCGTTGGGGAAGACCACCGCCCAGGGCACGTCGGTCGGTCGGCCCCACAGCTCGCCGTTGATGAAGTTGGCGATGCGTCCGAAGAACAGGCCGAAGGGGCTGGCCGCGGCGATCGCGTCGCCCAGGCGCAGCGTGTCGAGCTTGTTGACCCGCGAGAATGCGAGCACCGCGACCGCGACACCGATCGCCCCGCCGTGGAAGCTCATGCCGCCGTTCCAGGTCTGGGGAATCTGCAGCGGATCCTCCCAGATCAGGGAGGGGGTGTAGAACAGCACGTGGCCCAGCCGCCCGCCGACGATGATGCCGAGCGTCAGCCAGACGATCAGGTCGTCGACCTGGCCGCCGGTGGCCGGCGCGGCGCGAGGCGCCCACAGCTCCTGACGCTTCATCAGGGATGCGACATAGCGCCACCCCAGAAGTATGCCCGCCACATAGGCCAGGGCGTACCAGCGGATGGCGAAGGGCCCGATCTGGACGAGGACGGGATCGAAGTCCGGGAAGGGCAAGGCGGGGTGCTCCGTGAGGTCTTCAACCGGGTTTAGACGAGAACCCCTTCGCTTTCATCCCCCGGCGCGCCATATAGAGGGTCATGCAGACCCAGAACCCCTTCCTGGACGAATTCGCCAAGCTGACCAACGCCGCCATGGGCCTCGCCCAGACCGCCGGCGAGGAAGCCAAGGCCGCGTTCCGCGCCCAGGCCGATCGTTTCGCCGCCGAGCTCGACCTGATCCGTCGCGACGAGTTCGAGGCCCTCAAGGCCGAGATCGCCGTGTTGCGGTTGGAGATCGCCGCGCTCAAGGCGCCCGCCGCCAAGAAGCCGGCCAAGAAGGACTAGGTCGGCGCAAGCCTACGCAAACACGCGAATGTGGCTCGCCCGGATGAAGAAGCCGGTGACGCACCCCTCGCGAAGCAGATTAGTTTCGAGATCGCAGGCGATTCGGGGGCCCGCTGGGCCCCTTAGCCCCATGCGAAAGGACCGCCGGTCTTATGGATACGCCTCTGTCTGACGAAGACGTCCTGATCGCCCTCGATCCGCTGGATGTGGTCGAGCACGTTCTGACGGCCGAAAACCTGCAGTTCGACCGCACGGAAGATGGCGACCTCGCCTTCACCCTGGCCGGCGACTGGAAGGACTACGAGCTTTGGTTCGCCTGGCGACCCGAGGCCGACTGCCTGCAGCTCTGCCTCTCCGTCGACCAGCAGGTGACGACCGAGCAGCGACCCGCGGCCTTCGAACTGGTCTCCACGGTCAACCAGCGCGTCTGGCTGGGCCACTTCGAGGTCTGGGACGACGGCGAGATCATCTTCCGCCACGCCATGGCCCTGATGACCGGCGAACGCCCGACGCTGGCCCAGGCCGCGGCGATGATCGACGTGGCCATGGAGGCGGCCGACCGCTTCTACCCGGCCTTCGACTTCCTGGTGAAGGGCGCCAAGTCGCCCGCCGACGCCATCGCCGCCTGCATGTTCGAGACGGTCGGCGAGGCCTAAGGGCTAGCCCATGACGCCGATCCTGCTGTTGGGCGCGGGCCGCATGGGCGGCGCGCTGATCGAGGGATGGCGCCTGGCCGGGGCCTTCAAGCCCAGCGACCTGATCATCTGCGAGCCGCATGTGAGCGACGCCGTCCAGGCGCTTGGCGCCGCCGGGGCGCGGCTCAATCCCGCCGGTTCGGTGCTCGCCGAAGCCAGGACCGTGCTGCTGGCGGTGAAGCCGCAGACCTGGCGCGACGCGGCCGGCGCGGTCGCGCCGCACCTGGCCCCCGAGGCGGTGATCGTCTCCGTTGCGGCGGGCGTCCGCGCCGACGACATCTTCCAGGCTTTCGGCGGCCGGGCCGTCGCCCGTGTCATGCCCACCACGGCCGTGGCCATCGGCCAGGGCACGTCCAGCATCTATGCCGCCGACGCTTCGGCTAGGGCGCGGGCCCACGCCCTGTTCGCCCCGGTCGGGACGGTTGTGGATCTGGCGGACGAGGAGTTGCTGCACGCGGCGACCGCGGTTTCGGGATCGGCGCCGGCCTATCTCTACGCCTTCGTCGAGGCCCTGGAGGCCGCTGGCGCCCGGGCCGGCTTGCCGCCCGCCGACGCCGCGCGCCTGGCCCGGGCCACGATCGCCGGGGCCGCGGCCCTGATGGCCAAAGGCGGCGAGGAGCCGTCGGAGCTACGCCGCCAGGTCACCTCGCCGGGCGGCACCACCCAGGCGGCCCTGGACGTCCTGATGGGCGAGAACGGCCTTGCCCCGCTGCTGCGCGAGGCCGTGGCCGCCGCCGTGAGGCGTTCGAAAGAGCTGGGAAGCTAGGTCGCCCGCTTCCAGGTCTGGGCCTGGCAGATCACCGCGATGCAGCCCTCGATCTTCAGCGTGCCGTCGGGTTTGGCGCTCATCTTGGAGGCGTAGGTCTTGCCGTTCGACGGGTTGTAGATCTTGCCGCCGCTCCACTTTCCAGCCCCGACGGGCTTGAAGTCGCGGATCATCGAGAGCCCCACCAGGGGACGGGCGCGCAGGCTGGTCTCGGGATTGTTGGTGTCCTTGGGCGTCGCGCCGGCGGGCGCCTTCACCCAGGTGATCACTCCGCACATTCTGGCCTTGTCGGCCGCGCAGGGGGCGACCTTGATCTTGGCTGTGCCGCTCTCGACCAGCCAATGGCCCTCGACAGGATCGGCGGCCTGGGCGGCGCCGGCGACGGCGGCGAGCGTCAGGCCCGCCAACAGGTGACCAAGTTTCATGCGACTCTCTCCCCAAGGTTTGGCGTAGCTGTGCCTTGCGTCTGTGAACCCTCGATGAAACATCAGCCCGGCAGCCTCACGACGGCGCGCAGACCGCCCATGGGCGAGCGATCCAGGGTGACGTCCCCCCCGTGGCCGCGCGCCACGTCGCGGGCGATGGCCAGGCCCAGGCCGACGCCCTTGTCGTTCTGGTTGCGGGCCTCGTCGAGGCGATTGAAGGCCTTGAAGGCGTCCTCGTAGCGGTCCTCCGGGATGCCGGGCCCGTCGTCGTCCACCGTGATCTCCACCCCGCCGGCCACCCGGGCGGCGGCCGAGACCTCGATGTGCTCGCCATGGACGGCGGCGTTCATCACCAGGTTCGACAGGGCGCGCTTCAGCGCGTTGGGTCGCACGCTTGCGGTGAGCTCCGGGTCGGCGTCCACATGCACCTCGGCCCCGGCGCGCAGGGCGCCCTCGCTCACCTCGTCGATCAGGCCCTTCAGCCGGATGGTCTCCATGGCCTCGCCGCCCTCGCCGCGGGCGAAGGCGAGGTACTCGTCGATCATGTGCTCCATCTCGGCCAGGTCGCGCTTCATCTCGGCGTTGCGTGGGCCGGGCTCGGCGAGCGCCAGCTCCAGCTTCAGGCGGGTGAGCGGGGTGCGCAGGTCGTGGCTGACGGAGGCCAGCAGGGCGGTGCGCTGGTCGATATGCCGCTGGATGCGCGACTTCATGGCCAGGAAGGCGTGGGCGGCCTGGCGCACCTCGCGCGCGCCGTGCGGCTTGAAGGCCGGGGCGTCGATCCCCTTGCCGAAGTCATCCGCCGCCGAGGCCAGGCGTTCGATGGAGCGGGTCTGGTTGCGGATGAAGAGGATGGCGATGGCGGTGAGCAGTAGGGTCGCCACCGTCATCCACAGGACGAAGATATGGCCCTGGGTGGCGAAGGCCCGGTCGCGGGGCGCGAGGATGCGGATCACCCCCTCGTTCACCTGAACCCGGATGTCGACATAGGCCGGGTAGCGGGTGGTGTCGAACCAGAACGGCGCGTCCAGCCGCTGGGCCAGCGCCCGCTCCAGCGATCGGTCCACCACGGCGAATGGATTGGCGCGCCGGCCAACGGGCAGGGCGCGGCCGGGCTGCAGGGCAAGCGACAGGCTGAGCGACTTCTCCGCCCGATCCGACAGCCGCGCCATGGCCGCGGGACTGGGGTCGTCCTGATAGCTCTCCACCGCCCAGGCCACGTCGCCGGCCAGGCCATCGGAGAGCCGGCTGGTCACGGTCTGCCAGTGGGCGTCAAAGAACACCCAGGTGACCGCGATCTGCATCAGCGCCACGGGCAGCACGATGATCAGCAGCGAGCGGCCGAACAGGGTGGTCGGCAGGCTGCGCTTGATCAGCCGCTGGAAGTGCCGGGGCGTGAACAGCCGGAGCTTCATCAGTCCGGCGCCAACAGGTAGCCCACGCCGCGGACGGTCTGCAGGTAGCGTGGGGTCTTCGGGTCGGCCTCGATCTTGCGGCGCAGGCGGGTGACCTGGACGTCCACCGCCCGGCCGGAGGGATCGACGGTCTCCCGCGCCAGCTCCAGCCGGTCCACCGGCTCGTGCGGGCTGCGGGCCAGGCGCTTGAGCAGGGCGACCTCGGCCTCGGTCAGACGGATCGGCGCCCCGCCGCAACTGAGCTCGCCGCGTTCCAGGTCGAATTGGCAGCGGCCGAGCGAGATCGGCGCGTTGGCGCCGTTCTGCGGCCGGCTCTGGGCGCGGCGCAGGATGGACTCGATGCGCAGCAGCAGCTCCTCGGGCTCGAAGGGCTTGCCCAGATAGTCGTCGGCGCCGAGCTTCAGGCCCTCGATCCGGTCCTCGGGCAGGCCCTTGGCGGTCAGCATCAGCACCGGTGTGCGGCCGGCCGAGCCCTTTCGCTCCCGCAGCCACCGGGTTAGCGAGAACCCGTCCTCGCCAGGCATCATGACGTCGAACACCGCCAGGTCGAAGTCCAGCGTCTCCATCAGCCGCCGCGCCGCCGCGCCGCCGGGCGCCGCGGTGACCCGGAACCCGTTGCGGGCCAGGTACTCCTTCAGAAGGTCGCGGATGCGGTCGTCGTCATCGACCACCAGCAGGTGGCGATCGGGAGTCTCCGTCAGGGCCATCAGGCGCCGCCTCCGCTGGTCTTCATCCGCCCGCCGGCCAGGGCCGACAGAATGCGCCGCGCCCCGGCCACGCCGTCCAGGCCACCGGTGCGGTACGACCTGGCGAGCTGGCCCCGCAGCCGTTCGGCGATCCGCCCCTCGAAGGCCTGACCCGCCGCGGTCAGATTGGCCGTGCGCCGCCGGCCGTCCAGGTCGCCGGGTACCTTCTCGGCCAGGCCCTTGGCCTCCAGGTCGCTGAGGATGCGGCTGGCGGCCTGTTTGGAGAGGCTGGTGAGGTGGGCGAGCTCCTGGACGCCCACGCCCGGCCGTCGCTTCAGCAGGAAGGCCGCGCGCCAGTGGGAGCGGCCGAGACCGAGATCCTCGGCCTGCAGCCCCGCATCGACGCCTGCCCACAACGCGGCTTCGGCCAGCATCATCAGCTCAAGCCCCGCATCCAGCTCTTCGTCCCGCAGGATTAGCCTAGGATCGGCGGCGGCCATCAAGCTCAAAGCCCATTTTGTTTGACGCGGACGGCGAGGGAGTCTGTAAGGAAGCCGGATTGAAAGGAGGCCTTTCCCTCATGTCACTCGTTCCCTTCGACGACCGCGATGGATGGATCTGGTTCGATGGCCAGTTCGTGCCCTGGCGCGAGGCGAACGTGCACGTATTGACCCATGGCCTCCATTACGCCTCCTCGGTGTTCGAAGGCGAGCGGATGTACGGGGGAGAGATCTACAAGCTCACGGAACACACCGAGCGCCTGTTCAAGTCGGCCGAGATCCTCGATTTCGAAATCCCCTTCACGGTGGCCGAGATCGATCAGGCCTGCAAGGACACCTGCGCCAAGAACGGCCTGACCGACGCCTATGTCCGACCCATCGCCTGGCGCGGTTCGGAGATGATCGGGGTCTCGGCCCAGATGACCAAGATCCACGTGGCGATCGCCGTCTGGGACTGGCCGAGCTACTTCAAGCCCGAGGAGCGCGCCAAGGGCATCCGCATGTGCTGGGCCAAGTACAAGCGCCCCTCGCCGGAAACCGAGCCGGTGCATGCCAAGGCCGCCGGCCTCTACATGATCTGCACCATCTCCAAGCACGCTGCGGAGAAGGCCGGCTACACCGACGCCATGATGCTCGACTACCGGGGCTATGTCGCCGAAAGCACCGGCTCGAACGTGTTCTTCGTCCAGAACGGCGTGCTGCACACGCCCACCCCCGACTGCTTCCTCAACGGCCTCACCCGCCAGTCGGTGATCGCGATGGCCAAGGAAAAGGGCATCGAGGTCATCGAGCGCCACATCCGGCCCGAGGAACTCGCCGAGTTCACGGAATGCTTCGTGGTCGGTACGGCGGCCGAGGTCACCCCGGTGGCCCAGATCGGCGAGTACAGCTTCACGCCGGGCGCCCTCTCGCTGGCCCTGATGGACGACTATGCCCGGATGGTCCGTCGCGAGCTCGTGCCCGCCTAGGACCTGGATATGACGAATTCGGCCGCCCCGCCGCGAGGAGGGGCGGCCGTTTTCGTGAGGCCTTAGACCAGCCAGGTGTCGGGGCGGGGATAGGCGGCGCCGTTGGACAGTTGGATCAGGCCCGCGACGCAGCGGACGAAGAACCACACGCCCAGGGCGCACCAGAGCAGCCCGGCCAACAGCAGGATCGGAATGCCGATCAGGACGATCGACAGCACGGCGCCGATCAGCGTCATGGCGCCGAGGACCACGGCGGCGACCAGTCCGATCCAGAAGGTGTTGATGAGGAAGCGGTGGTGCGTGGCCATGTTCGGCCCCGCCCTGTCGCGGTTCGCATAGGCCAGCACCAGTCCGACCAGAATCGTGAGCCCGTTCACCAGGCCCAGCAGGTACAGACCGTAGATCACAGCCGGAAGCGTGCGGTCTTCGGTTGTGCTGACGGCGGTTTCGGTATGGCTCAATTCGGTCTCCTCGTTGATTGTCTGAGGAAATATGTGGGCCCGTTTCGTTGGCGCGCCACTTTAATTCTTCGTCATCTGCCGGGACGGTCGAGCCAGGGCAGGACGGCGGCCGCCAGGATCAGGACGAAGACCAGGCGGGCGGCCAGCGCCACCCCCAGGCTCCAGGCACCGCCGCTGGCCGCGAAGGCCAGCAGGGCCAAGGCTCCCAGGGCCATCAGGCCCATGATCCAATAGATCGGCGCGCGGCCGAACGCCGGGGGCCGGCGCGTCGGGACCTGGCCGGTCACGGCGGTCATGAAGGCCTCGAAGCTGGCCGACCGGTCCTGGGGCCGGAGCCCCTCGTAACTCAGGGCGGGGAGGGTCAGCCGGCGGCGGCCGAACAGCAGGATCGCGCCGCGTTCGCCTCGGCGCACGCCCTTGAGCTCCGCCATCGGAAAGCGCCGGAGATGGCCGCCGCGCCGCTCGACGACGCAGCCGTCCTCGAGGGTCCAGACGGTCTCGGCCTGGATTGGGGAGAGGCGGGCGCTGTGGCGAGCCGCCACGGCCTCAGCCCCGGACGACGGTGATCTCCACGCCGGCGGCCATGGCGTGCGGCGCGAGCGCCAGGGGCTTTTCCACCCGCACCCGGGCGCGCATGACCCGCGGATCGCTGAGGCAGGCGCGGGCCAGGCGTTCGGCGAAGGCCTCGACCAGCTGGATGTGACCCTCCGCGGCGATGGCCCGGGCGTGTTCGCCGATCATCTCGTAGTTGACGGTCTGCGACAGGCGTTCGACCCCCGCGGCCGGGACGTCGAGCTCCACGTCCACCACCAGCGGCTGGGCGCGGCCCTTCTCGTGGGCGTAGACACCGATCTCGGCGTCGATCTTCAGGCCGGTCACGAAGATCTTGGTCATGACCGTTCGGCCTTGCGGCGCGGCGATGGGTTCGGCAGGCGTCTCCTGGAGTGGCGAAAGGGCCAAGGTCATATCCTTCAGGTCAGGTGCTGACCGGCGTCGACGGCGATCATCTGGCCGGTCACTGACGTTGCGTCAATCAGGTAGCGCAGGGCTTGCCCGATCTCCGTCGGATCGACCGCGTGGCGCAGCAGGGTGGCCTCGACCTCGCCCTGGAAGTCCTCGGGCTGCTGGTGGATCGAGGCCAGGACCGGCCCGGGCCCGATGCCGTTCACCCGGATGCGCGGCGCAAGGCCCTTGGCCAGCATCTGGGTCGCGGCCCACAGCGCGCTCTTGGACAGCGAATAGCTGAAGAAGTCCGGGCCGGGGCTCAGCACCCGCTGGTCCAGGATATTGACGATCAGGCCGGTGCGGTCGGCGGGCAGGCGCCGGGCGAAGGCCTGGGCCAGGACCATGGGCGCCCGGAGATTGGTCTCCAGATGGGCGTCCCACGAGGCGCGGTTCATTGAGGCGAAGCTGTCGTCCTCGAACACCGAGGCGCAGTTGACCAGCAGGGTGATGGGGCCGAGCTCGGCCTCGGCCTCTGCCACCAGGGGGGCGGTCGCCGCCTCCTGGCGCAGGTCGCAGGTGTGGATGGAGACTTTGCGTCCGCGAGCCCGCACGGCGGCGGCGGCGGACTGGGCGTCGTCGTCGACGGCCCGGACATGGATGGCGACGTCGAACCCGGCCTCGGCGCAGGCCAGGGTCAGCGCCCGGCCGATCCGCCGCGCGCCACCGGTGACCAGGGCCGCGCCGCGCGTGGTCACGGGCAAGTCCGGCGTCCCGCTAGCGACCTAGTCGAGCCGGCCGAACTCGAAATAGTTCAGGGCGCCGATGACGACGAGGAAGGCGAGGATCATCAGGATCGCGGTCATGAGGGGCTCCGAGGGTGTTGATCGGGCTTTAGCGGGGCGGGGACGGGTCCGCAAGCGCACTTGTCTAACGCCCAGGCGGCGGGCCAAGGTCAAAAGAAAGTCCGGGAAGAAACGCCATGCCGCTCGCGCCCATTCCGCCTAGCGCCTTCACCAAGATCGCCGTCGGCATCGACCGGCCCGAGGACGTGGTCGTCTCCCGCGACGGCCGGGTGTTCGCCTCCGACCACCAATGCGCGGTGGCCGAGATCTTCCTCGACGGTTCGTTCAAGCGGCTGGGTCCCAAGGGCGGGGCCCCCAACGGGATCAACATGGACCGGCAGGGCCGGGTGCTGATCGCCAATTTCGGGATCTACGACCGGGAAGAGGGACCGCTGGAGCGGTTCGACCTGGCGACCGGCCTGCGCGAGACCCTGGTGGCCGAGGTCGGCGGCAAGCGGCTGACGAGCGCCAACTATCCGGTGGTCGACCGGGCGGGCAACATCTGGTGCGCCAACTCCACCCACGCCGAGACCTGGCCCCAGGCCTTGGACGGGCGGGCCGACGGCTTCATTTTCGTGCTGCGACCCGACGGCTCGAGCCAGATCGTCGCCGAGGGTCTGAAGTTCCCCAACGGCCTGGCGCTCTCGGCCGACGACGGCGTCCTCTACTGCGCCCAGACCAGCGGCGCCGACGTCATGCGCTTTCCGATCCTGCCCGGTGGCAAGCTAGGCAAGGGCGAGCGCCATGGCCCGATGCTGGGCGCGTTGCAGGTGCGGGGCGGGCCGCAGGTCGCGCAGGCGGATCTCGGCTACACCGATGGCGTGGGTATGGACGCCGAGAGCAACCTGTGGGTGTGCTTGCCGGCCGCCGACAAGGTGGTGGCGATCACCCCAGCCGGCGCCGTGGTCACGATGATCCACGATCCGACCGGGCAGGTCGTGAACCATCCCACAAACGTCACCTGGGGCGGCCCCGACCTGAAGGACCTCTATATCGGCTCGATCAGGGCCGATTATGTGCTGAAGGTGAGAAGCCCGGTTGCGGGACAGCCGCATGTTCACCAGATGGCTTAGCAGCGGTCGCCAGTGAAACTTCCCTTACGGAAGCGGGGATTGGGGCTTCCCCAGTGATCGCCGATCACTAAAATGCTTGTTTGAAGCCTGGCGGGGAACCTGCCGGCCACCCCCTAACGAACGATCCGGGAGGACGTCATGCGCGAGTACCTGAAGTTTTATATCGACGGCAAATGGGTTGAGCCCGTCGAGTTGAAGACGCTCGACGTCATCAATCCGGCCACCGAAGAGGTTTGCGGCAAGATCGCGCTCGGCTCGGCCGCCGACGTGGACAAGGCCGTCATGGCCGCGCGCAAGGCCTTCCCGGCCTGGTCGCAGACCAGCCGCGAGGAGCGCCTGGAGGTGCTGGGCCGCATCCTGGCGGAATACCAGAAGCGCTTCGGCGACCTGGCCACCGCGGTGACCGAGGAAATGGGCGCTCCGGCCTCCCTGGCCCAGCGGGCTCAGGTTCCGATCGGCATGGGCCACCTGGCCACCGCCGTGGAAGTGCTGAAGACCTTCAAGTTCGAGGAAGACCGCGGCCCGACCATGATCGTCAAGGAGCCGATCGGTGTCTGCGGCTTCATCACCCCCTGGAACTGGCCGCTGAACCAGATCGTCTGCAAGGTGGCCCCGGCCATCGCCACGGGCTGCACCATGGTGCTGAAGCCGTCGGAAGTGGCCCCGTTCTCGGGCCAGATCTTCGCCGAGATCATGCATGCGGCCGGCGTGCCGGCGGGCGTGTTCAACCTCGTCCACGGCGACGGCCTGGGCGTGGGCGTGCCGCTCTCCAGCCATCCGGAAGTCGACATGGTCTCGTTCACGGGCTCGACCCGCGCCGGCATCGAGGTGGCCAAGAACGCCGCCCCGACCGTCAAGCGCGTGGCCCAGGAACTGGGCGGCAAGAGCCCGAACATCATCCTGGACGACGACCAGCTGACCAAGGGCGTCGCCCGCGGCGTGGCGACCATGATGACCAATTCCGGTCAATCCTGTAACGCGCCCACCCGTATGCTCGTCCCGTCCAAGCGCATGGACGAGGCGATCGTCGCGGCTCGCGAGGCGGCCTCCACGGTCACCGTCGGCGACCCGAACGGCAACGCTCAGCTCGGGCCGGTGGTCTCCGAGGTGCAGTTCAACAAGATCCAGAAGCTGATCCAGGCCGGCATCGACGAGGGCGCGACCCTGGTCATCGGCGGGGTCGGCCGTCCGGAAGGCCTGGACAAGGGCTACTATGTGAAGCCCACCGTCTTCGCCAACGTCACCAACGAGATGACCATCGCCAAGGAAGAGATCTTCGGCCCCGTGCTGTCGATCCTGGGCTATGAGACCCTCGACCAGGCCATCGAGGTCGGCAACGACACCGAGTACGGCCTGGCCGCCTACGTCAACGGCGCCGATCTCGCCAAGGCTCGCGAGGTGGCCTCCAAGCTCCGCGCCGGCCAGGTGTCGATCAACGGCGGCGGCGGCGACATGATGGCCCCCTTCGGCGGCTATAAGATGAGCGGCAACGGGCGCGAGTGGGGCGACTACGCTTTCCACGAGTTCCTGGAAACCAAGGCGATGCTCGGCTACGCGCCGAAGGTCGCCGCGGAATAAGAACGACGAAGTCCCTCCTCCGTCGGAGGAGGGACAGCCGTCCGGTTCACGGGCGGTCAAGGGAGGATCGATGTCGCTGGACATCAGAAGCGTGGCCGACGTGCCGCGCCACCACGCGCGTGTTCGGCCTGAAGCCCAGGCCCTTTGGTTCGCGGGCGAAGCGATCAGCTTCGCCGAGTTCGACGTCCTCTCATCGCAATGCGCCCAGGCTCTTCTGGCCGCTGGCGTCCAGCCCGGCGATCGGGTCGGGACCCTCGCCAAGGGCAATGCTGACTTTTTCGTCCTCTGGTTCGGCTGCCTGAAGGTCCGCGCCTGCCTGACGCCGGTCAACTGGCGCCTGGCTCCCCCGGAGATCGCCTTCATCCTCAGGGACGCCGGCTGCAAGCTGCTGGTGGTGGGCGAGGACTATGCGGAGACGATCGCCGGCCTCGACCTGCCCGACCTCGCGGACGTGATCCAGTTCGAGCCGGGCCATCCGGACTGGCCCGGTTTCCGCGCCTGGATCGGCGCGCAGCCCGCGAGCGATCCGGCCCTGGCCGCCCTGCCCGATGACGACGTCATCCAGCTCTACACCTCCGGCACCACCGGACTGCCCAAGGGCGTGCAGCTCACCGAGACCAACTACAAGGCGTGTTTCGCGGGGGCGACCCAGGTCTGGGGTAAGTTCAGCCCTGGCGAGGGCGTGCTGGTGGCCATGCCCCTGTTCCATGTGGCCGGCGCCAATCTGGGCATGCTGTCCCTTCTCCAGGGCGCCCGGGCGGTGATCATGCGCGAGGTCGATATCGGCCTGCTGCTCAAGCTGATCGAGACGCACGCGATCAAGCACGCCTTCATGGCGCCGGCGATCATCAACAAGGTGCTGCAGCACCCGGCCCAGGCGGCGACGGATCTCTCCAGCCTGCGGCACATCTACTACGGGGCCTCGCCGATCTCCGAGGAGGTGTTGACCCGCGCCCAGGCGCGGTTCAACGCGGGCTTCATGCAGCTCTATGGCCTGACCGAGACCATCGGCGGGGGGACCTATCTGCCGCCGGAGGCCCACGACCCGGCGCTCGGCAAGCTGCGGGCCTGCGGCAAGCCTACCCCGGGCTACGACATCCGCGTCCGGATCGACGGCCGCGACGCCGCCGTCGGCGAGGTGGGCGAGATCGAGATCCGGTCCGGTGGCATCATGAAGGGCTACTGGAACCGCCCCGACGCCACCGCCGAGGCCGTCTGCCCTCAAGGCTGGTTCAAGAGCGGCGACGCCGGCTATTTCGACGCCGACGGCTACCTGTTCATCCACGACCGGGTGAAGGACATGATCGTCTCGGGGGGTGAGAACATCTATCCGGCCGAGGTGGAGAACGCCCTGATGGGCCATCCCCACGTGGCCGACGCCGCGGTGATCGGCGTGCCCGACGAGCGCTGGGGCGAAGCGGTCAAGGCCGTCGTGGTCCTGCGGCCGGGCGCCCCTGCCGACACCGCCTCGATCATCGAACACTGCCGCGCCCAGATCGCCGGCTACAAGGCGCCCAAGTCCGTGGACTACGTCGCCGTCCTGCCGCGCAATCCGTCCGGCAAGGTCCTGCGCCGCGAGCTCCGCGACCCCTATTGGCAAGGCCAGGGCCGCAAGGTCGGCTAAGGTTTCACAAGAAAAGGCACATCCGATGGACCCGCACTTCAAGGCCTTGATCGCCGAGCAGGAAGCCGCCGCCGCGGGCCAGGAGATGCCCCCGCTCGACGCCCTGCCGCCGGAGATGATCCGCGCCGGTTACCGAATGCAGCGCCAGGCCCAGAACCTGAACGCACCCAAGGACGTGACGGCGACCGACCTCAAGGTCGACGGCGCGGCGGGGCCCATCGGGGCGCGGCTCTACACCCCCGCCGGCGCCGGGAAGACCACGCCGGGCCTGGTCTATTTCCACGGCGGCGGCTTCGCCATCGGCGACCTGGAGACCCATGACGGCCATTGCCGGCGGCTGGCGGCCTATTCCGGCTATCGGGTCCTGGCCATCGACTACCGGCTGGCGCCCGAGCATCCGTTCCCGGCGGGCCATGACGACTGCCTGGCGGCCACCAAGTGGGCCTTCGACCATGCCGCCGAGATCGGCTTCGATCCGGAGCGCATCGCGGTCGGCGGCTGCTCGGCGGGCGGCAACCTGGCGGCCTCGATCTCCATCGACCTGAAGGACGATCCCAAGCGGAAGCTGGCCTTCCAGCTGTTGCTCTATCCCGGCATCTGGCCGGATGAGGAGACCCAGTCGCGCAAGGACCTGGACGGGCCGATCCTGACCAGGGCGGCCATCGCGTGGTTCGACAAGTGCCTGGCGGCCGTGGGTCACCCTCAGGCTCACCGCGCCAGCCTGGGCTCCAAGGCCGACATCGCCGGAACCCCGCCCGCTCTTGTGGTCACCGCCGGATACGATCCCCTGAAGGACGAGGGCCGCGACTACGCCGCGCGGCTCAATGCCGCCGGGGTCAAGGCGCAGCACGTCGAGTACAAGGACATGGTCCACGACTTCTACAGCATGGGCGATGTCTCGCCCGCGGTGGACGTGGCGACCAAGGAGACGGTGGCGGTGCTGAAGGCGGCGCTGGGCTAGGCGCCGACCACCTCGCGAATGGCCCCCGTCAGCCGCGCCAGCTCAGCGTCCGTCGTCACGAAGGGCGGGGTCAGGTAGACGACCTTGCCCATGGGCCGGATCCAGCAGCCCAGCTCGGCGAACCGGGTGCAGAGCGCGCCGACCGCGACGGGCTCGGCGAACTCGACCACCCCGATGGCGCCAAGGGTGCGGACGTCGACCACGCCCTTGGCGGCCCGGCACGGCTCCAGGCCTTGAACCAGCGATGCGTTAATGCGCGCCACGTCGGCCTTCCAGGTTCCGGTCTCGAAGAGGTCGAGGCTGGCGTTGGCCGCCGCGCAGGCCAGCGGATTGCCCATATAGGTCGGCCCGTGCATCAGGGCCGCGCCCGGGTCGTCCGACCAGAAGGCCTCGAACACCGGGCGCCGCGCCACGGCCGCCGACAGCGGCAGGGTGCCGCCGGTCAGGGCCTTGGACAGGGTGACGATGTCGGGGACCACACCCGAGCCTGAGCAGGCGAACAGGTCGCCGGTGCGTCCGAACCCGACAAAGATCTCATCGAAAATCAATAGAACGCCGTGTTGGTCGGCCAGCCGCCGCAGGGTGCGCAACACCTCGTCATCATGGAACAGCATGCCGCCGGCGCCCTGGACGCGCGGCTCGACGATGATGGCGGCGATCTCGGAACCCTTCCGCGCCAGCAGCGCGTCGAGCGCGGCTTCCGAGGCCGGGTCGGTCGGCAGGGCGGCGATATGCTGCGCCGGCATGACGCCCGCGAACAGGCCATGCATCCCCTCCTCGGGGTCGCACACGGTCATGGTCGCCAGGGTGTCGCCGTGATAGCCGCCGAGGAAGCTCAGGAACCGGGTGCGGCCCGCCACGCCCCGGTTGATCCAGAACTGCAGGGCCATCTTCATGGCGATCTCGACCGCCACCGAACCGCTCTCGGCGAAGAACACGTGGTCGAGGTCCCCAGGCAGCAGGGCCGCCAGCCTCGACGCCAGCCGGTAGGCGGGCTCATGCGCGAGGCCGCCGAACATCACGTGCGGCGCGCGCTCCAGTTGGGCGGAGACCGCCGCGCGGATGTGCGGATGGTTGTAGCCATGACAGGCGGTCCACCAAGAGGCGATGCCGTCCACCAGCTCGCGGCCGTCCTCCAGGATGATCCTGGCGCCCTGCGTGCGCGCCACCGGCAGCGGCGGCGGGGCGGTCTTCATCTGGCAATAGGGTCGCCAGACGTGGTCCGCGCCCGTGGTCATCCAGTTCGGCGGCTGCGGCATGCATTGGTTTCCCTGGAAGCTGACGCAGCGCGCTTTAGCCCAGGGCCAACCTCGTGCATACCGCGTCGCGCCATGACCGACAGCCTCACCGCCTTCGCCCACGACAAGCTCGCCGGCCTGGAGTCCCGCAGCCTGCGGCGCACCCTGGTCCCCACCCATCGTTTCGACGGCCTTTGGGTCCAGCGAGGCGGACGACGGCTGCTCTCCTTCTCCTGCAATGACTATCTGAACCTCTCGCACCACCCGGCCGTAAAGGCCGCCGCCATCCGCGCGGTGGAGGAGCACGGGGTCGGCGCCGGGGCCTCGCGCCTGGTCACCGGCGACCATCCGCTGCTCTCGGAACTGGAAGGCCGGCTGGCTGCGCTGAAGGGCTATGAGGCCGCCTGCGTGTTCGGCTCGGGCTACCTGGCCAATAGCGGCATAATCCCCACCATCATGGGCGCGTCCGACCTGATCCTGGTCGACGAACTGGCCCATTCCTGCATCTGGGCCGGCTCGCAGCTTTCCGGGGCCAAGGTCGTCGCCTTCCGCCACAACGACATGGCCGACCTCGCCGCCAAGCTTGCCGAGCATCGGACCGGCGCCCTGCGCGCCCTGATCGCCACCGACGGCGTCTTCTCCATGGACGGGGATTTGGCGCCGCTCGGCGAGATCAGCGCGCTCGCCCAGGACCACGACGCCTGGCTGATGGTCGACGACGCCCACGGCCTGGGCGTGGTGGGCGATGGCCGCGGCGCCGCGGCCATGTTCCCGGGCGCGAAGGTCGACCTGGCCATGGGCACCTTCTCCAAGGCCCTCGGCGGCTACGGCGCCTATGTCTGCGCCAGCGCCCCGGTTATCGACCTGCTCAAGACCCGCGCCCGCACCCTGGTCTATACGACCGGCCTGCCGCCCGCGAACGCGGCGGCGGCGCTGGCCGCCCTCGACGTCATCGCCGCCGAGCCGGAGCGGGTCGCCGCCCCCCTGGCCAAGGCGCGGCGCTTCACCCGGGCGCTCAACCTGCCGGAAGCCACCAGCGCCGTGGTCCCCATCATGATCGGGGCGGCCGACGCCGCGCTCGCCGCCGCCGCGGCCCTGGAGGCCCAGGGCTTCCTGGCCATCGCCATCCGTCCGCCGACCGTGCCGGCCGGGACCGCCCGCCTGCGGCTGGCCTTCACCGCCGGCCACCCGGACGCCGAGGTCGACCGCCTGGCCGCCGCCGTCCGCTCCGTGATCGGAGCCTGAACCATGCGCGGCCTGTCGATCGCCGGGGCCCACACCGACGTGGGCAAGACCTATGTGGCCTGCGCCCTGATCCGCGCCGCCGTGGCCAGGGGCCGGCGGGTGGGCGTGCTGAAGCCCGTGGTCAGCGGCTTCGATCCCGAGGACTGGGCCGACAGCGATCCGGGCTGCCTGCTGCGCGCTCTCGGCCTGGCGCCCAGCGAGGCCTTGCTGGACGCCGTCTCGCCCCTGCGGTTCCGCGCGCCCCTGTCCCCGCCC
This sequence comes from Phenylobacterium sp. LH3H17, assembly GCF_024298925.1. Classification (NCBI taxonomy): domain Bacteria; kingdom Pseudomonadati; phylum Pseudomonadota; class Alphaproteobacteria; order Caulobacterales; family Caulobacteraceae; genus Phenylobacterium; species Phenylobacterium sp. LH3H17. The sequence continues at coordinate 3,500,691 of NZ_CP101283.1, read as the reverse complement.
ATGGCCGCCCGCGCCGAGGGACGCAGCCTGGCCTATGCGGAGGTGCTGGACGCCTGCCGCCCATTCCTGACCGACACCCAGGCCGACCTGAAGATTTTCGAAGGTGCGGGCGGGATCATGTCGCCCATCGCCGAGGACGGTCTCTGCGCCCATCTGCACGCCGAGGTCGGCCTGCCGGCGGTGCTGGTGGGCGGGTCATATCTCGGCGCGATCAGCCACACCCTGACCGCCATCGCGGCCCTGCAGGGCTTCGGCATTCCTATCCATGCGGTGGTGATCAGCCAGAGCGCAGATCCGAGCGCACCGGATTTCGACCAGACCGTCGAGGCGGTCGGCCGGTTCGCCAACATGCCCGTGGTCGCCGCCCGTCGCGGCGAAGACCGCTGGGCCCGCGATCTGCTGGTCTAGCCTTCCGCGTCGCGCCGTCGTTGGGCGAAGCCCAGCACCGCCATGCCGACCACGGTCGACAGCAGCGTGCCGGCCACCACCCCGATCCGCACCTGGGTCTGCGCCGCCAGGTCGCCCGGGGCGAAGGCCAGGCCGCCGATGAACAGGCTCATGGTGAAGCCCACCCCGCACAGCAGCGAGGCCCCGTAGAGTTCCAGCCACTTGGCCCCCGTTGGCCGCCGGGCGATCTTCAGGCCGATGGCGAGCGCGCCCACCCCGAACACCCCGATCTGCTTGCCGACGAACAGGCCGAGCGCGATGCCGAGCGACACGGGGCCGAAGAGATCGCCAAGCGACAGCCCCTCGAAAGAAAACCCCGCCGCGGTGAAGGCGAACAGCGGCAGGATCAGGAAGGCCACATAGGGGTGCAGGCTCTCCATGAAGTAATTCAGCGGCCCCTCGTGACCGGGCTTGCGCGGGTCGATGGGGACGGTCATGGCCGCCGCCACCCCCGCCACGGACGTATTCACCCCGCTCTTCAGGGTGAAGGCCCAGGCGAGCGCGAAGCAGGCGGCGTAAAATAGGTAGGGCGCGGTCTTCCAGCGCGACATCAGGGCCATCAGGGCGATCGCCGCAGCCGCTCCGCCCAGGGCGTAGAGATTGAGCTTGGCGGTGAACAGCAGGGCGATCAGGGCCACGGCGCCCAGGTCGTCGGCGATGGCCATGGTCAGCAGGAACACCCGGATGGCCGGCGGCAGCCTCGGTCCGGCCACGGCGAGCGCCGCCAGCGCGAAGGCGATGTCGGTGGCGACGGGGGTCGGCCAGCCCTGCGGCGCGCCGCCCGGGCCCTGGTTCAGGGCCAGATAGATCAGGGCCGGGGCGACCATGCCGCCGAGCGCCGCCAGCACCGGCAGGGCCAGGCGGCGGGGATTGGACAGCTCGCCGCGCAGCAGTTCGTATTTGATCTCCAGCCCGACGACGAAGAAGAAGATCGCCATCAACCCGTCCTTGATCCAGCTCAGGACGGGCCTGGTCTCGTCGAAGGCCCCGATGTGAATGGTGATCGGATGCTCGATGAAGGCGAAATAGCTCCCCGACCACGGGGAATTGGCCAGCAGGATGGCCAGCAGCGCGGCGCTCGCCAGGATCGCGCCCGAAGCCGTCTCGGTCCTCAGGAAGTCGAGGGTGAACTTGCGCGCCATCCACTTCGGGTAGCACAGCCGTAGCCGAGCCGTCAGCCCAGCGCGACGAGGAAAGGGTTGCCGCCCCGTGCGGTCGCGGTCATCTGGTGGCCATGCCCACCTCCCCGGCCTATCGCCCCGAACCCCACATCCAGGCCCTGGGTCCCGACTTCGCAGATCCGGTGGCGGCGGCGGACTTCCCGACGACCCTGCTGCGGTTCCGCAACGACCGCGCCGCAGCCACCGTCGGCCTGGACACCCTGACCGACGCCGAATGGATCGCCCACTTCGGCCGCTTCCAGCCGCTGCCGGGCAACCTCGAAACCCCCCTGGCCCAGCGCTACCACGGCCACCAGTTCCGGGTTTACAACCCCGACCTCGGCGACGGCCGCGGCTTCTCCTTCGCTCAGATGCGCGAGGTCGGGACCGGCCGCCTGCTGGAGCTGGGGACTAAGGGCTCCGGCCAGACGCCCTGGTCGCGGCAGGGCGACGGCCGCCTGACCCTGAAAGGCGGGGTGCGCGAGGTGCTGGCCACGGCCATGCTGGAAGCCCTGGGCGTGCCGACCTCGAAGTCCTTCTCGCTGGTCGAGACCGGCGAGCCGCTGATGCGCGGCGACGAACCCAGCCCCACCCGCTCCTCCGTCCTGGTGCGGCTCTCCCATAGCCATGTGCGCTTCGGCAGCTTCCAGCGCCACGCCTTCCACCAGAAGCCCGAGCGCATCGGCGCCCTCGTCGACCATGTGGTGGAGCTCTACTACCCCGAGCTGGGCAACGCCCCGGACCGCGCAGCGGCCCTGCTCGGGGCGGTGGTCCCCCGCGCGGCGACCCTGACCGCCAGCTGGATGGCCGCGGGCTTCGTCCATGGGGTGCTCAACACCGACAACATGAACATCACCGGGGAGAGTTTCGACTACGGCCCCTACCGGTTCCTGCCGAAGAACGACCCCAACTTCACCGCCGCATATTTCGACTCCGCTGGGCTCTATTCTTTCGGCCGCCAGCCGGAGGCGGTGTTCTGGAACCTGCAGCAGTTGGCAGGCTGCCTTTCGCTGGTGAGCCCCCAGGAGACCCTGGTCGAGGCGCTGAACGGCTTCGGCCCGGTGTATCGGGCGGCCCTCGCCGAGGCGATGCTGGCCCGGCTGGGATTGAAGGGGCGTTCGCCAGATGACGACGTGAGTCTGGTCAATTCCGCTTTTCGCGCCATCTCGGTCGGGGGAGAGCGCCTGCGATGGGAACCGTTCTTCTTCGACTGGTTCGCCGGCGGCGAGGCCCGGGCCCTGGCGAGCCCGCGGGGTGACATCTATGCGGACGAGGGCTTCGCGGCGTTCCGCGACCTGCTGAAGGCCTACGAGCCGGATCGGCCTGAGCGCTTGGACGCCGCCTACTTCACCAGGCTCGAGCCCGAAGAGCTGCTCTATGACGAGATCGAATCGATCTGGGCGGCCATCGACGCGCGCGACGACTGGGCCCCGTTCCACGCCAAGCTGGCCGCCATCGAGGTCGCGCGGCAGGCGTACGGGCTGGGCTAGGCCGCCGCCTTAGGCCGCGAGGCCATCTGGGCCAGGACCACGCCGGCGAGCGCGATGCCGGCGCCGAGCGCCTGGACCGGCCCGAGGGCCTCGGCGAACAGCATCCAGCCCAGGATGGCGGCCACCACCGGCTGGACCAGCACCACCACCGAGGCCGTGGCGGCCGGCAGGCGTCCCAGGGCCCAGGCGATGGAACCTTGCCCGGCCACGTGCATGAGGCCCAGGCCCACGCAGGCCGCCCAGCCGCCAAGGGTCGCCGGCAGCAGCGGCTCACCCAGCAGGACCGCGGCCAGCAGCAGCAGCGGCGCGCTGGCCATCCCGGACCAGAACATGATGCGCGTGGCCCCGACCGTGCGGCGCGCGGCGCTGACCGCCAGGAAATAGAACGCGTACCAGACCGCGGTCAGCAGGGAGAAGGCGTCCCCTAGCGGCGGGTTGCTGCCAGGCGCCTGGGCGCCGCGACCCACAGCCATCAGCCAGGCGCCGCCGACCGCCAGGGCCACCGCCGCCACGAACAGGTTCCTGGGGCGCTGCTTGAACACCAGCCACGCCACGGCCGTCACCACCACGGGCGTGAGGTTGGTGAGCACGGTGGCGTTGGCCACCGAGGTGAAGGCGATCCCGTAGTGCCAGAAGCTGAGATCCAGCGCGAAGGCCGCACCGGCCAGCAGGGCCAGGCGCGGCGCGCCGCCGACCCCGCCGTCGGTCTTCTGGGCCATCAGGAACAGCAGGGGCAGGGCGAAGGTGACGCGCCAGAAGCCCACTGCCGCCGGGCCCGCGTCGGCCAGGCGCACCAGGATCGGCGCCAGCCCGATCACGGCGGCGCCGAGCACCAGCACGGCCAGGGCCTTCGGATGTCCCCGGTCCGGTGTCGCGGCGGCCTCAGTCAAAACCCAGCTCCCGTCGCAGCGCCTCGGGCGTCATGCCGCCGGCCCGCAGTTCCGCCAGGGTTTCGGCCCGGTCGCGCTTGGCGTAGCGCCGGCCATCCGCGCCCAGCAACAGGCGATGATGCCGATAGACCGGCGCGGGCAGGTTCAGCAAGGCCTGCAGGCGCCGCTGGACATGGGTCGCCTGGAACAGGTCGCGACCCCGGATCACGTGGCTGATCCCCTGCAGGGCGTCATCGACCACCACGGCGAGGTGATAGGCCACGCCCACGTCCTTCCGGGCCAGGACCACGTCCCCGCCCAGGGTGGGGTCGATGGGGATGATCCCATGCTCGCCCTCTGGGCCTTCGCCCTCCTCGACGAAGCTGAGGTCTCCGACCAGGGCCCGCTCGGCGGCGTCGAGCGACAGCCGCCAGGCGAAGCTCTCGCCGGCCGCCAGGCGCGCGGCCTCCTCGTCGGCCGGCAGGGGCGCGCCACGCCAGGTCTCCATAGCCCCGTGGGGGGCGCCCGCAATATCCTGCGCGATCTCCTTGCGAGTGCGGAAGCAGCGATAGGTCAGGCCCCGCGCGATCAGGCTATCCAGGGCCGCGTGATAGTCGGCTAGGTGCTCGGACTGGCGGCGGACGGGCTGTTCCCAGTCGAGGCCCAGCCAGGCGAGATCATCACGGATCGCGGCCTCGAATTCCGGCCGGCAGCGGGTGGCGTCGATGTCCTCGATACGCAGGACGAAGCGCCCGCCCACATGGCGCGCCGCGGCATGGGCGGTCAGGGCCGAAAAGGCATGGCCCCGATGCAGCCGGCCGGTGGGGGAGGGGGCGAAGCGGGTGGCGAACACCCGTGAGACTTAGCGGCGAGGAGCGGCGGCGAAAATGCCAAGGTGCTGGAAGGTGGCGCGGATGAAGGCCTCCTCACCACCCAGGGCGACCTTCAGATGATCGAACATCTTGAAGCTGATCATCTCGGCCATGCCGTGGGCCGCGCACCAGGCGGCGTTGGTGGCCAGCTCGAGGTCGATCTCGTTGTTCACGTCGGCGCCGGCCTCGATGAAGGTGTCGCGAACCTGGCAGTAGGCGCTGTCGTTTTCCGTATGGGCGTGCTCGGGAAGCGCTTCCTTGTCGCGGGAGGAGTCGTACATCACGCGGTAGAGCGCCGGATTGGCCTGGGCGAAACGGACATAGGACACGCCCAGGCTGGTCAGCTTGTCCTGGATGGTGGTCGCCTCGGCCTTGGCCTTGGCCATCTGTGCGTTCAGCACGTCCCAGCCCTCGTGGGCCACGGCGTCCAGAAGTTCGCCCTTGTCCTTGAAGTGGTGGTAGGGCGCGGCCGGACTGACCCCCGCCTCCCGGGCGACCGCGCGGAGGGACAACGCCGTGGGCCCTTCGGACTCCAGCAGGCGACGGGCCGCGTCGATCAGCGCGCGGCGCAAGTCGCCGTGGTGATAGGGGCGGGTTTCGGCGGCAGCAGTTTCTCTCATCACGGTCACTCTAAATCTGAATCTGGACGGCGTAAAGATCATCTTGACGCCGTTCAGATCGCTGCTATCTTAGCATCGTTCAAATAAGAAACGCCCCCGCTCCCCCGGGGTTCAAACTGAAAGGTGTGTGTCATGTCTCTCGCTGGTCTTACCCACTTCGAACGGTTCTTCGACCGGATCGCCCCCGCGTTCCTCCTGGTCCTCGGCCTAGGTGTCGCCGCCGCCACCGCGGCCCTCGGCGCCTAACCTCGAAACCCAATCCATGATGGGAAGGGGGCCTCCGGGCCCCCTTTTTATTTGTCCAATCCCGCCCGCCAAGAGCTATGCATTTTCTAATAGCTTACATTGTAAAATGTATCTGTACATCGCTTAGATATGAGGTATCTTAGCGTTGTCCAGATGGACGGGGCGTCGGAACCGCCGGGGCCCAAACTCAAGAAGGAACGAAACAATGTCTGCTCTTTCGAACATCGGCCGCCTCTTCGACGCCACCGTCGCCGTCGCCTTCGTGCTGATCAGCCTGAGCCTCGCCGGCGCCACCGCGGCCGTCGGCGTCTAGTGTCCCGCGATCCCGCCCCGTCCACGGTCTGATCCTCCCGAGCCGTGAGACGGGGTGATGCGCTTCAAGTCATGGAGCTGTCTCGAAAACTGCCCTATAATTCGCAGGTCACGAGAATCGCCGTCCGGAGATTCGAGGGCGACCAGACCGCGAAAGGGGGCCCGTCTTCAGTCTCTACGCGTACGCCATAGGCGCGGGTTCGCGCCGACGGAGGTCAAGCCATGCAGGTGCTTAGCCACCCGCCGTCCGGCTGGCCCTGTCTCGTGCTGAACGCCGACTTCCGGCCCCTCAGCTACTATCCGCTATCCCTCTGGCCCTGGCAGGAGGTGATCAAGGCGGTGTTCCTCGATCGGGTCGACGTGGTCTCGACCTACGACCACGAGGTCCATTCCCCCTCCTTCGCCATGCGCCTCCCCAGCGTCGTCTCGCTGAAGCACTATGTGCCGCAGGACCGGCCGCCGGCCTTCACCCGCTTCAACCTTTTCCTGCGCGACGCCTTCACCTGCCAGTACTGCCGCGCGGGCGAAGACCTGACCTTCGACCATGTGGTGCCGCGCTCGCGCGGCGGGCGGACGACCTGGGAAAACATCGTCACCGCCTGCGCCCGCTGCAACCTGCACAAGGGCGGGCGCACGCCGCACGAAGCCCACATGCATCCGTTCCACAAGCCCCGGCGGCCCAGCGCCCACGAGCTGCAAGACCGCGGCCGCAAGTTTCCACCGCACCACCTGCACCAGAGCTGGCTCGACTACCTCTACTGGGACATCGAGCTCGAAGCCTGAGGTCGCCGCGCCTCACCTAGTCGGCTGGCAAGATCAGAAAGGCCGCGATCACGGCCTGAGCCGCCAGGATGACCAGCAGAATCCCCCCGAACGGCTGTTTTCGGGTCTTGTGACGGAAGGCCTGCTGGGCGGCGAGCGCGCCGAGGCTTCCGCCGATGGCGGCCAGGGTGAGCAGGGTGCGCTCGGGGATGCGCCGATCGCCGCGCTCGGCGCGGGCCTTGTCCCAGCCCATGGCCGCGAAGGCCGCGAAGTTGACCAGGGCGAGATAGGGCAGGATCACCGGGGCTCGCGCCACATGGCCCACATGACCGGCGAGTCCGGCCGGGGCTGGACCTCCCGGGTCACCTCGAAACCGTGGCGGCGGTAGAGCGGCACGTTGGCGGGACTGGAGCTTTCCAGATAGGCCGGCAGGCCCAGCGCATCGACGCGTTGCAGGCCGGCGCTCAGCAGGCGGCTTCCGACGCCCAGCCCCTGGGCCTCGGGGCGCACGCCCACGAACCAGAGATAGACGTGCGGCCGCTCCATGGGATGGTGCTTGTCCATGGCCGCGCGCATGGCCGACATCCGCGACAGCCGCGAGAACCCCGTGGCGGCGAGGACCGTCGGGATGACCCGCAACTCGTCGATCAGGGTGGAGGGGCCCAGGCTCTCCGACGGCAGCCAGATCGAGGCCGCCCCGCCGCCGGCCGGCCGCAGCACCTCGCCGTCGCTGAGCGCCATGCCGACCAGCCGCTTGAACAGGCCCAGCCGCGCGGCGTCACGCCTGGCGTCGTCACGCATGAACCAGTCGAACATCGGATCGGCGGCGAAGGCCGCGGAGAGGTCTTGGGCCACGCCTTGGAGATCGGCCGGAGCCGCCCGGACCGGCGTCTCCGAGCCGCGGCGCAGGGCGATGATCTCGTCTTCGGTCACAGCTTCTCGCTGATCTTGATGGCGGCGCGGCAGCCGGCGCGGATCACGGCGGACAGCACGGTATAGCCGGGCGCCGACTTGGCGCCCTCCGCCAGGGCCTGGTCGCGATGGGCCAGCTCCTCGTCGCGGAACCGGGATAACTCGGCGGCCAGCTCCGGCTCGCGGCTCTCCAGCTCGGCGATCTGGCCGGCATAGTGCTCCTCGATCACGCTCTCGACGGCCTCGGTGCAGGCGTGGGCGGCCTTGTCGCCCAACAGGGCCGTGCCGGCGCCGAGCGCGAAACCCGCCACCCGCCAGAGCGGCGTCATGACCGTGGGCCGCACGCCGCGTTCGGTCAGCAGCTTGTCGAAGCGCGCCAGGTGGACCGCCTCGTGGCCCTCCATCTCCTCCAGCTGGCCGGCGATCCGCTCGTGGCCCGTGGCATGGGAGAGCACCGCGCGCTGGCCGCGATAGATGTGGACGGCCCCCAGCTCTCCGGCATGGTCCACCCGCAGGATCTCGGCCAGCCGAGCGCTCATGGCGCCGGCTCCGGGACGGGGCGGGATCGGCTTGGCGCTCATCGCCTGCTCCGTTCGTGGCGGACGGCCAGCAGGCTGAGGACGGTCAGCTTCAGGGAGACCAGGGCGTTCCAGCCGGCCATGGACAGGCCCAGGAACACCCAGGCCGCCTCGTCGCAGGCCGGCGGCTTGATCTTGGCGCCGTTCAGCAGGGCGGCCATGTCGCCGGCGCTCACCGAACCGCCCGTGCTGGCGCAGGCGGTCGGGCCCGGCCAGAACTTCCACTCCGCCCCGGCGTGATAGACCGCCAGCCCCACCCCTGCGGCGAAAACCAGGGCCAGCAGGGCGTTGAAGGCGACCTTGAAGCGGCCGCCGTCCCGCATCCGGACCACCAGCATGCCCACAAGAGCCACGGTCGCGGCGACCCAATAGACCTCGCGGGCGCGCAGGCAGAGGGTGCAGGGGGCGAGGCCGCCGAAGGTCTCGAAGGCGTGGGCGATGGCCAGCATCAACAGCGACGAAGCGAACGCCGTCAGGCGCCAGCGCTCAAGGAAGGGGGTTATGAGACCGCTCATCGCCGCCGATATGATCCTAAAACGCCGCCCGGCTCTAGAGAAGCTTGAGCGCGATGAATCCGCCCACCAGCACGACCAGGCCGATCACGGTGTAGAGGGTCAGCCGCTTCTCCACCTCCTCGCGCACCGCGGGGCCGAAATACTTGATCAGAGTGGCGGCCAGGAAGAACCGCGCACCCCGCGTCACGACGGAGGCCCAGACGAAGGTGAAGAACGAGAACTCGGCCAGGCCGGCCGAGATCGTCACCAGCTTGTAGGGGATCGGGGTCAGGCCCTTGATCAGGATCACCCAAAGGCCCCACTCCGCGAACCAGGCCTCGAAGGCGGCCTGGCCTCCGGAATTGCCGGTGATCATCAGCAGCCACTCGCCCACCGGGCCCAGGAAATGGCCGATCATGTAGCCGAACATCCCGCCCACGACCGAGGCCGCGGTGCAGATCGTGGCGTAGACGTAGGCGCGATCGGGCCGGGCCAGCACCATGGGCGCCAACATCACGTCGGGCGGGATGGGGAAGAAGGAGCTCTCGGCGAACGAAACGGCCGCCAGGCTGGCCGGGGCGTGGCGCGAGGCGGCCAGGCCCATGACCCAGTCGTAGGTTTTGCGAAGCATGTCGATCCGTTGGGAGCGTTCAAACGTTAGCTACCAGCCGAGGGAGGGCTTGTCTCCTACCTCGGCTTCAGGCACCTAGTTTCACTTGATACTATCTCTCGGGAGACCCGCGATGACCACCCATGTGAAGTCCGACGTCGCCAAGGCGGGCGACCTGTTCGAGAATCCGCTCGGCACCGACGGCTTCGAGTTCGTGGAGTTCACCTCTCCCGAGCCCGAACGGCTGAAGGGCCTGTTCGAGATGATGGGTTTCACGGCGGTGTCCAAGCACCGCTCGAAGAACGTACTGCGCTTCCGCCAGGGCGACATCAACTTCATCCTCAACATGGAGCCGTCGGGCCAGGCTGCGGCGTTCCGGGAGGTCCACGGCCCCTCGGCCAACGCCATGGCCTTTCGCGTCAAGGACGCGGCAAAGGCGCTCAAGCTCGCGGTCGAGCGCGGCGCCAAGGCGGTGCAGGGCCCAGTCGGCGCCATGGAGCTGAACATCCCGGCCATTGAGGGGATCGGCGGCTCGAACCTCTACCTGGTCGACCGCTATGGGGCCCAGGAGATCTATGACGTCGACTTCCTGCCCATCGACGGCGCGGCCGAGCAGATGGCCAGGAATAGCGTCGGCCTGACCTATCTCGACCACCTGACCCACAACGTGGTCCGCGGCGGCATGGCCAGGTGGGCCGACTTCTACGAGAAGATCTTCAATTTCCGCGAGATCCGCTATTTCGACATCGAGGGCTCGCAGACCGGCCTGTTCTCCAAGGCCATGACCAGCCCTTGCGGCAAGATCCGCATCCCGCTGAACGAGAGCCAGGACGACCACAGCCAGATCGAGGAGTTCCTCAAGGACTACGGCGGCGAGGGCATCCAGCACGTGGCGCTGGGGACCGACGATATCTTCGAGACCGTCGAGACCATGCGCGACCGGGGCGTCAAGTTCCAGGACACCATCGACACCTATTTCGACGGCATCGACGCCCGGGTCCCCGGCCACGGCGAGAACGTCAACCGCCTGCGCGCCGACAAGATCCTGCTGGACGGCGCGCCCACCGAGGGCCAGGGCATCCTGCTGCAGATCTTCACCGAGAACATGATCGGCCCGATCTTCTTCGAGATGATCCAGCGCAAGGGCAACGAGGGCTTCGGCGAGGGCAACTTCAAGGCGCTGTTCGAGTCCATCGAGCTGGACCAAATCCGCCGTGGGGTCCTACCCGCCAAGGAGGGCTGAGGCTTGTCGACGCCGAACTGGGCCATCGCCGTCCATGGCGGCGCGGGCGTCATTGAGCGCCGGCATCTGAGGCCCGAGCAGGAAGCGGCCTATCGCGCCGCCCTCGGGCGCGTCGCCGAGGCCGGGGGCGCGGTCCTGCGAGCCGGCGGTTCGGCGCTCGACGCCGTCGAGGCGGCCATCCGCCTGCTGGAGGACGACCCCCTGTTCAACGCCGGCCGCGGCGCGGTGTTCACCGCCCGGGGCGCCAACGAACTGGACGCCTCGATCATGGACGGCGCCACCCTGGCGGCCGGGGCGGTGGCCGGCGTCACCCGCACGCGCCACCCGATCTCGCTGGCCCGCGCGGTCATGGAGCGGTCCTCCCATGTCCTGCTGGTCGGAGCCGGCGCCGACGCCTTCTCCAAGGCCGTCGGCGTGGAGCAGGCCGACCCGTCCTACTTCTTCACCGAGCGCCGCTGGCGCAGCCTCGAGAACTTCGCCAAGGCCCACGACCTGCCGGTCCCGCCCCGGCCGGTGGGCGAGCATCGGCCCGATCCGGTCCACGCCCTGGCCCACGACGAGGGCAAGTACGGCACGGTGGGCGTGGTCGCGCTCGACACCTCGGGCAATGTGGCGGCGGGCACGTCGACCGGCGGCACCACCGGCAAGCAGTGGGGCCGGGTGGGCGATTCACCGGTGATCGGGGCGGGGACCTATGCGTCCAACGCCGCCTGCGCCGTCTCGGCCACCGGGACCGGCGAGTACTTCATCCGCCTGGGCGTGGCCCACGAGATCGCCGCCCTGGTCGAGCACAAGGGTCTTTCGCTGCAGGCCGCGGCCGATTTGGTGATCCAGGATAAGCTCACCGCCCTGGGCGGCGACGGCGGGATCATCGCCGTGGCGCCTGACGGCCAGGTGGCCTGGAGCTACAACACCTCGGGCATGTACCGCGCCAGCCTGGCCGCCGACCGGCCGCTCGTGGTCAGCATCTACAAGGACGAACCCTGAATGGCCCGCAACTGGATCCCCGTCCGCGCCGCCCAAGGCGCCCATTCGCGCCAGGCTCACGCCGACATGCCCGCCGGCACCTATGAGCGCGAGATATCCAAGGAAGGGTTCTTCGGCCCGGCCGCCTTCATCCACCATCCGCGCCCGCCCACCGGCTGGAGCGACTTCGAGGGGCCCCTGCGTCCCCGCGCCTTCGACCTAGCCCGGCTGAACGAGGCGCAGGGTTCGCCCTGGGACGCCCCGGTGATCCTGAAGAACGCCGCCACCGAGATGCGCTTCTGGAAGCTGGGGCAGGCCATGCCGGGCCTCGCCCGCAACGCCGACGGCGACCAGTTGCTGTTCGTCCACCAGGGGCGCGGCGACCTGTTCTGCGACTATGGCCACATCTCCTATGAGGCCGGGGACTATCTCTACATGCCGCGCGGGACCATGTGGCGGCTGAGCCCAGCCGAACCGACGGCCATCCTGATGATCCAGGCGACCAACAGCCACTTCACCCTGCCCGACAAGGGTCTGCTGGGGGGCCACGCCCTGTTCGATCCGGCCATGCTGGACACCCCGGAGCTGAACGAGGCCTTCAAGGCCCACCAGGCGCAGGACGGCGAGACCCGGGTGGCCGTCAAGAAGCGCGGCGAGGTCTCCACGGTCACCTATCCGTACAATCCGCTGGACGCGGTGGGCTGGCACGGGGAGCTGGCCCCGGTGCGGCTGAACGTGCGCCATATCCGCCCGGTGGTGAGCCATCGCTACCATCTGCCGCCCAGCGTCCACACAACATTCGTGTCCGACCGGTTCGTGGTCTGCACCTTCGCGCCCAGGCCCTTCGAGACCGATCCGGGCGCGCTGAAGGTGCCGTTCTTCCACAACAACGACGATTTCGACGAGGTGCTGTTCTACCACGCCGGCGACTTCTTCAGCCGCGACCACATCGAGGCCGGGATGATGACATTCCATCCCTCCGGCTTCACCCACGGGCCGCACCCGAAGGCGCTGAAGAACATGCTGAGCCAGCCCAAGGCGGCCACCGACGAATACGCCGTGATGATCGACACCCGCGATCCCCTGGACGTGGGCGAGGCGGCCTCTACGGTGGAGAACCCGGACTACGTCAACAGCTGGCGGACGCCGGCTTGAAGGCGGGCTAGGCGATGGCGCAAGCCGATCTCAAGGCCGATCTGACGGAAGCCGCTGAGGAGGAGCTGGAACGCGCCTGTTCGCTACCCCGCCGCGACATGGCCGCCTGCACGCCCTGGGGCGACACCTATGAAGGCTACACCCCGGCCGGCCGCGACGTCTGTTTCGAGCGTAATTACCTGTGGGCCGACGAGGCCGGCGGCGACATCTGCGTCGAGGTCGTGGTCTATTTGCCAGAGGCCTACGAACAAGGCGTGCGCCTGACACGCACCGTCCGCCGGGAGGAAAACTAGTATGAAGCTCGCATCGCTCAAGTGGGGTCGTGACGGCCGCCTCGTGGTGGTTTCCAACGATCTCGCCTGGTGCGTCGAGGCGACCAATGTCGCGCCGACCCTGCAGGCCGCCCTCGACGACTGGGAACGCTGCGAGCCCCTGCTGCGCGGCCTGGCCGAGGGTCTGGAGACCGGCTCGATCCCCAGGGTCCGGTTCCACGAGAAGGACGCCGAGAGCCCCCTGCCGCGCGCCTATCAGTGGGCCGACGGCTCGGCCTATGTGAACCATGTGGCCCTGGTGCGGAAGGCGCGCGCGGCCGACATGCCCGACAGCTTCTGGACCGATCCGCTGATGTACCAGGGCGGCTCCGACAACTTCCTGGCGCCGCGCGATCCGATCCCGCTGGCCGACGAGGCCTGGGGCTGTGACCTGGAGGGCGAGGTGGCGGTGGTCACCGGCGACGTGCCCCTGGGCGCCAGCCGCGAGGAGGCCCTGGCCGCCGTCCGCCTGGTCATGCTGGTCAACGACGTAAGCCTGCGCAACCTGATCCCCGCCGAGCTTTCCAAGAACTTCGGCTTCTTCCAGTCGAAGCCGGCCTCGGCGTTCTCGCCGGTGGCCGTGACCCCCGACGCGCTGGGCGAGGCCTGGAAGGACGGCAAGCTGCACGGCGCGCTGGAGGTCGAACTGAACGGCAAGCCGCTCGGCGAGGCCGACGCCGGGGTCGACATGACCTTCGACTTCGGGACCCTGATCGCCCATGCCGCCAAGACCCGGGCGCTCAGCGCCGGGACCATCGTCGGCTCCGGCACGGTGTCGAACCGAGGTCCCGACGGCGGCCCAGGTAAACCCGTCGCCGAAGGTGGCGTCGGCTATTCCTGCCTCGCGGAGTTGCGAACCGTCGAAACCCTTGCACACGGCGCGCCCAAGACGCCGTTCCTCAAGCCCGGCGACCGAGTGCGGATTGAGATGCGCGATCCGCGCCGTCACACCATCTTCGGCGCCATCGAGCAGGAGGTCCAAGGGTCATGAGCGTGCAGCGCCAGCTTTCCGACCCGCCCGCGGGCGAGCTGAAGCTGGACGCCTATCTGCCGTATCGGCTCTCGGTGGCCTCCAACGCCGTCAGCCAGCTGATCGCGCGCGCCTATGAGGACCGTTTTGGGCTCAACATCCCGCAGTGGCGGCTGATCTGCGTCCTGGCCGAGGACGGCGGCCTGACCCAGGGGGCCATCGTCGCGCGCACCGGCATGGACAAGGTGACGGTCAGCCGCGCCGCCCAGGGCCTGAGCATCCGGCGACTGATCGCCCGCAGCGACCACCACGCCGACGGCCGATCCCATGTCCTGGCCCTGACCGCCCAGGGCGCGCAGCTGCATGCGGAGGTGGCGCCGCTTGCGCTCGCCTACGAGGCGGCGCTGATCGCCGGCCTGTCGCCGGATGAGGTGGCCCTATTGAAGCGGCTCCTGGGCCGCCTGCAGGGCGCCGCCGACGCGCTGTCGGGCGGCAAGGCGTAGCGTCTAGTCCTCGGTCAGAAAGGCGCCGACTGCGTCGAAGAGGACCTGACGGTTCGCCTCGAGATGCATCCGGTGTGCGCCGCGGGGCAGTTTGGCGACCCGCACCCCGCCTTCGGCCTTGACCAACGCCTCCTTCAGCCAGGCCGCATCGGCGTCGCGCGTGATGGGGTCCCACTCGCCGTAGACGACGAGGGTCGAGGCCCGGACCTTGGCCGGATCGTACGGGAATCGGCCGGACCAGACCTCCGCCAAGTCGGCCTGAGGTCCTGTCGGCACGAGCACGGCCGGCGGACTGCGCGTGGCGCTGGCGGCGTCGCTGGCGAGATACGCCTCGGCCCAGGGGACGAACAGGGCCCTGTCGATGGGCGACGGCTCGCCTGCGGGCACGCCTGACTGGAAGCTTGCCCATTGATCCTCAGCGCTGACCAGCGATGCGCCCGTGGTTGGCTCGGCGGCCGGCGGGGCGGCTTTGCGCAGGGCGGGCGGACCGAAGAGAACCAGGCGCTCGATCCTATCGGGGTGTTCGGCGGCGAATGCGCCGGCCGGCAAGGTTCCCCAGGAATGGGCGAGGATTGAGACGCGATCCTTCTTCGAGGTCGCGCGGATGTAGCGCGTGACGCGGGCGATCTGGCTGACGGCCTCCGCCATTCGGCCCACGGGCGCGGCGCCGGTCATGGCCGCGGGGCGGTCCGAGTCGCCGTAGCCGGCGAGATCGAATGCCCATACGTCAAAGCCGCGGGCGCGCAGGTCGTCCATCCAGGAACGGCCCGCCAGGCGGTACCCGATCGATAAGGCCTGGGGGAAGGTCGCGCCGTGCACATAGAGCACGCTGGGCCCGGGCCCGGGTTCGTGACTGATCGCAAGGGTGGGCTCGCGGTCTGCGCCCGGCAGTCGGATCGTTTCCGCCGCGGTCGCGGGGACCGCCAGCGCGCCGAGGACCGCGGCGCACGCAACTATCGTCTTCGTCATTCAGCGACTCCTGGCTGGGCTCGCCAGGATCGAACGTTTGTCGCTGAGGTTGCTTCGGCCTCGGTCGAAGAATCGGAAACTTTTAGTGCGCCGTCTCCGGGAGCTTGACGCTCCAGCGGTGCGAGCCCTCGCCGAACTTCAGATAGAAGCCGTGCGCGGCGCGGCGGACCTCATCGCGGACGGTCTCCTCGAAGGAGAGAATGACCGCGGCCTCGAAGTCCTGAGGGATGTTCTTGACGTCGAAACCGGTCTCGCGCGCCACGTTGGCGATCACGTCGCGACGGTGGGCCTCGCCGCCGAACAGCAGCAGGGTTTCTCGAATACGCTCAAGCAGATGGTCGCTCGCCGGCTTGATGGTCGGCTTGGCTGCGGCCTTGCGGCGCTTATGGGCGGTTACTTGCATCCTGTCGCTCCCCGATCAGGAAACGCTATGGCGTTTAGATTTAGCGATCCCTTAAAGCGCGCAATTAATTTCCCCTAAAAGTTGTTTACGGTGAAGCTTCATCCCCCGCCCAGGGCGACCGCCGTCCGGTAAACGATGAAGGCCGCCAGATAGGCCAGCGTGGTCATGTAGACGAACATGATGATCGGCCAACGCCAGCTGTTGGTCTCGCGCTTCACCACGCCCAGGGTCGCGGCGCATTGCGGGGCGAAGATGTACCAGGCCAGGAACGAGAGGCCTGTGGCCATCGACCAGTGGCCCCTGAGCGTCGAGGCAAGGGTCCCGGTGTTGTTCTCCGCATCGCCCACCGCATAGACGGTGCCGAGCGCGGCCACGGCGACCTCGCGGGCGGCCATGCCCGGTACGAGCGCGATCGACATCTGCCAGTTGAAGCCGATAGGGGCCAGCAGGGGCTGGATGGCGTGGCCGATCATGCCGGCGAAGCTGTAGTCGATGGCAGGCCCCGGGGCGCCCGCCGGGGCGTAGGGGAAGGTCGAGAGCACCCAGATTAGGATCATCAGCGGCAGGATGATGCGCCCGGCCCGCTCGATGAAGATCTGGGCGCGGAGGAATAGGTTGCGCAGGACGTTGGCGGGGTCGGGCAGCTTGTAGGTGGGCAGCTCCATCAGGAACGGCTCCACCGCCCCGCGCCAGAACAGCCGGCGGGTCACGAAGGAGACGGCGAGCGCGCTGAGGATGCCCGCGGCGTAGAGGCTGAACATCACCAGGCCCTGCAGGCTCATGAAGCCCCAGACCTGGGTGTTGGGGATGAAGGCGGCGATGATCAGGGTGTAGACCGGGATCCGCGCCGAACAGGTCATCAGCGGGGCCACCAGTATGGTGGTCAGCCGGTCGTGCTTGGAATCGATCACCCGCGTCGACATGATCCCGGGGATGGCGCAGGCGAAGGAGGAGAGCAGAGGGATGAACGCCCGCCCGTGCAGTCCTGCACCGCCCATGATCCGGTCCATCAGGAAGGCCGCCCGCGCCATGTAGCCGAAGTCCTCCAGCAGGAGGATGAACAGGAACAGGATCAGGATCTGCGGCAGGAAGACCAGCACGCTGCCGACCCCGGCTATGACCCCGTCGGCGATCAGGCTGCGGGCGAGATCGTTGGTCACCACCTGGCCCACCAGACCGCCCAGCCAGCCGAAGGCGGCCTCGATGCCGTCCATGGCCGGGGTGGCCCAGGTGAACACCGCTTGGAACATCAGGAACAGCAGCGAGAACAGGATCGCCAGGCCCCAGAACGGGTGCAGCAGGACCGCGTCCACGCGGCCGGTCCAGGTGTCGGGATGTTCGGGCGGGCGGACATAGGTGCGCACAATCCGCTGGGCCTCGGCATGGGCGCGGCGGATCTCGGCCGCGTCGGGTTCGCGCCAGGTGTTCTCGCCGGGTAGGGCGCCGCTGGCGGCCAGGGCGTCGACCTGGGCGATCAGGTCGTCGATGCCGCGCTTGCGGGTGGCCACGGTGGTGACGATGGGGGCGCCGATCTCGCGCGACAGGCCCTCCAGGTCGATCCGCAGGCCCTGGCGCTGGGCGATGTCGTACATGTTGAGGGCCAGCACCATCGGCCGGCCGACGGCCTTGAGCTCCAGGGCCAGGCGCAACACCAGGCGCAGGTTGGTGGCGTCGGCCACGCAGACCACCACGTCGGGCGGAACCTCGCCCTCCAGCCGGCCGAGGACCGCGTCGCGGGTGACCACTTCGTCGGGGCTGCGGGCGCGCAGGGAATAGGTGCCGGGCAGGTCCAGGATGTGCAGGCTGCGGCCGGCGGGCGTCGTGACCACGCCCTCCTTCCGCTCGACCGTGACCCCGGCGTAGTTGGCGACCTTCTGGCGGGCGCCGGTGAGCGCGTTAAACAGCGCCGTCTTGCCGGAATTGGGATTGCCGACCAGGGCGACCCTGGCGGACGCGAGCGTGGCGGTCTGGGTCATTTCTGCGGCGTGTCGAGCAGGATGAACACGTCCTCGGCGTCGCGGCGACGCAGGGCGACGCGGGTGTCGTCCACCCGGACGGCGATCGGGTCGTGGCGAATGGCGCCCTCGTGCAGCACCTCGATGCGGGCGCCCTCCACGAAGCCGAACTCCAGGAGGCGGCGCTGCAGCTCGTGAACGTCGACGCCGTGGGCCAGGGGCGCGCTCTCGGCGCGGACGTCGACGATGACCCCGGTCGCGCCGACCTCGAGCGAGCTCAGGCGCACGACAAGGCCCGCCGCGGAATTCGCGGCCAAATCCGCCTGCACCGATAGATCGTTCATCGCGAGGTCCTTACGCGCCTCAATTGCGAACGATTATCATTCACGATGCGCGCCGTCGAGCCTCCGCTTTAGAAACGACTTGCGGCCAATGGTCCGGGCTCAGGAGGCCCGGGCGTTCTCGGATATCCGCGCGGCGGCCCGACTCAGCTCGACTGGGTGTTGTCCGGAAGGCCCAGGATGCGCTTGGAGATGATATTGTTCTGGATCTCGAGCGAGCCGCCATAGATCGACATGGCCTTGCCGCCCAGCCAGCCGCGCACGGTCTCGATCTCTTCCTGGCTGAAGGTCTCGCCCTCCCAGCCCAGGCCCTGGTGCCCGAAGATCTCCAGGCTGAGTTCGGCCCGCGTCTGGGCCACATTGGTGGCGGAGTTCTTCAGGATGGATGCCGTGGTGTTCGCGCCCGAGGCGCCCTTCGACTCCGCGACGATCCGCGCCAGGGTCAGGCCGTGCATCTTGGCGTCCATCAGGTGCTGGGTCAGCCGGGTGCGCAGGTCGCTGTCGGCCAGCCGGCCCTGGTCGTCGACTCCCACATAGCGCTTGGCGATGTCCTGCAGCGGCGTGGCCCGGCCTCCTCCTGACGCCCCCGTCTGGCTGGCGCGCTCGTGCTGCAGCAGCCGCTTGCCGACTGTCCAGCCGTGGTTGAGCTCGCCGAGCAGGCCGTCCTTCTCGGCCCGGGCGTCGGTGAAGAAGGTCTCGCAGAACGGCGAGGCCCCGGCGATGAGCGCGATGGGTCGCGGGTCGATGGCCGGCTGGTGCATGTCGATCAGCATGAAGCTGATGCCGTCATGCTTCTTGGCCGCGAAGTCGGTGCGCACCAGGGCCCCGCACCAGTCGGAGTACTGGGCGCCCGACGTCCACGTCTTTTGGCCGTTGATGACCCAATGATCGCCGGCGTCCTCGCACCGCATTTGCAGGGAGGCCAGGTCGGAGCCGGCGTTGGGCTCGGAATAGCCGACGCACCACTGCACCTCGCCGCGGACGATGGGCGGGATGTGCTTCGCCTTCTGGGCCTCGGTCCCGTAGTCCATGATGGTCGGGCCGATCATGGTCACGCCCATGCCGAACATCAGCGGATTGAAGGCGCCCAGCTTGGCCATCTCCTGGGCCAGCACCTTGGCTTCCTGGGGCGAGAGTCCGCCGCCGCCGTACTGGGTCGGCCAGGTCGGCGTTCCCCAGCCCTTGGCGCCGACGGCCTTGCGCCAGGCGGCGAGGTCGGGATTGGGCGCCGAGATCTCGGCCGAGGCCAGGACGCCCTTGCCCGCCAGGGTGGGTGGGAAGTTGGCTTCCAGCCACCCGCGGGCCTCGGCGCGGAAGGCCTCAAGGTTCGGCTCGCCTCCGAAATCCGCCATGTCGGTCCCCTTGATCGTGCGGCGGCCAGGTCGGCCGCGTTCAAGGGCCACCCTAGCGCCCAGGGCGGCGGCCACAAGGTTCACGCCAGGGCAAGGCCGCCTTAGCCGCCTGGCGTGACGCGACGCAGCGCCGCCCGCCGGAACGCCGAGGGCGAACGCCCGTAGGTCTCCCGGAACGCGGCGCTGAAATGGCTGTGGCTGGAGAAGCCGAGGTCGAGGCCCAGCGCTGTCAGGTCGTCGTACTGCGGCAGCAGGTTCAGCGCCCGCGCCAGCCGCAGGCGCATCTGGTAGCGATAGAGCGGCAGGCCCTCGACCTGCTGGAAGACCTGGGTGAGGTAGACCGGAGACCCGCCCACCTCGGCCGCGATGTCGGCCAGGGTCCAGCGGCGCGCGGGATCGCTGGCCAACACCAGCTTGACCCGATCGGCGAGCTTCTGCCGCCCGGGGCTGGCCCCGGCAGCGTGGGTGGTGCGCGGACCCAGGGCGCGCTGCACGAGGGTGAGCGCCAGGCTCTCGGCTTCCAGCGGCTCGGCCGAACCTTGGCGCAGGCCGTGCCGCAGCAGGGCGATCAGCTCCTGGGCCCGCGGGTCGATGCGAAGGCGCTGGCGGCGGAACGCCACGGCCGCCCCGTCCCGTAGCAGGGCCTTGGGGGCCAGTTCGCGCAGCAGCGGTTCGTCGATGGCCAACGACAGGCAGGCGTCCCCGCCCGCGACCGGATGGCTGACCCGGTAGCCCTCGCCGGCGTTGAAGAACAGCACCTGGTTGGCCTCGGCGATGGCCTGGTCGGCGCCGACGTGCCGCGCATAGACGCCGCGATAGGGGAACACCAGCTCGGTGGCGCTCGCGCTCTCCTCGGCGCTCCGGCGCCTGCAACGGCCCTGGCAACAGATGTCGCGGACCGAGACGGTCGGCGTCTTCAGCAGGGACTGGACGGCGACTTCGGGCATGTCGGGGTCGACCCAGTGCTGATGGTGCGGGCGGTCGGGCTCGAACCGACACTCCTTTCGGAACCGGATTTTGAGTCCGGCGCGTCTACCAGTTCCACCACGCCCGCGCGTCGTTTCGGCGACGGAGGTCCGTCTAGCAGGCGATCGCCCGGAGTTCCAGACCGAGCCCGCCGACTACCGCCGGATCGGGAAGAGGCCGCGCAATCGCGAGTCGCGCAGGAACAGGCCGCCCCACATCAGCAGGCCCAGATAGACCCCGAACAGGACATGGCTGAACAGCGGCGCCTCCAGGCGCATTTGGCTGGTGATGCCGCCGCCCAGGACTGACATCATCAGGATCGCGCCCAGCAGCGAGGTGCGGGGAACGAGGAAGAACACCAGGCAGACCAGCTCGATGACCCCGATGCCGCGGCCTAGATGGGCCGGATAGCCCAGGCCGACCAGGGACTCGCGCACGATCTCCAGATCCAGCAGCTTGATCGAGGTGTCGAAGATCATGAAGGCTGTGAAGAGGCCCGTCAGCACCCAGCCGATCCAGCGCCAGAGTTTGGGGGTCATCGTGTCGCTCATGGTCATAGATCGTCTCTCCTGTCCCATCGATGGGTCGCGTCGCCATGCTTGGCGTCGTCAGACCAAGGACGTTTCAGGGGCCCGGATGCCGACAGCCCCCTTACGATTTTCGCGGGCGCTCAGGTCTCGGGCAGGGCCATCCCTGGAATGTAGAGCATGATCGGCCGGATCTCGTAGGCGCCGCCGGGGTTGGCGACCGCTAGCTGGCGCGCGGCGTCCAGGGCCTCCTCCTTGTCGGCGACGTCGAGGATGTAGAAGCCCAGCAGGGCCTCCTTGGTCTCGGCATAGGGGCCGTCGATCACGTAGTGCGGCTCCTCGTTCTTCATCAGTGTGGTGGCGGCCTTGGTCGGGTTCAGCCGGATCGCGGGGCCGAGCTTGCCGTCAAGGGCTTCGTGGACCACCTGCAGGCGCGCCATGACGGCGTCGTCCTGCTCCTGGGTCCAGGAGCCGACGATCTGTTCGGAGTTGTAGCAGAGGATGGCGTAGAGCATCGGGGGGCTCCTGTCTGGGCGAGGCTAGCGAAACCGGGCCTGGTCCGGGATGCAACCCCAAGCTTGACAGCCGAGGCCGCCGTCCGGTGCAATTCGGGCGGCCGGGACCGTCGGAGGGATGACATGGACATGCAGGCGATCGTCTACGAGTTCGGCGGCAAGAGCTTCACCGGCTACCTGGCGGACGGTTCGCGCGGCAAGCCGACGGCTGGGGTGCTGGTGGCCCACGAGGGCGGCGGCATGACCGGCCATCCCAGACAGCGGGCCCAGATGCTGGCCGAGCTGGGCTATGTGGCCTTCGCCATGGACACCTTCGGCTATCCCATCGAGAGCCGGGAGCAGGCCATGGCCACCATCACCGGCCTGATGGGCGACCTGCCGACCCTGCAGGGCCGGGCGCGCACGGCGCTGGAGGTGCTGCGGGCCCAGCCAAACGTGGACGCCGCTCGGACCGCGGCCATCGGCTTCTGCTTTGGCGGGACCACGGTGCTGGAGCTGGCGCGCAGCGGCGCCGACGTGCCCTGCGTCATCGGGTTCCACTCCGGCCTCGGCACGTCGACGCCGGCGGCCAAGGGGGCGATCAAGGGCAAGGTCATGGTCTGCCTGGGGTCGGAGGACCCGATCATCAGCGCCGCCGACCGTGAGACCTTCGCGGCCGAGATGAGCGCCGCCGGCGCCGACTGGCAGATGCTGTTGCTGGGCGGGGTCGGGCACAGTTTCACCAATCGGGAGGTGGACGCCATGGGCCTTCCGGGCTTCGGCTATGACGAGGCGGCCGATCATCGGAGCTGGCGCGTCATGCGGGGCCTGTTCGACGAGACCCTGGGTCCGATCGGCTGATCAATCCTTGAAGCGGGTGAAGACCGCGTCGTGGCCCGCCTTGGCCAGGTGGCAGGCGTGGCAGCTTGGGGCCTTATCCTGGGTGAAGCCGCGCTCCGTGCGGCTCTCGCCCAGGAACTCGGTGTAGCCCCAGCCCCCGGTCGCGGCGTAGCGCTCGCTGTCCTTGACCATGACATCGATGAACTTGCGCCTGGTGGCGACGGTCGCGCCGCCCTTGTCCACCACCTCGAACAGATCGAAGACGATGACCGACCCGTCCGGAAAGGCGCCCGAGGACTTGTAGCCCTCGACGGCCTTCGGGTTGGCGTAGATATTGTGCAGGCCTTCATAGCGGTTGAAATTGGCGTTCGAGACACCGCTCAATACGTGGGTCCAGCGGCGGTAGCCCTCGGGATAGGCCGGTTCCTCGACGGCGCTCGAGGCGGCCTGGCCAAGGCAGGTCATGACGGTGAGCGCGGCGAGGCCGGCGAGCAGATTGGGCTTCACGAAGACTCCGCGCGAAGGTGGTCGACAATCGCCTTTCCACCGGCGCCGGCGCCAGTTCAAGCGTTCGCCGCAAATGTTCCTCAGGGGTTACGCGGCGAGCCGGCCGCCTGACAGTCTCGAAGGCTCCATGCCGAACATCTCGCGGAACGCCGCGCTGAAGTGGGCCGAGCTCGAGAAGCCGGCGTCCAGGGCGGCGTTGGTCAGGTTCTCGCCCGCGACGATGGCGCGGATGGCCGCGCCCATGGCGATCCACAGCTTGTAGCGGCGCAGCGGCACCCCGGTGGCGGCCTTGAACAGGTGGATGAAGTGCGAGGTCGAGAGGCCGGCCTGCCTGGCCAGGGCCTCCAGCGACGGCCGGGCGGCGGGATCGGCGTGCAGCAGGTCAAGGGCTTGGCGCACGCGGGGGTCCTTCGGACGGGCGCCGCGCTCCGACAGCAGGGCGTCCAGGCCGGGACGCGTGGCGGTCCAGTCGGCTTCGCCGCGCGCCAGCCTGGCCAGGCTCTCGATCAACTCGACTTCGCCGTCCAGGTCGAAGCCGACGCGGGGGCCGGCATCGCGGACCAGGCCTTGCAGCCGCGCCTGGTCGGGACTGCGCGCGTCGACATAGAGGAAGGCCATGGTCCCGGTGGTGGCCGCCAAGTGGTGCAGGGTGTTGGGCGGGATGAGCGCGGCGCGGCAGCGGCGATATCCGGCGGCCGGATCGGCGGGATCGATGGCGACGTCGAAGGACGCTTCCAGGCCGAGCGCCAGCACGGCCACGGCGTTGCGGTGCGGCGTCAGGCCCAGGGCCTCGCCGAGGAAGAGCGCGCGGGCGCCCCAGGAATACAGTCGCGCGCTCGGCGCCATAGCCACTTCTCGAAAGCCGGAGCAGGAAAGACGCGGCAAGCTTGGCCCATGACGCCACATCCGGCCAGACCCGCCTCGGAGTCCCCATGCTCAAGATGCTGCTGATCCTGCCCTGTGCGGGCTTCTTCGCGTGGCTGGGGGTCATGGCCCTGCGCTTTCCCGGCGGCCTGCTGGCCGGCTACGGGATCAAGGTGTCGACGGTGGACGGGTTCAATGAGATCCGCGCCGTCTATGGCGGCTTGCCGCTGGTCTGGTCGGGCCTGCTTTTCCTCAGCCTGATGCGGCCGGAACTGCGCAACCCGGTGGCCCTAATGGTGGGGGCCGGCTGCATCGGCATGGCGGCGGGCCGCGCGGTCTCAGCCGGGATCGACCAAGGCCTGGGCCGACTGCCTGGCGCCTTCCTGCTGATCGAGCTGGTGGTGGCCGCGGCCCTGATCGGCTCGGCCTCCCTGAAGTCCGCCTGATGCCGCTCGCCCGCCGCGGCCTGTTGGTTGTCGCCCTCGCGGCCGCAGCCGCGCCATCCGCCGCCGGAGGCCGCCCTTTGGACCCGCGCGAAGCTGAGATCCGCACCACCGTCGAGCGCTACGCCGAGGCCTGGCGCGCCGGCGACCTGGCCACAATAGCCGGCCTCTATCACGAGACCTTCACCCTGCATTACGGCGGCGCCCACGCCCTGTCCGGCGACCATGTGGGAAAGGCCGCCTCCCTGGCCACGCTGGCGGAGTTCTCCCGCCGGACGGGCCGCCAGCTCAACGGCATCATCGCGGTGCTGGCGGGGCCCGAGCGGGGCGCCATCGTCGCGCGCGAAACTTTCCGCAAGGGCGAGACCGTCGCCGAACTGGAGCGTGTGTTGGTCTATGCCGTGCGCGATGGCCAGTTCAGCGAGTGCTGGGTCTATGACGCCGACCCGGCGCTCGTCGCCCGGTTCGTGGGGGACTAGGCAACCGCCGGGGGCCGGCGGCCGTTCTAGGCGGCGATGACCAAGCTCCTGATCCTGGGCCTGCTGCTCGCCCTGGCGAGTCCAACGGCAGGCAGTGCAGCGTCCGCCGCGCGTTCGCCGGTGGAGGCCGCCTTCGGCAACACGGTCGTCTCCACCTACCCCGATGGTCGCACTGGCCTGCTGTGGCTGAAGCACGACGGGACCTATACGGCCAAGGGCCGCCGGCGCACGGACTCCAGCGGCCGCTGGACCATGAAGGGGCCGCAGGTGTGCCTGAAACAGGCCAGACCCGTAAAAGTCCCCATGAGCTACTGCACGGTGATCCCGGAGAACGCCGTGGGCGCTGTCTGGGACGCCAAGGCCGTGACCGAAGAGGCCGTCCGCGTGAAGATCGTTCGCGGGCGGATCTCCTAGGGCAGCAGAATCTGCGAGGCGACCATGATCAGGCCGACCGTGCTCACCAGCCAGACCAGCGAGCGGACCTGCGGCACCCCGAAGGCGTAGAGCGGCACATAGACGACCCGGCCCCAGAAATAGATCTGCGCGCCCAGGGCGGTGATTTCGTTGGCGCGGCCCGCCGCGTGGGCGATGAGCACCGCGCCCAGGAACAGCGGCAGGGTCTCGTACAGATTGTCCTGCGCCCGGCGCAGGCGCTCGGCGCGGGCGCTCAGCGGCGGCATCTCGCCGTCGCGGGGACTGGTGTTCCACTTCAAGCCGTACTGGCTGGTCCTGGCGATATCAAAGAGCAGGACTTGCACAAAGGCCAGGACCAGGGTCCAGGCCGCCATCATCAGGTCGATCGTCATATCGCACCGCCTCCCGTTCGGTTGTACCGGCGGGGAGGGTGAACAGGGTTACGCTGCGTCAGGCGAGGGCCACGGTCCAGCTTGATCGATGTGGCGGTGACAGGGCGGTGAGGGATGGCGCCGAGGACGAACGGGCACTATGCCCCGTGGCCGAAGGAGACCGTCTTGCCCGCCGATGCCCCTGCCCACGCCGTGCTGCAAAGAAGCGGCCTGGGAATTCTGCTGCGGGTGATCGCCATGGCCTGCATGGCGGGGCTGGGAGCCCTGGTGAAGGCCTGTGCCGAGCGCGGCGCGCCCGTGCTGGAGATCATCTTCTTCCGCAACGCCTTCGCCTTCATCCCTGTGCTGCTCTACATCTGGAAGACCAGCGGCTTCACCGTACTGAAGACCCAGCGCCCGCTCGGCCACGCCGCCCGCTCGAGCGTCGGGCTGGTCGGCATGGTCTGCGGCTTCACCGCCCTCTCCATGTTGCCGCTCACCGAGGCGACGGCCCTGTCGTTCGCCGCGCCCCTGTTCATGACGGCTCTGTCGGTGCCGATTCTCAAGGAGCGGGTGGGGGCTCATCGCTGGGGGGCCGTGGTGGTCGGCTTCATCGGCGTGCTGATCATGATCCGTCCCGACCCGACCCACATGGCGACCCTGGGCACAGTGTTCGGCCTGGCCGGCGCGCTGGGCGCGGCCGGGGCCATGATCGCGGTGCGCGAGATCGGCCGGACCGAGGCCGGCCCGACCATCGTCTTCTACTTCACCCTGGCCGGCATGCTGCTGGGCCTGGCGAGCCTGCCGTTCGGCGGTTGGGTGATACCCGACACGACGACCCTGGTCATGCTGGTCGGCACCGGCCTGCTGGGCGGGACGGGCCAGCTCTTCCTCACCGAGGCCCTGCGCCGCGCCCCGGTCGCCGTGGTTGCGCCCTTCGACTACACCCAACTGGTCTGGGCCGGGATCATCGGGTTCCTGGTGTGGGACGAGCTGCCCCGCCCGGCCACCCTAGCCGGAGCCTGCGTGGTGGCGGTGAGCGGCGTCTACATCCTGTTGCGCGAGACCCGCCGGTTCCGGGCCCGCTGACATGGCGGCGGTCAAGCAAGAATTGCGCTTGAAAACAATATCTTGAACCTCCGAGCCTAGAGAAAAGCTCGCGTTGACAGACCTCCGTTACGGGAGGATTCTGGCGTCATACAGCTGGGCCGCGCGCCCCAGGGGCAGGCCTGGCCTCACGGAGACAGCGCCATGTTCAAGGCAGTTGCGGTCGCGGGTCTGGCGGCCATGGGCTTCGCGGCGGCGGGCTCGGCCCAGGCCGCGGTGACGGTGATTGGCGGCGGCCTCGCCGAGGCCTGCTCCCAGGCCGCCATCGGCGGCGAGAACGACGTGAAGTACCAGGATCTCTGCACCCTTGCCCTTGAGACTGAGTTCCTGAACGCCCGGGACCGGGCCGGCACCTATGTGAACCGCGGCGTGCTGAAGCTGCGCCGCGCGTCCTACCCTGATGCGCGCAAGGATTTCGACAAGGCGGTCAAGATCAAGCCGGACATGGGCGAGGCCTATGTGAACCGCGGCGCGACCTATATCGGCCAGCGCGACTACGCCGCCAGCCTGCCCGACATCAATCGTGGGCTGGAGCTGGGCGTCGATGAACCCGCCAAGGCCTATTACAACCGGGCCCTGGCCCATGAGGGCCTGGAGGACGCCAAGTCGGCCTATTACGACTACCAGAAGGCGGTCGAGATCAGTCCGGAGTGGGCGGCCCCGCGCGAACAGCTCACCCGCTTCAGCGTTTCACGCCGCTAGGGCGGAGCTCAAAAGGGGGCGAGCGCGTTTGGAAATCATGCGCCCGCTCCTCATCGCCCTCGCGCTCGGCATGGCCTCGACCAGCCCGGTCCTGGCCCAGGCCGATCCCGCTCAGGTCGCGCGCGAGAACGATCTCTGGGCCCAGCAGCAGCTGCAGAACCAGCGCGCCGTGGCGCTGGAGAACCAGATGAACGCCCTGGACGCCCGGCTCGGGGCCGAGGTGCGGCTGCGCGAACTGCGCGACCAGGCTCGCCGTCCGGCCATGCCGGAGCCCTATGTCCCGAAGTCCGGTGCGGCCTTGAACCTGGGGCCCTTCCCCTCGATTCCGGACGAGGCCCTGGCGGCGTCCAACAGGCGCGTGCGCGAGGCGAGCGAAAACAGGCGCTGACAGGAAAGCTGGCAGGCCGCATCCTCCCGGCAGGCTCGCGCGTTGAGCCATCCGCAGTTCAGGAGTTACGCGCATGCGCTGGCAGGGCGGTCGCCGAGGCGGCAACATCGAGGATCGTCGCGGCATGGGCCCGGTGGGTGTCGGCGGCATAGGGGTCGGCGGGGTGATCCTCGCCGCCATCGGCTATTTCGTGTTCGGCATAGACCCCTCGACCACCATGGCGGTCGTCGAAGGCGCGAGCGGTCAGGGCCAGCAGGAGCAGGCCGGCGTCCGTGGCGCGCCCACCGACGAGGCCGGCCAGTTTGTCGACGTGATCGAGGCCTCCACCACCGATGTCTGGACCCCGATCTTCGCCCAGAGCCGCCAGAGCTACCAGCCGCCCGCGGCCATCGTGATCTACAGCGAGGCGACAGGCACGGGTTGCGGAACGGGCCAGGCGGCGATGGGGCCGTTCTATTGCCCGACCGACCAGAAGGTCTATCTGGACCTCAGCTTCTGGCAGGAGTTGGAGACCAAGTTCGGCGCCAAGGGCGAGGCGGCGCGCGCCTATGTCCTGGCCCACGAGATCGGCCACCACGTCCAGCACCTCACCGGCCAGACCGGGCGCGTCGAGCACGGCTCGCGCGGCGAGGACAGTTCGGCGGTGCGGCTGGAGTTGCAGGCCGACTGCTATGCCGGGGTCTGGGTCGCCCACGCCGCCGAGACCTCGGGCGGCCAGGTCGCGCTGGATCCGAAGGACATCGAGGACGGGCTCCGCGCCGCCTCGGCGGTGGGAGATGACACCCTGCAGCGCCAGACCCAGGGCCGGATCATGCCCGACGCCTTCACCCACGGCACCAGCGAGCAGCGCATGCGCTGGTTCCGGACAGGGGTGCAGACCGGCGATCCGGGGGCCTGCGACACCTTCAAGGCCGGCCGCCTCTAGATCAGTTCCGGCACGGGCTCGAGGCCCAGGCAGACGGCGACGCAGCGCTTGGCCAGCTCCTCTGCGGCGTCGATCAGCGGCACGCGGACGGCGGCGGGGCCCAGCACCAGGGGAACCTCGGTGCAGCCGGCGATCACCGCCTCGGCGCCGCCGGCCACCAGCTCGGCGGCCAGGGCGGCCATCTCGGCGCCGAGCTGAGCCGACCGGTCGCCCGACTTGATCTGGTAGAGCAGAGCCATGAAGGCCTCCTGGCGCTCGGGCGGCAGGGTCACCAGGCCCATCCCCTGGGCGGCCAGGTATTCCCGATAGAGCTTGATGGCCGGACGCGTGCCCAGCACCCCGGCCCGATGGGCCCCGGTGTCCCGCGCGGCGGCGGCGGCCGTGCCGATCATGTCGATCAGCGGCAGGCCCGAGGAGCGCGAGATCAGGTCGGCGTGGGCGTGGGCGGTGTTGCAGGCGATGGCCAGGACGTCGGCGCCGGCGCCGTGCAGGGCGCCGGCCATCTCGGCCAGGACCGGGCCGGGCTTGGCGAAGGGGTCATTGCGGTCCGGCACCTGGGGATTGATATCGACGATGGTGCGGATGTGGTCCTGGTCCCGCTCGGCCGGGGTCAGGGCCTGGAGCTTGGCCAGAAAGTCGAGGGTGGCAGCTGGGCCCATGCCGCCGAGCACGCCTAGGACCAGGCTCATGCCAGCGCTCCCTGCATCTCGCCCTGGTAGCCGAACAGGCCCTGGGCGCCGCCGGTGTGCAGGAAGACCACCGTCTCGTCGCCGAAGAAACCCTGCCGCGCCAGGGCGATCAGACCCTTCATGCCCTTGCCTGTATAGACCGGGTCGAGGATCAGGGCGTCGGTGCGGGCGGCCAGTTTCAGGGCCTCGATCACCTCGTCGTCGATCAGGCCGTAGCCGGCCCCGACATAGTCGCAGTTCGCCACGGTCATCTCGCGCGTGACCCGTTCGGGATGGCCGAGCAGGGCCGCGGTCTCCACCGCCAACTTGTGGACATTGGCTTCCTGGGCCTCTTTCGGGGCGCGCACGCCGATGCCGAGCACCGGAATGTCCGCGCCGATCACCGCCAGGCCAGCCACCAGGCCCGCCTGAGTGCCGGCGCTGCCGGTTGCGGTGACGATCCGGTCGATCACCAGGCCTCGCGCATTCGCCTGGGCGACCAGCTCGATGGCGCAGTCGACATAGCCCAGGGCGCCGACCGCGTTGGAGCCGCCGCCGGGGATCACATAGGGCTTGCCGCCGCGGGCCCGGACCGCCTCTGCGCTCTTCGCCAGTTCAGCGTTCATGTCGGTCCCGCCGGGGACGTTGCGGATCGCCGCGCCCATCAGCCGGTCCAGCAGCACATTGCCGGAGGCGGTATAGTCGATCGCCTTGGAGCCGGTCCGCTCCTCCAGGATGACCTCGCAGGCCAAGCCGTAGCGGGCCGCGGCGGCAGCCGTCTGGCGCACGTGGTTGGACTGGACCGCCCCCTGGGTGACCAGGGTGTCGGCGCCCTGCGCCAGGGCCTCGCCGAGCAGGAATTCCAGCTTGCGCGTCTTGTTGCCGCCCCCGGCCAGGCCGGTGCAATCATCGCGCTTGACCCAAAGTTTCAGCCCGCCCAGGGCGGCGCCCAGCCGGGGCAGGGGCTCCAGCGCCGTCGGCAGATGGGCGAAGCGTTCGCGGGCGAAGCGGGCGAGATGCATGGGGAGCTCCTTGGCCGCGTGATTAGCATGCCGCCAAGGCGTTTTGCGACCCCGCCGCGCGCGGGCCTAGGGCTTGAACTTCGGGGGAAGGGCGGCGACCTCGGCGGGGGTCAGCTTAGTGAAGCTCTTTATGATGCAGGGGCTGAGGATCGGGCCGTGCATCACCTTCAGGTCCAGGTCGATGGGCCGGCAGATCAGGTCTGACCCGCTGCTGGGGCTCATCACCAGCGGGTCGCTGGACGACGACCCGGCCAGGCAGGCGCCGCTCATCTCCCACCGGTAGATCGCGCCGCTGCCGGTCTCGATGTTGAGCGTCCTGGCGTCGACCCGCTTATGGCCGCGCAGCTGGCTCATTCGGAAGCAGTCGCGCGAGGCGCCCGGCGCCGAGGGGGCCGCGGGTTGGGCGGGGGCGGAGGTGGCGACCAGGGCGGCCGCGGCGAAGACGATGAGGACGGCTTTCATGACGGGTCTCCTGAAGGCGAAGCCTGAACCGGTTATACGGCGAGATCGCGGCCTTTTCGAACGGCTCGATCGCGCCTATTGTCGGCTCGTCCTCGGGGGGCCGCGCATGGGCGGCTGAGAGGCGGGCGAGCCCGCGACCCGTAGAACCTGATCCGGGTCATGCCGGCGAAGGGAACGGACCTGTCGTCCGGATTCCGTCGTCGCTGGCCCCCGCATAGGAGTCCGCCGGTGAACATCCAGACGCCCATCAAAGACGCCATCCCCACCGGCGAACGCCCCGGCTCGCGCAAGGTCTACCAGGCGGGCGTGCTGTGGCCCGACATCCGCGTGCCGTTCCGCGAGGTGGCGGTGCACCCCTCGGCCAACGAGCCGGCCCTGACCCTCTACGACCCGTCGGGCCCCTATACCGACCCGACCGCGACCATCGACATCGACAAGGGGCTGTCGCGCACCCGCGAGCCCTGGGTGGTCTCGCGCGGCGACATCGAGATCGTCGACAACCCCCGCGAGGTGAAGCCCGAGGACAACGGCTTCGCCAAGGGCGAGCACCTGGCGCCGCAGTTCACCGCGCCGCGCCGGGTCTATCGCGCCAAGGGCGGCGTGGCGGTCACCCAGCTAGAATACGCCCGGCGCGGCATCATCACGCCGGAGATGGAATACGTCGCCATCCGCGAGAACCTGCGCCGCAAGGAGAGCGACCCGTTCATCCGCGACGGCGAGGACTTCGGCGCCTCGATCCCCGACTTCGTGACTCCGGAATTCGTGCGCGACGAGGTGGCCCGCGGCCGGGCGATCATCCCGGCCAATATCAACCACACCGAGCTGGAGCCGATGGCCATCGGCCGCAACTTCCTGGTCAAGATCAACGCCAATATCGGCAATTCCGCGGTGCTCTCCACCGTGGCCGACGAGGTGGACAAGATGGTCTGGGCCATCCGCTGGGGCGGCGACACGGTCATGGACCTGTCCACCGGCCGCAACATCCACAACATCCGCGACTGGATCATCCGGAACTCGCCCGTCCCGATCGGCACGGTGCCGATCTACCAGGCCCTGGAGAAGGTGAACGGCGTCGCCGAGGACCTGAACTGGGAAGTGTTCCGCGACACCCTGATCGAACAGGCCGAGCAGGGTGTGGACTACTTCACCATCCATGCCGGGGTGCGGCTGGCCTATGTGCCGCTGACCGCCAGGCGGGTGACCGGGATCGTCTCGCGCGGCGGCTCGATCATGGCCAAGTGGTGCCTCTCGCACCACAAGGAGAATTTCCTCTACGAGCACTTCGAGGACATCTGCGAGATCATGCGGGCCTACGACGTGTCGTTCAGCCTGGGCGACGGCCTGCGGCCGGGCTGCATCGCCGACGCCAATGACGCGGCCCAGTTCGCCGAGCTGGAGACCCTGGGCGAGCTGACCCAGGTGGCCTGGAAGCACGGCGTCCAGGTGATGATCGAGGGCCCCGGCCACGTGCCGATGCACAAGATCAAGGCCAATATGGACAAGCAGCTCGCTGTCTGCGGCGAGGCGCCGTTCTACACCTTGGGCCCGCTGACCACCGACGTGGCTCCCGGCTACGACCACATCACCAGCGCCATCGGCGCGGCGATGATCGGCTGGTTCGGCACCGCCATGCTCTGCTACGTGACGCCCAAGGAACACCTGGGCCTGCCCGACCGCGAGGACGTGAAGCAGGGGGTGATCGCCTACAAGATCGCCGCCCATGCCGCCGACCTGGCCAAGGGGCACCCGACCGCGCGGGCCTGGGACGACGCGCTCAGTCGCGCCCGCTTCGAGTTCCGCTGGGAGGACCAGTTCAATCTGGGCCTCGATCCTGAGACGGCGCGGGAATACCACGACGAGAGCCTGCCCAAGGAGGCGTTCAAGACCGCCCACTTCTGCTCCATGTGCGGGCCCAAGTTCTGCTCCATGAAGATCAGCCAGGAGATCCGCGATTCGGCGGCCAGGCAGAACGACGTGGCGGAAGCGGGCATGGCGCAGATGAGCGCCAAGTTCCGCGAGGCCGGCGGCGAGATCCAGGTTCCGGTCGCGCCGGCGGAGTAGGCGGCGCCTACGACCGCTTGCGACGCAGGGGTCGCCGACAATCGGTCTCCTGGCGGGATGGGCGGAGGGCGGAACATGGCGCAGATCGAGGCCGGGGCGCGGCTGGTGGGATTGGATCTCTCCGCCCACGACTTCACCGACGCCGATCTCACCGACGCGGTGTTCGAGGACTGCCTCTTCGCCGACGTCCAGTTCCAGGGGGTCTGCCTGCAGGGCGTCCGCTTCAAGAGCTGCCGCATCGCGCGTTGCCGCTTCGCCCATGCCGACCTGCGCGAGGCGGTGTTCGAGGACTGCGTCTGCGCCGACGACCAGGGCCATGTGGGTCCGCAGTTCGCCTTCTCGCGGCTGGAGGAGGCGCGGTTTGCCCGCTGTGACCTCTCCTTCGCCAGGATCGAGCGATCGGCCCTCTACGGCATCGAAATGGAGACCTGCAACCTGCGCGGCGCGATGTTCCTGAAGGCTGATTTCGGCCGGTCCTTCGGTCGCAATGTCGTCCGGTGGTCGGCGGTCCTGAAGGGCTGCAACCTGGAACTGGCCGACCTCACCGAGGTGCGGCTGCCCGACTGCGATCTCAACAGCTCAAGCTTCCGGGAGGCCCTCCTGATCGACGCCGACCTGGAGGGGGCGGACCTGCGGGCGTGCGACCTGTTCCAGGCCCTGACCGCCGGCGCCAAGCTCGCCCGCGCCGATCTGCGCGGCGCGGAGGTCAGCGGCCTCAACCTGCTGGAGCTCGCCAGCCGGGATGGCATGAAGGTGACGGTGGACCAGCAGCACCGGTTGCTGAACGCCATGGGCGTGGACGTCCACGCGGAATAGGGAGCTCTTAGTTCCTCCCCCAGCGCGGAGCGCGGTTTGGGGGAGGTGGCTCGGAGCGAAGCGGAGAGACGGAGGGGGTTGAAGCGCGCCGAAGCGAGTCAAAGTCCCCCTCAGTCAGCTTCGCTGACAGCTCCCCCAGAGGGGGAGCACCTGGGGCTCAGTCCTCGACGCGGACCTTGGCGGCTTCCGGCTTCCAGACGCGTACGGCGACGGCGGCGGTGATCGAGGCAAGTACGGCGGTGATCGCGCCGCACCACTGAAGCGTGTTCATGCCCTCGGCGGCGAACCGTCCCACGGCGGCGCTGACGGCGAAGACCAGGGCCGCGGTGCCCCACTCGGCGCCCCAGCTCGAAAACAGCAGCTTCAGCATGTCGTCCCTCGGCATTGGCAGATGCTCCGTAGACCTAGCCCTGGGTCAGGCGTCCTGGGAATGTGGCATGGGGTCGCCGGGCCGCTTGACGGTTTGTTAAGCCGCGGCCCGGCTGACGGCCTGGCTCTCGGCCACGTGCTGCAGGACGGCGAAAAGCTTGGCCGCCTCGATGGGCTTGGGCATGTGCAGGTCGGCGCCGGCGGCCAGGCTGGCGGCCTGGTGCTCGGGCAGGGCGTTGGCGGTCAGCATGACAATGGGGGTGGCGATCCAGTTGCGGGCCTTCTCCCGCGCCCGGATTTCGCGCACGGCGGTCAGGCCGTCCATCACCGGCATCTGCATGTCCATCAGCACCAGGTCGAAGCGTTGGGCGGCGAAGGCCTCGCAGGCCTCCTGGCCGTTCTCGGCGCAGACCAGGTCGACGTCGAACTCGGAGAACAGCACCTGCACCACCTTGCGGTTGGTCGGGTGGTCGTCGGCCAGCAGGATGCGCAGCGGCCGTTCGGGATCGGCGTCGCCGCCGGATTGGAGGGCTGGGGCGGCCGCTGGGCCGGCGGCGTCGGCGAGCGGCAGCTCCAGCCGCACGGTGAAGGTGGCCCCTTCGCCAGGATTGCTGATGGCGTCCAGCTCCCCACCCATCAGCCCGACCAGCTGCCTGGAGATGGCCAGGCCCAGGCCCGAGCCGCCGAACTTCCGTGTGACCGAGCCGTCGGCCTGCTGGAAGCGGTTGAACAGCCGCTCCTTGTCGGCGGGGTCGAAGCCGACGCCGGTATCCTGCACCTCGATGCGCCAGCGGCCCGGCCCCTCCGCCCGGACAGCCACGGCCACATAGCCGTCGGAGGTGAACTTGACGGCGTTGGAGACCAGGTTGGTCAGCACCTGCTTGACCCGCAGCACGTCGCCGGCGACGGCGGTCTCCGCGGCCGGGTCGATGTCGATGATCAGGTCGATCGACTTGTCCCTGGCCCGGGCGCCGGCCAGGGCGGCGGCCTCGCGGATGGCGTCGGCCAGGTGGAAAGGCGCGTTCTCCATACTGACCGCGCCGGTCTCGATGCGTGACAGGTCCAGCACGTCCGATAGCAGGCGTTCCAGGGTCGCTCCCGAACCCCGAATGATCCCGACCATCTCGGCCTGGGCCGGGTTGAGCGGCGTGCGCTCCAGCGCTTCGGCGATGGCGGAAACCCCATTGAGCGGGGTGCGGATCTCATGGCTCATATTGGCC
This sequence comes from Phenylobacterium sp. LH3H17, assembly GCF_024298925.1. NCBI lineage: Bacteria > Pseudomonadati > Pseudomonadota > Alphaproteobacteria > Caulobacterales > Caulobacteraceae > Phenylobacterium > Phenylobacterium sp. LH3H17. The sequence goes on along the minus strand of NZ_CP101283.1, from coordinate 3,465,506 downwards.
AGGAACTCGCTCTGGGAGCGGTGGCTGGCCAGGAGGTGGGCGGCGGCGCGGCGGGCGCGGATCACCATGACCGCCCCCATGGCGGCGAAGGCAAGGATGACTAGGGCCACGGGCACGATGGCGCGGCGCAGCAGGTCGGCTCCGGGACGTTGCGGCGCCCAGGTGACGACGATGGGCGGGCCGTCCAGGGTCTCCACCATCAGCTTGGCGCGTCCGCGCTCGACGCGCTGTTCGCCGACACCGGCTCGTAGGTCAGAGAGTTGGAAGCGCTCTTTCAGGCGGGTCAGGCCGCCTCGGTCCATGGCCAGGGCCATGACCACGATGGGTGCGCGGGGCCCCTTGGGCGTGACCGTGGCGAAGTCGGGCTGCACCAGGGTGGCGGTGACCAGATAGACCCGACCATCGTGGAACACATAGTCGCTGGACTGGATGGCGCGGGACACCAGCCTCATGGGGCCGCCGGGCTGGTGTGGGGCGATCGGCCCGCGCCGGGCCTCAGCGCGGCGGACATCGGCGACCAGGCTGGCGGCGCCTTCAAAGTGTCCGAAGCTGGCGAGCGACGCCGTCTCTCGGTGATGGCGGGCGTAGATCGGCCGATCGGCGGCGTCGAGGACGAAGAGCCGCTCGAAATCCATGTTCTGGGCGTAGTGGTCGTTGAGGTTCGCGGCGGCCCAGGCCGGGTCGAACCGGTTGTCGAGATTGAGGACGGCCTCGTCCCAGTTGGTCTCGGGAATGATCGAGCGTTCGATTTCGGCGACGTCGCCGCTGATCCCTCGGCGGACGAGATCCACTTCGTGGGCGCGGACCCCGCGATCGATCTCTGCGGCCCAGATCATCAGGCTGGCGACGAACACGACCATGGCGGTCACGGCCAGCGCCACCAGGGGCGCCAACATGCCTAGCTCTGACTCGCGCCGCATATGTCGGGCCCCTACCCCGGATCTCGTTGCGGCCAGCATGTCGCAGGGGAGTTAAGGGAGCGTGTGGTTTCCGCCGCCGCACCGAGGAGGCGATTCCAGGGCGCCGGACAGGACGACGGCGGCCCCCGTCGCCGGGGACCGCCGCGCTCTTGCTACCCGTCCCTAGAGGGTCGGCGGAATAGTCGGGTCCGGGACCTGCGGCGCCGGGGTCTCGCTGGGGGCCGGGGCCACCGGTTCGGCCGCGATGGGCGGCACGATGATCGGGGCCGGCGAGGCGCTGGACGTCTGCGCGGTCGCCGAGTAGGGGACCGGCGCGGTCGGCAGGGTGGCGCTGGCGTCGCGCGACCAAGCGCTCACGTCCTCAGCGCCAGGGGCGGCGGCGGCAGGACGAGCCCTGGCCACCCGGGTCGGCGCGGCGGCCCGTGCGGTCACCCGGGGTGTCGCGGCCTTGGCGACCGGAGCCGCGGGCGTGGCCTCGACCGGGATCGGGGTCGGCGTCGCCGCGGCCATTTCAGTCGGCTCCGGAAGCAGGGCCGGCGGCGTCGGAGCGACGGCCACGGTGGCCGGCTGTTCGGCGATCAGGCCGTCCCGCGGCTGCATGGTGAAGTAGGCGACCCCGGCCAGCAGGGCGACGGCGGGAATGGCGATCATCGCGATCGGCGCTATGGAGCGGCCCGACGACTTCGCGGTCGACGTCGTGCGCTGGGTATAGAGCGGGGCTGCAGCGAAGGCCGAGCCGTCTTCCACCGTCACGTCCGTACGGTCGAGCCTCGGATCGATCACGGACTCCTCCACGACCCTGCGCTCGACGAATGCGGCCCGCGGCACGTCATCCGATGCGAAGGTGCGCTCTTCCGGAGCCACACGGGGCGCGGGGGCGAAGGTCGTGGCGGGATCTTCGCGAGCGAAGTCCTCGGCGGTGAACTTGGGGCGGGCGAACGGGCTATATTCAGTCGACATATCAGACCTCCCAGATTGTTGGTCGGAGATGAGAACGGGTTCGGCGTTCACATGTTCCGTGATTTCCAACGTCACGCTTGATCTTGGGCGTGTCTTGAGGACATCGGTTCCTGAAATTATACTGTTTTTGACCGCGAAGTTTTTTTTCAACAGTGAAGATTCATTTCGAAGATCGCCAAACGACTTCCAAAATCTGGCCACAGTATTGGTCCGGTATCGCCGTCTCGACGCCACAATTGACTTCCGAGCTTGCTGTCCGTGTCAGGATATCCTTGACGAGAGGTGCGTGAGGGAATACCTGACAGTCAGGATCAACCTGACGAGGCGCGCCATGAGCGAGGTTCCTCCAAACAAGTTCCTGTTCAGCGAGGACCCGGCCTCGACCTTCTATTGCTCGTTCTGTCTGAAGTCGCAGCACGAGGTGGAGAAGCTGATCGCCGGCCCTGGCATGATCACGATCTGCGACGCCTGCGTCGGGCTCTGCAACGAGCACCTGGCCGGCCGCACGCCCGACCTCTCTCACTTCACACCGCCCGACCAGCTTCCGGCCGAGCGGCTGCTGGCCCAGCTCCCCGCGGTGGAGGCTGTGCGCAAGGGCAAGGGCAACCAGCTCCAATGGGTCGTCGACCAGCTCCGGTCACGCGAGGTGAGTTGGGCCCAGATTGGCCAGGCCCTGGGCATTTCGCGCCAGTCGGCCTGGGAGCGGTTTTCTTAACCAAGCACTGAGTCCTTTCCGCCACGGTCGGGTTCGCCTGAGACGGGTGCGACGCTTCGCATCCATGGCTCAGCTTGACCCGCGCTCACGGCCCCCGCCAAGGTGAGCGCGCGTCGGAGGGAATGCATGCGACTGAAGGCCCGGCTCGAACGTGACTGGCGCTTCATGCGCGGGCTCAATCGCACCTTGAAGCGCGTGAAGACCATCGCGCCGTCCTCGCCCAGCCTCATCTGCGACGACCTGCAGGCGGCGGTGGAGACCTGGCGCGACAACCCCGCCCTGACCTTCGAGGGCAAGACCCTCACCTATGGCGAGATGGACGCCGTCGCCAACCGCTTCGCCCACTGGGCCAAGGGAATGAACATTCGGCGCGGGCAGGTGGTGGCGCTGTTCCTGCCCAACCGGCTGGAGTATTTCCCGATCTGGTATGGGCTGTCGAAGATCGGGGTGGTCACCGCCCTGATCAACAACCAGCTCGCGGGCCTGCCGCTGGCTCACTGCCTGAACATCTCGGGCGCGGCCCATGTGATCGTCGACGGCGAGACTTCGCCGGTGTTCGAGCAGGCCAAGACCCTGCTCGAGCGGCCCATGCAGCAATGGGTGCTGGGTCAGGCGCACGGGGACCAGCGCGACCTCGCCCAGGCGCTGAAAAGCTGCAGCCAGTTGCCGCCCGACCGCTCCGTGCGCGAGGGCATGACCGCCAAGGACACCGCGCTCTATATCTACACCAGCGGCACCACCGGCCTGCCGAAGGCCGCGCGGATCACCCATGTTCGCGCCCAGCTCTATATGCGCGCCTTCGCCGGTGCGACCGGAGCCACGGCCAAGGACCGGATCTATGTGGCGCTGCCGCTCTATCACGCGACCGGCGGACTCTGCGGCCTGGGCGCGGCCCTGCTGAACGGCGGCTCGGCGGTCGTGAAGAAGAAGTTCTCCGCCAGCCACTTCTGGTCAGACGTCGTCGCCGAGGGCTGCACGATGTTCGTCTATATCGGCGAGCTGTGCCGCTACCTGGTCAACCACCCCGAGGCGGAGGACGAGCGCAGCCACAAGATCCGCCTGGCCTTCGGCAACGGCCTGCGCGGCGACGTCTGGGCCGAGATGAAGGCGCGGTTCAGGATCCCGGAGATCCTGGAGTTCTACGGCTCCACCGAGGGCAATGTCTCGCTGTTCAATTTCGACGGCAAGGTGGGCGCTATCGGTCGGGCGCCCAAGTGGCTGCGCAACAAGTTCAGCGTGCGGCTGGTCCAGTTCAACGTCGAGACCGAAGAGCCCGTGCGCGGTCTGAACGGCCTGTGCATCGAATGCGGGCCGGGCCAGGTCGGCGAGTGCATCGGCCAGATCGGCGGCGACGCGCGCACCGCCTATACCGGCTATGTCGACAAGGCCGCGTCCGAGAAGAAGATCCTTCACGACGTCTTCGAGCGCGGCGACGCCTGGTTCCGCACCGGCGACCTGATGCGCATGGATGCCGACGGCTACTTCTATTTCGTCGACCGGATCGGCGACACCTTCCGCTGGAAGGGCGAGAATGTCTCCACCAACGAGGTGGCCGAACGTCTGGCCGCAGTGCCCGGCGTGACCGAGGCCAATGTCTACGGCGTCACGGTCGAGGGCGCTGACGGCCGCGCCGGCATGGCCGGCCTGGTGGTCGAGCCGAGCTTCGACATCAAGCAGTTCGGGGAACAGGTGGTCCGCGACCTGCCGCCCTACGCCCAGCCGGTCTTCGTCCGCATCCTGCCGGCCATCGAGACCACGGGCACCTTCAAGCACCGCAAGATGGACCTGGTGGCCGACGGCTTCGATCCGGGCAAGATCAAGGGTGTGATATTCTGGCGCGATCCGGTGAAGGGCTATGTCAAGCTGACCAAGCCGGCCTTTGAGAAGCTTTCGGCGGGGGGCGTTAAGCTCTAGCTCGCTCGGAGCGGCAGCACGATCCGGCACCGCAGGCCTGTCGCATGGAAATCCAGACTGGCCTCGCCGCCGATCTCGCCCTGCAGGCTTCGTTCGATGAGCCGTGAACCGAAGCCGCGGCGGGTCGGCGGGGTGACGGCCGGACCGCCTTCCTCCGTCCAGGTCAGGACCAGCCGGGCGCCGCCCTCGACGGACCAGCGGATGCGCACGCAGCCCTCCTCGGTCAGCAGGGCGCCATACTTGGCGGCGTTGGTGGCCAGTTCATGGAAGAGCAGGCCAAGGGTGAGTGCTTCGGTCGCCGAAAGCGCCACGTCCGGCCCCTCGAACTCATAGCGTTCGGAGCCATAGGGCCGAAACTCCACCGAGAGTACGTCGCGCAGGGACGCGCCGCGCCAGTTGGAGGCCGTCAGTAGGTCGTGGGTGGCCGACAGGGCCAACAGCCGCGCTTCGAAGGTCTCACGAAAGGCGCGCGGCTCGGGGCTGTTGCGCAGGGTCTGGGCGGCGATCGACTGGACCGTGGCCAAGGTGTTCTTCACCCGATGGTTCAGTTCATCCACCAGCAGCTTCTGCTGGTCCTCGGCGCGCACCCGGTCGGTCACGTCGCTGCCTTCGACGAACACGCCGACGGCCGCGCCGTCGGCGTCGAGGATCGGCTGGTAGATGAAGTCGAGGAACCGCTCTTCCAGCGGTCCGTCGGGCGTTCTCTGCAGATGGATGCTCACCGCCCGACCCACGAACGGCTTGCGGTCGCGCATGACCCCCTCGAGCACCTGGATGAAGCCTTGGTCCCGAACCTCGGGCAGGGCCTCGGCGACAGCAAGGCCGATGACCGGACGATGACCGATCATCTGCTGGTAGGCGGTGTTGACGAGCGTGAACCTGAATTCGGGTCCGCTAAGCAGCGCCATGAAGCTCGGCGCCTGCATGAAAAGATCGCGCAGGCGGCCGGACTCCTCCAGCAAGGAGAGGTTGGCCTGCTGCACCTCGGTGGCGCGTTCCAGCAGGGTGGCTTCAGTCGGCGCGGGCGCCTCCGCCCCCGGGCCGTAGGCGATCTGCTTCAGACGGTGCAGTTCGGTGACGTCGACCGTGTTCTGGACGACGAAGGCCACCTCGCCACGCTCGTTGAGCAGCGGCGTGTGAACCGCCGACCAGTAGCGCATCTCCACGCCGCCGCCCCGGCTCGCGGGCCGCTCGATGGCGTAGGGGATAAGGGCGATGGAGTCGCGCCGACCGGTCTCGAGGACCCGCCGGAAGGAGGCGCGCAACAGGCGTTCGCTTTCGCCGCCGTCGGGGAACACCTCGAACAGGTTCTGGCCGAGCAGGTCGTCCCGATCGCGTTCGAGCGTATCGAGATAGGCCTGGTTCACCTCGACGTAACGCAGGTCCGGATCGAGCACCATGTAGGGGCTTGGCAGGACCTCGAAGAGCGTCCGGAAGTCGAGTTGGCGCACGCTTTTTCCAAGTTGGGCGCCGGAGGCGCGCTCAATGAGGTCGTATTCGGTCGTGCGCATACGTGATGGCGGGCCCCCTGCAGCTCAACCGGACCAAACGTCGCGGCATTTGAATTGTTCCGCTTGTTTTGCCGCCCTGCGCGACGCGCCGGACTCGCCTATATCTGCGCCATGGCCATCGATGTCACCACCCCGGCGCCCCTTCAGGGCGCGGCCCTGATCAAGGACGAGGTCCGTCGATTGCCGGACGCCCCGGGCGTCTACCGCATGATCGGCGAGGATGGCGAGGTCCTCTATGTGGGCAAGGCCCGCTCGCTGAAGAAGCGCGTGATGCAGTACGCCCAGGGCCGCTTCCACACCCAGCGCATCGCCCTAATGGTCGACCTGACCCGGTCGATGGAGTTCGTAACGGTCCGCACCGAGACCGACGCTCTGCTGCTCGAGATCAACCTGATCAAGCAGATGAAGCCGCGCTTCAATGTGCTGCTGCGCGACGACAAGAGTTTCCCGGAGATCGTCATCCGGCGGGAGCATCCCGCCGCCCAGCTTCGCAAACACCGCGGCGCCCATACCATCAAGGGCGACTATTTCGGCCCCTTCGCCTCGGCCCATTCCGTCACCAAGACGCTGAACACCCTGCAGAAGGCCTTCCTGCTGCGGTCGTGCTCGGACAGCGTCTACGAAAGCCGCACCCGGCCCTGCATGCTGCACCAGATCAAGCGGTGCGCGGCGCCCTGCACGGGTCTGGTCAGCCTGGAGGACTACGGCGGCCTGGTCGACCAGGCCGAGGCCTTCCTGCGCGGCAAGAGCCGGGCGGTGATGAGGACCCTTTCGGACCAGATGCAGGCCGCGTCGGACGACATGGAGTTCGAGCGCGCCGCGCGCCTGCGCGACCGGATCCGGGCCCTGGCCTCCGTCGCCCAGGAGACCCAGGTCAATCCCGAGACCATCGAGGAGGCCGACGTTTTCGCCCTGCACGCCGAGGGCGGCCAGGCCTGCGTCCAGGTGTTCTTCTTCCGGGCCGGCCAGAACTGGGGCAACCGCGCCTACTTCCCCCGGGTCGACAAATCCGACGAGGACCCGGACGTGATGAGCGCCTTCCTGGGCCAGTTCTACGACGACAAGCCGATCCCGCGGCTCATTCTGACCAGCATCGAACCGGCCGAGCGGGAACTCCTCTGCGAGGCCTTCGGCCTGAAGGCCGGGCGCAAGGTGACCATCGACCGCCCGCAAAGGGGCGAGAAGCGTCAGCTCGTCGACCATGCTCTGACCAACGCCCGCGAGGCCCTGGGCCGCAAGATGGCCGAGAGCTCGGCCCAATCGAAGCTGCTGGCCGGGGTGTGCGAGGCCTTCGGACTCGACGGCAATCCCGAGCGCATCGAGGTCTATGACAACGCCCACATCATGGGGACCAACGCGGTCGGCGGCATGATCGTCGCGGGCCCGGACGGCTTCCAGAAGAACCAGTATCGGAAGTTCAACATCAAGGGGACCGAACTCACCCCCGGCGACGACTACGGCATGATGAAGGAGGTGATGCGTCGCCGCTTCGCGCGCCTGGTCAAGGAAGAGGAAGCCGGGGAGGGCGCGATACGCCCCGACCTGGTCCTGGTGGACGGCGGCGCGGGTCAGCTCGCCGCGGTGACCGAGGTCATGGCCGACCTGGGCGTCGATGACATCGCCGTGGTGGGGGTCGCCAAGGGCCCTGATCGCGACGCGGGGTTGGAGCGGTTCTTCATCGAGGGCAAGCCGCCCTTCATGTTGGAGCCCAAGTCGCCAGTTCTCTATTACCTGCAGCGGCTGCGCGACGAGGCCCACCGGTTCGCCAACGGCAGCCACCGCACCCGCCGCTCCATGGACATCAAGAAGAACCCCCTCGACGAGATCGAGGGCGTCGGTCCCGGCCGCAAGCGCGCCCTGCTGCACGCCTTCGGCTCCGCTCGGGGCGTGTCGCGGGCTTCGATCGATGACCTGGCCAAGGTCGAGGGGGTCAGCGAGCCCCTGGCCCAGCGGATTTTCGATTACTTCCGCAAGGGTTGAGCGGGAACATTTGGCCCGCCCGGACGCTGCGGTAAGCTGAAGCTCAGTTCCGTCGGAGACCGCCCATGTCCGCTCGCGCCATTCTCGCTATCGCGGCCTTGGCCACCCTGGCGCCAGTCGCGGGCCAGGCCAGTTCTCCGGACGCCTGGGCGGCCTTCCGCGCCGACGTCGCCGCCAGGTGTCTGTCCGCGGCCCAGGCGACGGGCATGAAGACGCCCGAGGTCATCGTCCACCCGCTGGGCACCGAGGCCTATGGCATCGCCGTGCTTCGAGAGGGCGCGGACAAACGAATCTGCATCTATGGAAAACAGTCTAAGAAGGTCGAGCTGACGCCGGCCACCTGAGTCACGCGCGCCCTAGGACCGACATGAAAGCCCTTCCCAATATCCTGACCTCGCTGCGGCTGGTCCTCACCCTGTTCGTCTTCCTGGCCCTGGCCGCGGCGGCGGGCGCCGTGCCCTATGTCAGCGAGCGCCTGACGCCCGAGATGCAGTTCGGCCTGCAGCGTTGGGCCTTCTGGTCGTTCGTGATCGCCGCGGTCACCGACTTCTTCGACGGCTGGCTGGCGCGCAAGCTGGACGCCGTCAGCGTCTGGGGCGCGATCCTCGACCCGATCGGCGACAAGGTGCTGGTCTGCGGCGCGATCCTGGGCCTGCTGGCCCTGGGGGGTCAGCCGATGGTGGTGCTGCCGGCGGGGCTGATGCTGTTCCGCGAATTCACGGTCAGCGCCCTGCGCGAAGTGGGCGCCGGCAAGGGAGTGAAGCTGCCGGTCACCCTGCTCGCCAAATGGAAGACCACGCTGCAGCTCACGGCGCTGGCCGCCGAGATGCTGTCGTCGTCATGGGCCGCGTTCGATCTGCCCGCCGATCCGGCCATCCAGAGTCCGGTGACGCTGTTCGCCCACACCCTGATGTGGGTGGCCACGGTTGTCACTCTCATCACCGGCGCCCAGTACTGGGAACAGACGCGCAAGGCGTTGAGCGCTCAAGCCTGACACCCAAAGGATGCTCCCCCTCCTGGGGGAGCAGTCGGCGAAGCTGACCGAGGGGACCTTGACTCTTGCTCGCGAGCTTCAGCCCCCTCCGTCACGTCGCCGAAGAGGGCGACGCGCCACCTCCCCCAAATCGCGCTGCGCGCTGGGGGAGGATCTAGAACCTCGGTGCTACGCCGGCGTCTTGGCCGGCGTCCGCGCCTTCACCCGCTCCATCCAGGCGACGATGTTCTTATTGTCGGGGTTGAGCGGCTGGCCGACCGTGGCGCCGAACTCCACGAAGCAGAACAGCAGGATGTCGGCCAGGGTGAAGCGCTCGCCAGCCACCCAGGTCTTGCCGCTCATCAGACCGTCAAGCCAGGTCAGCTTCTCCTGGGCCAGTTCCTTGAAGTCGGCCGCAGCGTGGGGGATGGTCCGCATGCGGCTCTGGAACAGGGGCAGGCCCTCGGCGTAGCGGAAGCCGTTGGCGAGCGGTTCGCAGATATTGAGGTCGATGCGACGCAGCCACATGCGGGTCTCCGCGCGCTCTTCCGGCGTCGTACCGATCAGCGGCGGGGTGGGGAACTTTTCTTCCAGGTATTCGCAGATCGGGATGATCTCGGACAGATGGCCGCCGCCGTCCATCTCCAGGCAGGGCGACTGGCCCGCCGGGTTCTTTTCCATGTAGGGAGCCTGGCGGTTCTCGCCGGCCATGATGTCGACCTTGACCGTGTCGAGGGTGACGCCCTTCTCGGCCAGGAACATCGCCACGACGGCCGGATTGGGGCCGATGGAAGAGTAGAGTTTCATGCTGTCCTCCCAGGATCTGGTTGGCCGCATTCAAAGCAAGCTTACCCCAGGGCGTTCAAGCCCCTTTCCGCCGTCTCACGACATCGGGTTCGCCTGGGCCGGCGGCGGTTCGTCGGGCAGGGCAATGAACTCGTCGTGGTCGGCGTCGGGCAGCTTCATCCGTCCGGCGCGCCAGTCGGACTTGGCCTGCTCGATGCGATCCTTGGACGAGGATACGAAGTTCCAGTCGATGAACCGCGGCCCGATCGGCTCGCCGCCCAGCAGCATGACGATGGCGTCGTTGACCGCGGTGAACAGCACCGGCCGGCCGGGCTCGAACACCAGCATCTGGCCCTCGTGGTACTGGCGTCCGTCGACCTCGACCAGGCCCTGGGCCACATAGGCCGCGCGCTCGGGATATTCCGCCGGCAGCTCCGCCTGGGCGCCGGGCTTCAGCGCCCAGTGGACGTAGAACATCGGCGAGTGGGTCTTGACGGGCGAACTCGCGCCAAACGCCTGGCCGGCGATCAGGCGCGCCCACATCCCGTTCGCCTCATAGGTCGGCAGGAGGTCGGGAGCGTAATGGTCGAAGCTGGGGGCGGTCTCCTCATCCTCGACCGGCAGGGCGATCCAGGCCTGGATGCCGTTCATCAATCCCCCCTGCGCGCGCAGGGTCTCGAACCGCTCGGAATGGGTGATGCCCGAGCCCGCAGTCATCCAGTTCACCTCGCCCGGCCGGATCGGCTGGGTGACGCCCACCGAGTCGCGGTGGGTCATCTCGCCCTCGAACAGGTAGGAGAGGGTCGACAGCCCGATATGCGGATGCGGCCGCACGTCCACATTCGCCGGGAAGCCAGCCTGGAACCGGGCCGGGCCCATGTGGTCGAAGAAGATGAAGGGGCCGACCATCCGCCGCCTGGCATGGGGCAAGACCCGGCCGACCTCGAACCCGCCCAGGTCCTTGCGCCGCTGGTCGATGACAAGGTCGATCATGGTGGGGCTCCAGCTATCTGCCAACCGACATTGCCCGGTCGGGGCGGCGCGGAGAAGGCGCCGAGGCCCGGATCGCCAAGGTGACGCCGATTTGCGCGAGATCAAGGCGCGGGCGGCTTCCGGCATGATGCCTAGGAATATGTCCCTCTCGAATTCCAAGACAGCCTATGGCTGGGCGGCCATCACCCTTCACTGGATCAGCGCGGCATCTGTCCTGGCGCTCTATCTTCTGGGCGAGCAGATGGAGGAAGCCGCCGACAGGGCGGAGAAGCTCGCGGCTCAGAACCTGCACGTGTCGGTGGGCGTCCTGCTGTTCACGTTTCTTGCGGCGCGGCTGCTGTGGTCAGCGTCCCAGCCTTCGCCCGCGCCACTGGAACGCAACCGATGGCTCCGGATTCTCGCCGCGGGGGTTCAAGGCCTGTTCCTGGCGATGATCGCAGTCCTGATCATCACCGGCCCGCTGGCCGTCTGGTCCACGACCCGCCCACTAGAGGTGTTCGACCTCTTCTCCATCCCCAGTCCGTTCCCGAACCGCGTCGCCTGGCTGCATGAGTTGTGCGAGGAAGTGCACGGGGCGGCGACCAAACTCTTCTGGCCGCTGGTCGCCCTTCACGTTGCCGGTGCGCTCAAGCACCTGGTCTTCGACCGCGATCGGACGCTCCAGAGGATGCTCTGGGTCCGCAAGACGTAGGGACCCGGTCGTATCACCGGCCAGCTGTTGGGGGATCGATGAGCCGTCTGCACCGAGAATTTCACCTGATCGAGCGAGTCGGCTGGCTCCGCGCCGCGGTTCTGGGGGCGAACGACGGCATCGTCTCGACCGCCAGCCTTATCGTTGGGGTGGCGGCGGCCTCCCAGGGGCGCAGCGAGATCCTGGTGGCGGGGGTGGCCGGCCTGGTGGCCGGCGCCATGTCCATGGCGGCCGGCGAATATGTGTCGGTCAGCTCCCAAGCCGACACGGAAAAGGCCGACCTGGCGCGGGAAACAGCCGAGCTGTCCACTCAGCCTGAGCTGGAATTGCAGGAACTCACCCGGATCTACGCCGATCGCGGTGTCGAGCCGCAACTCGCACGGACAGTCGCCACCCAGCTCATGGCGAAGGATGCGCTGGGCGCCCATGCCCGGGACGAGCTCGGAATATCGGCCGCGACGACGGCTAGGCCCATTCAAGCGGCCGTCACCTCGGCCCTGATGTTCGCCGGCGGCGCGGCGCTGCCGCTCGTCGCGGCCATGGTGACCCCGTCCCCAATCGTCGTGCCGGTCGTGTCGGCCACCTCGATCGCGTTCCTCGCGCTGCTGGGCGGCGTGGGCGCGCGGGCGGGGGGCGCGCCGTTGCTGAAAGCGATCGTCCGCGTGACCTTCTGGGGAGGATTCGCAATGGCGCTCACCGCCGGCGTGGGCGCGATCTTCGGCGTCGCGGCCTGAGCCGGCCCCCGACAGGGGGCCCTCGGGTCAGCCGTGCGAGCTCACATAGGGGCTGATCAGTCCGAGGGGCGCGGCGGTGGTGTGCTTCACCGAGCGGATGACGATGCGGCTCTCGATATTGGAGACCAGGCCCAGCGACAGGATCTTCTCGCGCAGGAAGTCGTCGAAGGCGTGCATGTCGCGGGTGACGATGCGCAGTTCGTAGTCGGCCGCGCCGGTGACGGTGGCGCACTGAACCACTTCCGGCAGCTTGCCGATGGCCGTCTCGAAGGCGTCGAGGTTGTCCTTGGTCGGCAGCGACAGCTTGACGGTGCAATAGACCTCGAAGCCCAGGCCCAGCAGTTCGCGGTCCAGGATGGTCACCCGGCGCTGGATGACGCCTGAATCTTCCAGGCGTTTGATGCGCCGCCAGCACGGGCTGGAGGACAAGCCGACCCGTTCTGCGATCTCGGCGACCGAAAGGCCGGCGTCATGCTGGATCAGGTCCAGAATCTTGGCATCGACGGCGTCGAGGGCCTCGGACAAGTTTTCCTCCTTCATACGGCGCATATGAGCGTCATTCTTGCCCCGGAACCCATGGCGGGGGGCACGCCTTTAGCAAGCAATTGCATGGCACTTATATGATCTTCTATTGGCACTAGGGAGCCGAAAAGGAAAGATATTGCTATGCGCCACGCAGATGTGACGCTCGACGACAAATTCCTGCTCAAAGATGGTCGCGTCTTCATCACCGGGGTCCAGGCTCTCCTCCGGGTGATGATGGACCAGCGGCGCCTTGATGCGGCCGCGGGCCTGAACACCGCCGGATTTGTCTCGGGCTACCGTGGCTCCCCGCTTGGCGGCCTGGATCAACAGGCCGGCCGGGCGAAGAAGTTCCTCGAGGAAGCCCAGGTGGTCTTCAAGGAAGGCCTCAACGAGGACCTGGCGGCCACGGCCGTCTGGGGCAGCCAGCAGGCCAATCTGTTCCCTGGCGCCAAGTTCGATGGCGTCACCGGCATGTGGTACGGCAAGGCCCCCGGCGTCGACCGGACGGGCGACGCCTTCAAGCACGCCAACTTCGCCGGCACCTGGCCGAAGGGCGGCGTCCTCGCCGTGGCGGGCGACGACCACACCTGCAAGTCCTCCACCCTGCCGTCGCAGTCGGAGTTCGCCTTCCAGGACTTCGAGATGCCGGTGCTGTCACCGGCCGACGTGCAGGAGGTGCTGGACTACGGCCTGATGGGAATCGCCATGTCGCGGTTCTCCGGCCTCTGGGTCGGTCTGATCGCGCTGGCCGACACCATGGATTCCGGCGTCACCATCGACATCTCACTGGACCGCCACAAGATCGTGGTTCCGGCCAGCTTCAAGTTCCCGGCCGGCGGGGTCGGCATCCGATTGAAGGACCAGCCCCTGGACAAGGAGCGCCGGCTGCGGACGCTCAAGATCCCGGCGGCGCTCGCCTTCGCCCGCGCCAATCGCATCGACCGGGTCATGCTGGGCTCGAACCGGCCGCGCCTGGGCATCGTCTGCCAGGGCCAGGCCTACAAGGACGTGATCGAGGCCTTCGCGGCCATGGGCATCACCAGCCAGCAGGCCTCCGACCTCGGCGTCGCCATCTATAAGGTCGGCATGCCCTGGCCGCTGGAGCCGACCGGCCTGCGCGCCTTCGCCGCCGGTCTCGAGACCATGATGGTCGTCGAGCACAAGCGCCCCCTGATCGAGACCCAGGCCCGCGCCGCCCTCTACGACCTGCCGGCCCATGCGCGGCCGAAGATCGTCGGCAAGACCGACGAGCAGGGCCACGCCCTGCTCTCGGAACTTGGGGCCCTGTCCGTGGCCGAGGTGGCCCTGGCCATCGCCGACCGCCTTCCCCCCGGCCCCCACATGGAGCGGGTCCACGACTACCTCTCCCGCGTCTCCGCCGCCTCCATGGCCGCCGTGACCCTGGCGGCGGAGCAGCAGCGCAAGCCGTTCTTCTGCTCGGGCTGCCCGCACAACACCTCGACCCGCCTGCCGGAAGGCTCCCGAGCCCTGGCCGGGATCGGCTGCCACTACATGGCCAGCTTCTCGGACCCCTCCACCGACCTGAACAGCCACATGGGCGGCGAGGGCCTGACCTGGGTGGGGTCCGCCCCCTTCACCACCGAACCGCATGTGTTCGTGAACCTGGGCGATGGCACCTACAATCACTCCGGCTCCCTGGCGATCCGCGCCTCCATCGCCGCCAACAGCCATGTCACCTACAAGCTGCTGTTCAACGACGCGGTGGCCATGACCGGCGGACAGGCGGCCGAGAGCGGCTTCACCCCGGCTCAGATCACCCGCCAGCTCGCCGCCGAAGGCGTGGCGAGGACCGTGATCGTCGCCGACGACCCGCATCGCTACGACGATGTGAAGGACCTCGCCCCCGGCGTGGACGTGCGCCCGCGTTCTGAGCTGATCGAAGTCCAGAAGATGCTGCGCGACACGCCCGGCACCACGGTCATGCTCTATGACCAGGTCTGCGCCACCGAAAAGCGGCGGCGGCGGAAGCGCGGCAAGATGCAGACCGCGACCAAGCGCGTGTTCATCAATCCCCTGGTCTGCGAGGGCTGCGGCGACTGTTCGAAGAAGTCCAACTGCGTCTCCGTCGAGCCGCTGAACACCGAGTTCGGCCGCAAGCGGAAGATCAACCAGTCGAGCTGCAACACCGACTATTCCTGCCTCGAAGGCTTCTGCCCCTCATTCGTCACCATCGAAGGCGGCGAGAACGCCCACGCCAAGGCGATGCCGGCCCTGACGGCCGACTCCACCCCGCTGCCGACCTTCGAGCCCCTGGAAGGCGTGCGCAACATCGTCTTCACCGGCATCGGCGGCACGGGCGTGACCACCGTCGCCTCGATCCTGGCCATGGCCGCCCACGTGGACGGCCGCGCCTCGTCGGTGGTGGACATGACGGGCCTCGCCCAGAAGGGTGGGGCGGTCTTCTCCCACGTGCGGATCGGCGAGACCGAGGACAGCGTGGTCGGCGGGCGCGTCCCGGCGGCCAGCGCCCACGTGCTGATCGCCTGCGACATCCTCTCGGCGGCCGGCGCCGACGCGCTCGCCCTCTACGCCAAGGACCGCACCGTGGCCTGCGGCAACGAGGACTTCTCGCCCACCGCCGATTTCGTCACCGACCGCGACGTGCGCTTCGACTCCAAGAGCATGTCGGGTCGGATCAAGGCGGCCACCAGGTCCTATGACGAATGCCCGGCCCACCACCTGGCCGAGACCACCTTCGGCGACGCCATCTACGCCAACATGATCATGGTCGGCTTCGCCTGGCAGAAGGGTCTGGTGCCGCTGTCCTCGCGGGCCATCTACCGCGCGATCCGCCTGAACGGCGTCCAGGCCGAGGCCAATCTCCAGGCCTTCGAACTGGGCCGGCGGGTGGCGCACGATCCCGCCGCGCGGGGCCCGGCCGAGGCCGACGTCCCGACGCCCGAGACCATGCCGCTGGCCGACCTGATCGCCCATCGCGGCCGCGAGCTGGTCGCCTACCAGAACGACGCCTACGCCAGGCTTTACCTGGAACGGGTGGAGCAGGTCGCCAAGGCCGAGGCCATGTTCGGCTCCGAGGCTCTGACGCGCGCGGTGGCGACCAATCTCTACAAGCTGATGGCCTACAAGGACGAGTACGAGGTCGCCCGGCTCTATACCGACGGCCGGTTCGCCGCCGAGCGCGAAGGGACCTTCAAGGGCGGCAAGACCAAGGTCTGGCTCTCTCCGCCGCTGCTCGCGCCCAAGGGGCCGGACGGCAAGCCGAAGAAGATCCAGTTCGGCGGCTGGATGGTGGATTACGGCTTCCCGGTCATGGCGAAGATGAAGGGCCTGCGCGGCACGGCCTTGGACATCTTCGGCCACACCGAGGAGCGCCGGATGGAACGGCGCCTGATCGCCGACTATCAGGCGGGTCTCGACAAGGTCCTGGCGGGCCTCACCGCCAAGACCCTGCCGACCGCGATCAGGATCGCCGCCGTGCCACAGGCCATCCGCGGCTACGGCCACATCAAGGACGCCTCGGTGAAGGTCGCCAAGGCCGATGAGGCCAAGCTGTGGGCCGAGTGGGAGAAGGCGGCGGCTTAAGGCCGCCGCCTCCATCCTCAGGCCGCGCGGCTGAGCAGCGCCTCGTCGCCGATCGACAGCGGCCTGGCGTTGGCGCGCTCGGCGAGCAGGGCCTTCTCCAGCCGCCCGTCGCCGCCCCGCCGCGCCGCGGCGATGAGAGTCAGGTCGATCAGGTCGCGCTGGGCGTGGCTGCCGCCGAACCGGCCGGAGCGGTTGCGGATCCCGCGCAGCCGATCGGCCGCGGTGGCGAAGGCCCCGGCGTCGAAGGCCGCGATGGCCTGGATCAGGGGCAGGCCGACATCGCGCACCATGGCGGCGTTGTCGCCCGGCGCCGCCAGGGCCTGGTCCTGCGCAGCGAGCACCGCCTTGACGCCCTCCGCGCGGCCGGCGCCGACGAAGGCCATCATGGCGTGGGCGTCGGAGAAGGCCGACATGCCGAGGATGCCCTGCTCATAGACGTCGGCCAGCGGGTTCCAGCGGTCGCCGACATCGACCCCCAGCAGTTTCAATCGCCAGAGCATGGCCGCCGCGTCCAGCTTGTCGAAGTCCATGGTGGAGGCCTCGCCATAGATCGGGCCGTCATAGAGCCGCAGCACCTCATCGGTTTCGCCCAGACCCAGGTGGAAGAGGGCCAGATGCCACCAGTTGTGGACCGCGAAATAGCTGTCCTGCTGCCAGCCGGTGCTCTCGCGGCGCATGAACGCGATCCCGTCCGCCCGCCGGTCCTGCATCTCCATCACGTGAGCCACGGCGTGCTGGGCCCAGGCGTCCAGCGGCTGCAGCTCCAGGGCCCGGCGGCCCGCCGCCTCGGCGCGGCCGTAGAAGCCGCTTTCCTCCAGGCCGAAAGCCAGCATGGCCAGCACCGCGTGATAGTCGGGCATGGCGTCCGACCAGTGGGGCAGGACCCGGGCGATGCGGTCGCGCAGCATGCGCGAGTCGCCCAGCAGGAAGTCCATCAGCTGGCCGGCCTGCAGGGCCTGCAGGTCGCGCGGATGCTCGATGGACAGGTCCTCGAGTATGCGCCCGGCGTCGCGGATCTCGCCGGCGGCGATGCTGGCCAGGGCGGCCACGTGGCCGCGCTCGCGGTCGGTGCCGGCCAGGGTCTTGGCCGTCTCCAGGGCGGCGATCCCGCCCATCATGGTCTCGGGATCGGTCCCGACCAGCATCAGGTTGGCCTTGAGCACATGGGCCATGATGAAGCGGGGGCTGTCGGCGAGGGCTTCCTCCAGCAGCATGAAGGGATCGCCACCCATGCGGTGATAAAGGCTCAGCGCCTCGCGGTAGGATTGTGCGGCCATCGGGCTCGCGCCGGTCAGGATCAGGCCTGCCTGGTCTTTCTGTTGCATTGGTTTCTCCTCATTTGGGGGGAGGAGAGGTATTTCGTTGCCTCGCCGGTCTCTAGCGGATGCGCGGTCGGTTTTGGCCGGCCTCGGATTTTCGTGTTATCTGAAGGGCTTGGGTCTTCACCCGCCCGGGGCTTCTTCCATTGGCCAGCCAGCCGCTCGAGAAAACCACACCGACGGTGCAGTCGAAAGGCGCGCGAACCCGCGAGCGCCTGCTGGACATCGCCTATGACGCGATCATCCGCAAAGGCTTCAGCGCCACCTCGATCGAGGAGCTGGTGGCCGAGGCGGGCATCACCAAGAGCGGCTTCTTCTACCATTTCCGCGACAAGAACGACCTCGCCCGTCAGATCCTGGAGCGGTTCCACGCCGAGAACGAGGTCTTCCAGCAGACCCTCATCGCCCGGGCGCGGGAGCTGTCGTCCGACCCGCTGCACGCCTATCTGGTCTTCATCAAGCTCTATGCCGAGGCGATGTCGGACATGGTGACGAACCATCCGGGCTGCCTGGTGGCGACGATCACCTTCCAGGACCAGGCCTTCGACCGCGAGGTCACCCGGATGAACACCGAGGGCGTGCTGGCCTGGCGCAAGACCTTCCTCGCCTGGCTGGAGGAGATCGCCGAAACCTATCCCCCGAGACTGCCGACGGACCTGGTCGGCTTGGCTGACGGGGTGTTCGGCACAACATCGCAGGCGCTGATCGTCTCCAAGGCCCTGGGCGACCCGAACGTGGTCGCCCGCGACCTGCTGCTCTATCGCGACCAGATCCGCCTGACCTTCGGCGGTTAGCGGACCGCCGCGCGGATGGCCGCGGTCAGCCGGTCGCGCGCGGCGTTCAGCTCAGGGGTGTCGGCCGCGGGCCAGGCGGAATTGACCACGATGACCAGACCATCCTTGGGGAAGGTGGTGATCGATTGTCCGAAGATGCCCTGGGCCTCGTAGGAGCCCACGGCGGGATTGATCCACCAGAAATAGCCGTAGCCGCCGTATTCGGGATGGGCCGGATTGACCAGGACGTGGGAGCGCGTCGCCTCGGCGGTCCAGTCCTCGGGGACCACCTGTTTTCCGCCGGCCTTGCCGCCGCCCAGGATGAACATGCCGATCCGGCCATAGTCGCGCAGAGTCATGGACATGCAGCAGCCGCCGCGCTCATGGCCGGCCACGTCCTCCACCCAGATGGCGTCCTGCTCCATGCCGAACGGCGCCCAGATCTTCTCCGATAGATACTGCGAGAGCGGCTTGCCCACCGCCTTGGAGACCAGGATCCCCACCAGGTCGGTCTCGCCGGTGGAGTAGTGGAATTTCGAGCCCGGCGGCACGTCGCGGGGCAGGCGGCGCATATAGCTGACCACCGGATTGACGCCCGGCTCGATGACCGAGAGCCCCACCTTGGCCACGTCGGAGTCGAGGCTCGTATAGTCCTCGTTCCACTTCACGCCCGACGTCATGGTGATCAGCTGGCGCACGGTCACGCCGTCATAGCCGCCGCCCTTCAGCTCGGGGATGTAGGTCGTCACCGGGTCGTCCAGGCTCTTGATGAAGCCGTCCTGGATCGCCGCGCCCACCAGGGTCGAGGTCACCGACTTGGCCACCGAGAACGAGGTCCAGCGGTCGGCAGGCTTGCGGTCCAGGCCATAGCGCTCCAGCCGCACCTGGCCGTCCTTGATCACCAGTAGGCCCGAGACCCGGTAGGCCGCCATGAAGCTCTCGATGTCGTGCGGCGTCCCGGCGATCTTGAGCTTCGGGTCGAGCGGCGCCCCTGCCGGCAGTGGGAAGACCGTGGGCCCGCGCTTGACCACCTCGTGGGCGGCCAGGGTCTCCATGGCCTTGTAGCCGGCCTGCTGCTGCTCGGGGCTCCACATCAGGATCGAGGCGCCGGCCGGGGGCGGCGAAGCCTGGGCGAGCGCCGCCGCCGGAATCAAGACCGCCGCCACGGCCGCCAGGGCCAGCCTCATCCGTCGCATCGTCCCGCTCCCCGTCTTGTCTCGTTAAGGTGAGGCTAGAGGCGAAGCGGTGGTTTGCCTATGGGGCGGGCGTCAGTAGCACTGGAACAGAGTCACAGTCTTGGAGAAGTCACCCGCCCGCGCGTCCTGCTCGCGGATAAAGACGTAGAGCATGCCGCCGTCGCCCCAGTTCATCTTGAGCGCGGGGTCGGAATCGATTTGCAGCAACAATCGCCAGGATTTGGAGGCGCGGAGTATCGCCGGCGTCGGTTCCTCGCCGTCGTGCGGGTCCAACCCACGGCGCAGCCGCTCGCACGACAGCGCCATCTGCTCGTCCTGGATCTCCGAGGGATAGCCGCCTATCCGATGCTGAAGTTCGTCGCCAAAGACTTCGTTCGGCAAGTCGGCGAGTTCGTCCAGATCGACGTCGTCATCCAGGTCGCGCAGGTCGACGCCCAGCCAATCGAGACTCGGAATCGAGCGAAACCTCAGGAACTCAACGCGGCGCTCTGGAAAGCGCAGCTTGGGTGAGACATCCGTCGGGCATGGCGCGCTCTCGCTAGCCGGCTCGCGGCTATGCACGATCTGCACTAGATCGACGAAGCCAGGACGCTCGTCGTCATAGAAGGCGTAGAGGCGGCCGTCCGCCGGCAGCCAGTCCGGCCCTTCCGCCGCCCGCACCTCGGCCAGATCCACCTGGACCAGGAACGCTCGCGACGCCTTCTGACCTGGCGGCCAAGCCTGGCCGGGCGGCAACTCCGGCTCGCCGCCGAGCTTTGAGAAACCAGGATGCTTGGTGGGGGTCATCAGCAGAGTCGGACGCGCCATCCGCGTCATGCGGCCACGAATGTGAGAGCCCCCGTTTGTGCGTTGGCCGCTTTGTCTCCGCTTTCGGCGCCTCGCCTTATCGAGCGCGAGATGAATGTAGCCAGACGCCATCCCGAGAAGAATCAAGACCGCCGCGATGGCGAGCATGATCAAGACGAAGATCCCAATCTCCTTCAGGACCTCGAGCGCGATTTCCAGATAGCGCACTATTTTCCTCGCCGTGCTCGTTCCTGGCTCGTGTCAAACGCAGTGATGCCTCCGTTCGGGACCCAAACATGTGTGGCCTTGGCCCAGTTCGGCGTGCCGTAGCGATACTGTTGCAGGACGGTGAACTGTGGCTTGCCGCTGTATCGGCCGTGAATCCGACCATGAGTTTCGGGCGTCGCCGTGCCCGTAATGTTCCAGGGCTGGTTCTTGACCTTTGTAGGGACCGACTTTCGCCAACCGCCCTGTGGAATGATGCCGTGGTGACCGTGCTGGCCAGGAGCAAGCATGCCTTGCTTACCCATCCACCTGCGTGTCTGTTTCCAGGTATGTGACCCAGCCTTCAACCCGCCTTTCGCCATCCCCTTGGCGACGAAGGCGCCCGGCGCAAGGTCCGTGACCGCGAGCAGGCCGTTGCCCACGGCGCCGACAATGTCGCCCTCGTGCGCGTCAGCGATAGCTTCCGGTGCAGACCCCCAGACCGGAACGAACGATTCCGCGAGGCCCGGGTGGGTGCTCCAATAGCCGGCCTCCTGCTTGGCGTTCGTCAGCTTCTGACGCTCCACCATCGCCGCGTAGTCTTCTGCATCTGGATCGGGCACAGAACGAGGCTGGCCGCCCCGCGCATAGGAACCACTCAACGGTCACTCCTTGGTTCTATTGCCGACACCCTCCATGGTAGAGTTTGCCGCTGTAAAGCTCCAAATGCAAGAACAAAAGAAGAACATTTGTCGCATGACGGGCTGTTGCAGGTGCTGTTCCCACGGCGCTCACTAGTGAAGGTTCCCAACCGCCGCCGCACCCGCTAGGCCTGACCCCCATGGCGGATTTCGATTTCGATGCGGTGGTGGTGGGCGCGGGCGCGGTGGGCCTGGCTTGCGGATATGCGCTCTCCAAGCGCGGTCTGGTGGTGGCGGTGCTCGAGGCCGGGCCGATAATCGGCGAGGGGGTCTCGGCGCGCAATTCCGAGGTGATCCATGGCGGGCTCTACTACGCAACCGGCTCGCTGAAGGCGCGGCTGTGCGTCCAGGGCCGGCGCGCCCTCTACGCCTTCCTCGACAGCCACAAGGTGGCCTACGACCGCTGCGGCAAGCTGGTGGTGGCGACCACGGCCGACGAGGTCGCCCGTCTCGACGCCATCCTGGAGCAGGCCCAGGCCAACGACGTCGAGGGCATGGAACAGATGACCAAGGCCCAGGTCCTGGCCCTGGAGCCCGAGCTGGCGTGCGAGGGCGCGCTGATCTCGCCGCAGAGCGGGGTGTTCGATAGCCACGGCTACATGCTGGCCCTGCAGGGCGAGATCGAGGCCGCCGGCGGGGCGGTGGTGACCTCCACGCCGTTCGAGGGCGCCAGCCCGCTGGCGGGCGGCGGGTTCTCGGTGCGCGCCGGCGGCGAGGAGCCGACCACGCTCTCCTGCCGGCTTCTGGTGACCGCGCCCGGCCTCTCGGCCCAGACGGTGGCGGCGACCATCGAGGGCTTCCCCAAGGCGACCATCCCGCCGCTGCACTACGGCAAGGGGGTCTATTTCCGGTTGACGGGCAAGGCGCCGTTCGCGCGGCTGATCTATCCGCCGCCCATCCCAGGAGCGCTCGGCACCCACTATCGCCGCGACCTGGGCGGCCAGGCGGTGTTCGGGCCGGACCTGCAGTTCGTCGACACCCTGGACTACAGCGTCGACCCGGAACGGGCGACCGAGTTCTACCGCTATATCCGCAAGTTCTGGCCGGGCCTGCCCGACGGCGCCCTGGCCCCGGACTATGCCGGCATCCGGCCCAAGCTGCACGGCCCCGACGAGCCGCAGCCGGACTTCCGGATCGACGGGCCGGAGGCCCACAGGCTGGAAGGCCTGGTGACCCTGTTCGGCATAGAGAGCCCGGGCCTGACCTCCTCGCTGGCCATCGGCGAAGAGGTCGCGGGCCGGCTTGGGCTCTAGGGCTTCGGCGTCACCTTCAGCACCTTGCCCTTGGCGGCGTCGGTGGCCAGCCAGATTGCGCCGTCCGGGCCGACGACCACGTCGCGGATCCGCTCGCCCAGCTCGGTGAACAGCCGCTCCTCGCCGACCACCTTGCCGTCCTTCAACACCAGGCGGGCCACCTGCTTGCCGGAAAGGCCGCCGATCAGCACGCTGCCCTTCCAGGCCGGGAAGGCCTGGCCCTCGTAGAAGGCCATGCCGGCCGGGGCGATCACCGGGTCCCAGTAATAGACCGGCTGCTCCATGCCGGGCTTGGCGGTGATGCCTTCGCCGACCGGCTTGCCGGAATATTCCTCGCCATAGGTGATGGTCGGCCAGCCGTAGTCCTTGCCCTTTTCCGGCTGGTTCAGCTCGTCGCCGCCGCGCGGCCCGTGCTCGACCTCCCACAGCTTGCCGGTCGCGGGATCGAGCGCCGCCGAGAGGATGTTGCGATGGCCGATGGACCAGATCTCGGGCCGCGCGCCGGGCTTGCCGACGAAGGGGTTGTCCTTGGGTATCGAGCCATCGGCGTTGATCCGCACGATCTTGCCGAGCGTCCCGTCCATCCGCTGGGCCTGGATCCGGCCGGGCAGGTCGGAGCGCTCGCCGAGCGCTACGAACAGCGTCCCGTCACGGGCGAAGACCAGCCGCCCGCCATAGTGCTTGGTGGAGTCCAGAGAGGGCGTCTGGCGGAAGATCACCTGGACGTTCTCGAGGGCGTTCCCCGCCAGCTTGCCCCGCGCCACGGCGGTGTGGTTGCCGCCGGCCGGATCGGTTTCGGCATAGGCCCAATAGATCAGGCCGTTGCGTGCGAACGCCGGATCGACGGCGATCCCCAGCAGGCCGCCCTGGTCGCGGGCGTCCACCGCCGGCAGGCCCGCGACCGGCTGCGACAGCTTGCCGTCGGCGCCGAGTATGCGCAGGCGGCCGGCGCGTTCGGTGATCAGCAGTCGCCCGTCGGGCAGGAAGGCCAGGCCCCACGGGTGGTCGAGATCCTCGGCGGCGGTCTGAACATCATAGGCGACCTTGGAGACCAGGCCCGGCGCGCGGGTCTGGCCGGCGAAGGCGGGCTTCTGGGCCTCGGCGTTGGGCGGGCGGGTCTCGACGGGCGCGCCCGGCGTGGGCTGAGCCTGGGTCCCGCCGCACGCGGCGAGCGCCGTCGCGAAGGCCGTGGTGATCATGAGGTTGCGCATGGGGAACTCCGAAGACTGACGCGGGAATGGGGATAGGCTCAGATCGTTCCAACGACGGTGGCGAGCGCGTCCTGCGGTGCGGCGCCTTCCAGGTGGATCAGCGACCAGACGGCGAAGAACAACAGGGGCCAACGCTCGCCGCCCTCGCGCGCGAAGGCGGCGCGGACCGCCTGCGGCTCCCGGACCCGACGCACGGCCGCGACCTCGGCGATCCGCTCGCCGATTTCGGCGGCGCGGGGCGCGATCCAGGCGTCCACGGGGACGGTGAAACCCTGCTTGCGCGCCCAGGGCTCGGCGGCGGGGCAGGACCGCTCCAGCCACTTGCGCAGCAGCCACTTGCCGTAGCGACCGCGCACCTTGAACCGGTCGGGCAGGGGGAAGGCGAAGGCGGCGACCTCGGGGTCCAGGAATGGCGTGCGGCCCTCCAGTCCATGAGCCATCAGGCAGCGGTCCAGCTTGGTGAGCAGATCATTGGGCAGCCAGGTGGCGATGTCGGCCCACTGGGCCTGCTGCAGGCGGCTCAGGCCATCCGGCGCCTTGGCGGCGGCGCGCCAGCGGGCCAGGACGGCGGGCTCCGCGCCGCGGGGCTCGGCCGAGCGGCCGCCCAGCCAGGCCGGTCGCAGGGCCCGGCGATAGCGGCCGTAGCCGCCGAACAGCTCGTCGCCACCTTCCCCGGTCAGCACCACGGTGAGGGTACCCTTGGCGGCCTCGGCGAGCTTGTAGGTGGGCAGGGTGGCGTAGTCGGCGGTGGGGTCGTCCATGGCCCAGGCGACTTGCGGCAGGATCCGCCAGAAGTCTTCCTCGCCGAACCGGGTCTCGCGCCAGTCGAGGTCGAGCGCCCTGGCCACGCGCTCGGCCTGGGCCCGCTCGTCCCGCGCGCCTGGCGCGTCGAAGCCGCAGGTGAAGGCGGTGACTGGGCGTTCGTTCTGCCGCGCCATCAGGGTGGCCACCGTCGCCGAGTCGATCCCACCGGAGAGGAACAGGCCATAGGGGACGTCGGAGCGCTGATGGACGCGGACGCTGTCCTCCAGCACCGTGTCGAGCCGCTTGAGGAGTTCGGCCTCGTCCCCGCCGGAGGAGAGCCTGGCCGGCGCTGCCATTCGCCGGCCACGCGGCACGATCCGGCCGTCGACGACCTCGACGATCTCGCCCGGCGCCAGGCGGCGCAGGCCCGGGAAGATCGTCTCCTCGCCCAGGGTGTAGTTGAAGGCCAGCAGCTCCCGCGCTCGATCCTCCGACAGGTCCGCCTTGATCAGTCCCGCCGCCAGGAAAGCGCGCGGCTCCGAGGCGAAGGCGACGGACCCCTCATGCTCCAGCAGATAGAGCGGCTTGATGCCGAACGGGTCGCGGACCAGCCAGGTCCGGCCGTCGTTCCCGATCAGGCAGAAGGCGTACATGCCCCGCAGGCGGTCGAAGGCGGCAGGCCCTTCCTGGGCGTAGAGGTGCAGAAGGGGCTCGAAGTCCGAGCCGGTGGCCAGGCGTCCGCCCAGCTCGAAGTCGCGGGCGAGCTCGACGTAGTTATAGACCTCCCCGTTGCCGATGACGGTCGATCCGGCGGCGTGCAACGGCTGCCAGCCGCCCTCCAGGTCGATGATCGACAGCCGGGCGTGGGCGAGCGAGCGCCCCGGCTGTTCCTCGACGAACACCCCGTTGGGGCCGCGGTGGACGATCGCCTCGATCAGCGGCCGGGCGGAGCCGCCCGGGCCGATCACGCCCGCGATGCCGCACATCAGACCGCCCCGTAGTCGGCGAACAGCTCGCGCCACTGGGCGACCACGGCCGCCTGCGAGAACTCGGCCTCCACTCGCGCGGCGGCGTTGCGGACGACAGTTGCGCGCAGCGCGGGATCGGCCAGCAGCCGGTTGACGCCCTGCGCCAGGGCATCGGCCTCGTCGACGGGAACAAGCAGGCCGTCCTCACCGTCGCGGATCAAGGCGGCGGGGCCCTGGCTGGCGGCGGCGATCACCGGCAGGCCGTGGGCCCAGGATTGGATCACCACATTGCCCAGCGGCTCGTAGCGCGAGGGGAAAACGCAGATGTCCGCGGCGCGATAGAGGGCCGAGGCGTCGGTGCGCCAGCCCAGGAACCGAACGCGGTCGGCGACGCCCAGCGCGTCGGCCATGGCCCTCAGCTTGGCTTCCAGGCCGCCGGCCCCGGCGATCCACAGGTAGGCGCCTGGAACCTTGGCCAGGGCGTTCAGCGAGACATCGTGGGCCTTGGACTCGTGCAGCCGGCCCATGGCCAGCAGCAGGGGGACCCCGGCCGGGGTGTCGAGGCTCGCGCGGTCGACCGCGCCGACCTCGGCCGGGGCCTCGGCGAAGTTGGGGATGTGGCGCACCTTGCCGGCCGGCCAGCCCTGGCCCACCACCCACTCGGCGATGTCCTCGGTGTTGGCGACCAGCTCGTCGAAGCCCTTGTAGTATTTGAGGTTGTAGTAGCCTCCCAGGCGGCCGACCCGCGCCCACGGCCCGCTGGGCGTGTGCCGCGCGGCGCGGTTCATCCAGGCGAGGGCCAGCTTGACGTCGTACTTGCGGGAGAAGCCGGCCAATTTCGGCTTGGTCAGGATGTCGACCGGACCGCCGAACCGGAAGACCCCGGACGGTACGCCCATGCGCTCCAGGGCGGCCTCGCGATTGGTGTTGGCGCGGATCGCACAGGCCTGATCCACGCCCGCCCGCGCCAGCGCGCCGACCAGGTCGAGGAAGTAGGTTTCCGCGCCGCCTTCGCCGGCAGTTCCCAGGAGGTGAAGCACGCTCATGCGGGAGAGAACCTAGCTGGGTAACGCGCCGCACCCAAGCCGCTTGAAGCGGGGAAAAAGCCACCCTATAACCCGCCCCTCGCCGAAAGGCCCGGCGGCTGGGTAGCTCAGATGGTTAGAGCGGTGGATTCATAACCCACAGGTCGGCGGTTCGATCCCGCCCCCAGCTACCAATGTTTTCAATAAGTTAGTAGTCTTGTCAGACGGCTCTTACGAGCCGGTGGCACGGATGCGGCGCAAGAAGCGGCCGCCGGGAGCGTTATTTCCAGGCCTTTTGGATCGCGTCATGCCCCCTTTTCACGCCGTTTCGGCTGGCATGAGTCACCTCCCCGCGGCGGCGGGCCACTTTCGGCGCCGCCCTTTGCGAAGCGAGTGGTGGTTGCTGGCCTTCGTCAAAGATGGCACCGAGTGTCGCTTTGAAATCCGATCACGAGGTCGATCATGTCTGGGCGTACGCTGCATCCTGAGACCTTGGCGCTGCATGCGGGGTGGCGCGCCGACCCATCGACCGGTTCGGTGGCGGTGCCAATTCACCAGACGACGTCCTATCAGTTCCGAGACACCGATCACGCCTCGGCGCTGTTCGCCCTGCAGGAAGCGGGCAACATTTACACCCGGATCATGAACCCCACGACCGACGTGCTGGAGAAGCGCGTCGCCGCCCTGGACGGCGGCGTCGCGGGTCTTGCCGTCGCTTCCGGCCAGGCGTCGTCGGCCCTCGCCCTGCAGACCTTGGCCAAGGCTGGAGACAACGTCGTCAGCTCTACTGCGCTCTATGGCGGCACCTGGAATCTGTTTGCGAACACTTTACGCGACCAAGGGATCGACGTGCGCTTCGTTGATCCCGCAGACCCCGAGAACTTCCGGCGCGCCAGCGATGACAGGACGCGCGCCTACTATGCTGAAACGCTTCCCAATCCAAAGCTCGAGGTGTTCCCGATCGCCGAGGTGGCGTCCATTGGGCGGAGCCTCGGCATTCCCCTCATCATGGACAACACCGCCGCCCCGCTGCTTTGCCGCCCGCTCGACCATGGCGCGGCCGTGGTGGTCTATTCCGCGACGAAGTACCTGGGCGGTCACGGGACCTCGATCGGCGGGGTGATCGTGGACGGCGGAAACTTTGATTGGGAGGCGGCCGGCGACCGCCAGCCTGCGCTCAACAGCCCCGACCCTTCCTATCACGGCACGGCCTGGACCCAGGCGGTGAAGGGGCTGGGGCCGGTGGCTTACATCATGCGTGCGCGCACCGTCCTGCTCCGCGACCTTGGCGCCGCGATCTCGCCGTTCAACGCCTTCCAGATTCTGCAGGGCGTCGAGACCTTGGCGCTGCGCATGCCCAGGCACTGTGAGAACGCGGCCAGGGTGGCGACGTGGTTGGCCGAACGGGCTGGCGTCTCGCGCGTCATCTATCCGAGCCAGCAATCGGGCGAAGCGCGGAAACGGGCTGAGCGCTATCTGAAAGGGGGATATGGCGGCCTGGTCGGCTTCGAGCTTGCCGGCGGTGTCGAGTCGGGGCGCAAGTTCATCGACAGCCTCAAGCTCCTGTACCATGTGGCCAATATCGGAGACGCCCGCAGCCTGGCGATCCATCCTGCGTCAACAACCCACTCCCAGCTTGATGCAGAAGCGCAACTCGCGACCGGCGTCTCTCCGGGATACGTGCGCCTCTCGATTGGCCTTGAGCACATCGACGACATCCTTGCGGACCTGGACCAAGCGTTGACCGTCGCCGGCGCCTAGCGGAGGGCTCGCGAGCGCGTTGTTGGGGCAAGCGGATGCCCAGCAGCGTCGCCTTGTCAGCTCGGAGCCAAGGTCGCGCCCTGGCGCGATCGCGGCTTAGAAGTCCTTGTCGACCTGGCGGTGCATTTCGTCGGACTTTCTGTCCGCGGCGTTTTCGACGGCGTCCGCCTGGCGGTTCAGCGCGGTCTCTTCAGCTTCGTTGCTGGTCGCTGCCGCTTGCCGCTCCAGCGCGTCGGCCTGGCGTTCGCCGGCCTCGTCCACGGCATCGGCTCGCCGGTGTGCGGCATCTTCGGCCGGTCCGCTGCATCCGACGACCAGGAGCGCCGTAAGGCCGGCGAACCACGCGGCTAGGGTCTTCATGTCATTCGTCTCCCCAAGACAGAGGCGGCGAGCGCCCTGGGCTCTAAAGGCGAGAAGGCGACCTCGCGTTGCATCCGGGTATGGTCCTGGCGACAGCTGGCTCATTGCGAAGGGTCAGTCGATCGTCTGGGCCGTAAAGCACTTCCTGGTGTCCCTCCACGACCTTTAGACGGAGGCCCGAGCTGGCCGTGGGCAAGGCGCGGATGCGTTCGTCCCAGCCGGGCTCACCTCGGCTCTGGCAGAAGCGGCGCGCTCGCGCCTGAGGGCCATGCATCGACACTGTAAGGGGTGGCTTGGGCTGACGCCCGTCGACCGAACACCGCACAGAAATTCGTGAGACGACGATACCCCGCGGGCTCGACACTGCTGCGGAAGGCCAGGTGCTCCACCAAGCAGTAGAGGGAGGCTTCCAGCAGGCTCATGTCGCGTTCCGGCAGCTTCGCCAGGATTTCCTCGATCCGACCGTCAAGCCAGTCCAAGGCCCCGTGTAGCCCCGCACGGGTCTTGATGAAGTAGGGGCTGTCGGCGGGAAGCCCTGCCACCTGTAGCCCGAGGACGAGTTGCACCTGCGCTTGCATGGCGCCCCACACCAGCTCCTGAGCATTCGCGAAATCCGTGCGCTGCAAGGTCTCTGGCCACACCACGTCCAGGCCTAGAGGGGATGACCGCACCAGGCGGCGGCAAATGTTCTCAGCGCCGTAGATAGGCTCAGCGCCCACGTGGAGGACCGGCAGCTTGAGCGCCGGGTGGCCGCCGTAGGCTTCGGCTTCGAGGCTGGTGAGGGGCGTGTGTGCGTGATCCACCTCGACCCCAGCTTCCAGGGCGAAGATCCGCGTCAATCGAGTGTAGTGAGAGCTGCTGCGGCCGTAGAGGCGGAAGGCGCCTTTGTTCATCGTCGAGTTCCGAGAGGCATGGTCGTGAAGCAGCGTATCGTCCGGTGGGAGTGCTGTACCACGTCGCCCCTGCAGGACAGCGGTGGCGACTACGTGCCCTCGGCGGCGGCCAGGCCTGCCACCTGCCGAACATAGGCGTCGGCGTCGAACTTCTTGAAGGTGTTGGCGCCCATTGATCGAACGGTCCCGAAGACCGGCTGGGGTCCCCAGGGCCGGTCGTGCAAGCCGAACAGCCACCCAACATTGGTGTAGGAGTTGGCGTCGCGGCCGTCGAGGAACCATCGGTTGTTCAAGGCCAGTGTGGTTTCGAAGGCTTCGTCCGCGCTCGCCGACCACTGGAGGATCTTCTTCCCCCAGTACATGCGCAGGTGGTTGTGCATGTAACCTGTGGCCAGCATTTCGCGCATGGCGGCGTTCCAGTAGGGATCGTGGGTCTGGGCCGCCTCGAACTGTTCGCGTGTGTAGAGGTGCGGGCGGGGATCGCCGGCGTGCTCTGCCAGGGTCCTGCGGGCCCAGTCGGGCATGGCGGCGTAGCTGTCGTAGCCCGGCTCGTAGAAGACATGATTCATGGCGAGCTCACGCCGAACGACCAGCTCTTCGAGATAGGTGGCGCGGTTGTCGGAAGCAGGCGTGCGGCGAACCGCCAGGACGATCTCCACCGGCGAGATTTGCCCGAAGTGCAGATAAGGGCTCATGAGCGAGGCCGCGCGGGCCTCGGGCTTTCCGCGCTCCTCCGCATAGCGCGAGAGTCCCCCGGAGATGAACGCCTTGAGCTGAGCCCGTGCGGCGCCTTCGCCGGTTGGGAAACGCTTCACTGCGCCGACCGCCTGGTCGACCTTCAAGCCCGCGACCACCTTGCCTACGTCGTCCAGGTCCACATCGCCGGCGATGGCGAGGTGGTCGGCGCGGCGGCGGACAGGGCGGGGCTCCAGCTCGTCCAGAAATTCACCCCACACACGCTGGATGCGCGGGCGGATCGTGCGGGCGGCGTACTCATGCTTCGCCGAGGCGAGTTCCACCGGGACCAGCACGTCGCCTTCCACCTGGATCAGCCGTCGCTGAAGTCCTTCGGCCAGCTTCGCCCGCCAGGTGCGCTGGATCTTGAGATAGCCGCGGTCGCAAACCACCAGGGCGGCGTCGGCGGATAGCCGCCTGGCCAGCTCGTGGGGCGGCGCCTTGCGGATCACGAACCCGACACCGCGCGCGATCAGCCGGTCGCGGACCTCAGCCAGCCCGCGAAGCATGAAGTCGTAATGGCGCGCGTTTGCGTCGGGATAGGCGGTGAGGCCGAAGCAGACCAGCAGCGGAAGGTCGAGCTCATTGGCCTGCTCGAGCGCGTATTCGAGAGCCGGATTGAAGGCCGCCCGCTGTGATTGCTGCATCCAGTACAGGACGTACGAACCCTCAGGGCGCGCCGGCGCATCCACGAGGACCTTGAGGCGTCCGGGTGAGATCAATTGGTTCTCCATCGTTCTGCGCGACCCCCTCCACCACTACCGACTTGCGGGCGGGGCGCGCGGACGATGGCGCGGGCAAGCGGCAGGCTAGCTGCATTCGATACGGAGTCCGACAGCGCGGGGATGCATCCTTCGCGCGCTCTGGGAGGTCCCGTATCAAGGGGGCGTGATGAGCTTGCCTCGGCGCGTCGGTTCTGGTCAGGCCGGCAAGGGCCCGCACGCTTGAGGGACTCGTCGCGGTGGACGGCCAGCTGTTTCCTGGATCAGGTGCGGCGAAACTGTCGGCTGCGGTCCAGGGCGGTCCGGGACGAACGCCCGGGCGTCAACGCCAAAGTCGGAAAGGTCGGGCGGGACGGGCCGTCCCAGCAGGATGGAGGCCGCGAGACGTCCCAGGGCGGGTGACGTCTGAATACCAAATCCGCCGAGCCCGGCCATCCAGAAGAACCCCTCGTCGTGGCGCGACCACCCGACGACAGGGGCCCTGTCCGGCGCGAAGGTGCGCAGACCCGCCCAGCGCCGCCGCACCGAGACCACCGGATGGTCCGCCGCGTCGGCGAAGCGAAACATCGCACAGGCGATGTCGAGGGGGTCGGGCGCGGCGTCGCAGGGGGCGCTCGGTTCCTCATCGGCCGGCGTGATCAGCAACTGTCCTGAGAAGGGCTTGAAGTAGAACTGCTCGTCGACATCCTTGACCACGGGCCAGTCGGCGAAGGACGGCGCGGTCGGGGCGTCCGTGACGACGACAGTCCGCAGAAGCGGGGTCAGGCCCTGGGGCCGTGCCCCCGCCTGCAGGGCGGTCTGATCGGCCCAGGCGCCCGTCGCATTCACCACGACCGGCGCGGAGAATTGCGGCCCGCACGTCTTCGCTCGCCAGACACCGAAACGGCGCTCGAGCCGGATGTCGCCCAGGCCCGTGAGGACGAGGGCCCCGGCCGACCTCGCCTGCCTGAGATACCCGGCGTGCAGTCGGGCGACGTCGATGTCGCCGGCCTCCTCTTCCAGGACCGCCGCGGCGACCGCCTGCGGCCGCAGGATCGGCGCAAGGGCTCGCGCCGTGTCGCCGTCCAGCCCACGCAAATCAACCCCGGCGTCCATGGCTCGGACAAAGGCTGCGAGGCGCTGCAGCTGATCCTGTCGCGCTATGTGCAGCACCGCGCGCCGACGGAGCAGGGAGCCGCCAAACGCCGGCGGCGGCGCATGTAGGAAGGCGCCGCTGGCCGCGGTCAGGGGACGGACCGCCGATCCGCCATAGGACGGTATGTACATGGCCGCCGAGCGTCCGGTGGTGTGGTAGGCGAGCACCGGTTCGCGTTCCAGCAGGGCGACCTTTCGAGAGCCGGCAAGCTGGGCGGCGATGGCGGCCCCTGCGATTCCCCCGCCCAGGATCAGGATGTCGACGTGTCGGGCCACCTCGTCCACGGCTCAGCCCGCCCAGTCACGGCCGGGCCGCCCATGCAGATAGCCGTTGATCAGCGGTCCCGGAATGCCCGCGCTCTCGATCTCGGCCTCGACCTGCGCCGGTTCGAGTTCGCCATCGGCATAGGCGCGAAACGTTCTGGCGATGCGCACCATGTCGGCGCTGTGAGGTGACAACCGCAGCGCCGTGACGCCGGCCGCCTGCAGGAGGGCGATGTCCGGACAGGCCAGGTGAACGCCATGCGACAGGGTTTGGACGCCGTTCACGGCCAGGAACGGTTGGCCCTCCAGGGTCTGGACGTCCATTCCGTCGAGATCGCGATCGCAAACGAACTGGCAGTTGTCGCGATGGAGACCATGGGCACGCGCGTGATAGCAGCGGCCGGAAAGCGCCAGCGGCAGCCGGCCGAAGGCGAAGATCTCCAGCTCGAGCTCTGGGCATCCGGCATGGATGTGCGAGAGCGCCCGGAGCGGCAGTTCGACATTGGCGCACAGCCGCGTGCATCCGCGCGACATCAGCTCGGCCGCCGCGGCCTCGTTATAGACATTCAACAAGGGGCCCGCCACGAACGCAGCGCCTGGCGGGCGATCCTGGAGCACGGAGAGGTCGTTCGCCTCCATCAGGTCGGGGTAGGCCGCGAGCCTGCGTGTCGAGGCTCGATCTCGCGGGGTCGCTGGAAGGGCGAGGCTCGACCACACCACGGTCTTGCCCGCGCGCTGCAGGTGATCAGCGGCCTCGGCGAGGGCGGGGCCCAGGAGGGGTTCGCGTTTGCCGCAAACCACCTCGCCCAGATAGACGCGGTCGATGTCCGTCTCCCGCGCGATGCGTTCGTAGAAGGCGACGACCCGCTCGGGCGCCCAGTTGAAGAGCAGCGGCCCTAGCGTGATCTCCAGACGCGCCGTCATCGCCAGGCCTTCCGATAGGCCCCGGCCGTCTCACGACCGCCCTCGGCGAGGTCGGACAGCAGATTCTGGTATTTGGCGAGATCCTCACCGCGATCGAGGGCGTCGATCGCAGCGCGGAACGCGCCGGCGACCCGCGCGACATAGGCTTTTCCCCGCTGTCGACCCTCGATCTTGACCGCCGTCACCCCTGCCGTGCGCAGCGCCTGCAGAAGCCCCATGGCGTTCAGGCTGGTCGGATCCTCAAACAGATAGGACGCTTCGCCGGCCACCTGGAACCGGCCTTTGCAGAGGGTTGGGTAGCCGGCCGGCTCGTCGGATCCCAACCGGTCCAGGGCGTACCCAGCCAACCGCGGCGTCAGCCCCTCGGAAGTCCGCTCGAAGGTGACCGCCTCGGGCGGAGAGCAGACGCCTGACAGGTTGGGCGAACGGCCCGCCGCATAGGAGGACAGGGCGCAGCGGGCTTCGGCCATCACGCAAAGGCCGCCGAAGACAAAGGCCTCGGTCTCCACGCTGTTGGCCGCATTGAAAGCTGTGATCTCCTGGAGGGACAGCACGCGCGGCAGGACCACCCGCTTGACGCCATAGGTCTGGACATAGAAGGCGGCTGCCTCCGGCGATCCCGCCGCCGCCTGCACCGAGAGGTGCAGACGCACGTTCGGATGGGCGGACCGGGCGTAAGCCAGGACCCCCAGGTCCGCCGCGATGATCGCGTGGGCTCGAGCCGCCACGGCGGCGTCCACCGACCTCCGCCAGGGTTCAAGCACGCCCGCGCGCGCGAACGTGTTGATGGCCACGAGGACCTTGGCGCCGCGGGTCCGCGCCCAGTCGACCGCCTCGATCAGTTCCGCCTCGGAAAAGTTCAGGCCCGGAAAGTTGCGGGCGTTCGTCTCATCGCGCAGGCCGCAATAGACGCTGTCGGCGCCGGCCAGGATCGCCGCGCGCAACATGGCCGGAGATCCGGCGGGACACACCAGTTCGATCGATCCCACGTCAGCCCCTGGCGTCGGCCGCGCGCGGACGGGGGCCGTGCAGGAGGCGCCGAGCGACCAGATTGCTCCAGTTGCGCAGCGGCGCGGGCAGGCCCAGCAGGTCGGCCAGGGTGAATTCGGCGGCCTCGAGCGTATTGTGCAAGGCCACCACGGCTTCGGTCTCGCCCTCGATCCGCACGCGGCGCGAAAAGAACGCGGCGTCCGCGTCCAGCGAGCCGTCGAACAGGCTGAGCAGATCGCTCAGGCGCCCGCTGATCCTGGCGGCGCAGGGCCGGAAATCGGTGCTTCGGACCACGGCGACCTGAGTCTGCTGGCCCGACGGTGTCACGCGGAAGGCGATGGGAAGCTCGTCGGGCGCCAGCACGAACGCAGCATCGCGAAACCGGCCCAGGCGCTCGAAGGTCTCCGGCCGCTTGCGCGCGAGGCGACGGATCGCGCTGCGGAGCAACAACTCCACCGGCGGGCGGGCGCCCATCATGAGATCGGCGTCAAGCCGCCCGGGCCGAGCGTCCATTCGCGCTCGACCGTGGATGGGGCGGGATCTCTTCCTGCGCATGGCGGGCCTCCGTTCTCCGGGAGCTTTCGGCCGGGGAGGGCGCAAGGAAAAGGGCTTGGCGCCGCCTCGCCCCGCCATCTCGGTCAAACCGGAGCATGATGTTTGTCAAAGCCGAATCGTGGCCACGCGACGCCGCCGGTTCGCGCGATCGGGAAGCTGGTCGAGGTGCGCGCCTCTGACCAGCTTCCCTCCTCGCTCTGAGGCCTCCCCGGTTGCTCAGAGGAAGTGGGCGAAAAGGACGTCGTTCTCCAGCCGCATGTGCTCGCGGAGATCGTCGTCGAGCTTTCGGCAGGCGTCGCACAGGGTCCGCCAGGTCCGGCAGGCGGCCTGGGGCGCGGTATAGAACCCAGTGAGCGCCGCCAACCGGATGAGCTGGTCTTCCACGTCGTCGTGCTCGGCCCACATGCGCGCGATCGGCAATCCGATCCTGGGGTCGCCGCCCGCGCGCATCATCGGGAAGAGGACGGCCTCTTCCTTTCGTTGATGCCCAGCCAGTTCGTCGGCCATGATGGCCAGATGATCGGCCAAGCCGTGCGGGCAATCCGGATCGCCCGCATGCACCCGTTCAACCTTCCGCGCGAGGTCGATGGCTTGGGCGAATTCCCGCAGGCCGACGGCATGGTAGCGCAGCAGGATGTGATCGATCATCGCCCCAACCCTCTCGGGGCTATCCGGATCGGTCGGGCGAGATTGGGCCAGGTCATCCTCAAGCGCTTCGGCGGCGGTGACGGCCCGTCGCGTCCCGACGAGGGGAGGATTCCGTCGGGCGAACTCGCGATCGAGCAAGCGGAACTCTGGGGTCATGATCATCGATCCTTTGCCCCGTATCCTAGGCGACGCGGGGCGTAGACGCCTTGAGGTCGGCGCCCGCCCCGCTTGATGTCAGGCAAGCGGGAAGCCCACAGATTTCGCGACCTGCGAGCGCCAGACGGCGCGGCGGATTATCAGAGAGAAGAGGACCCAGGCGCCCGCCAGCGTTCGCGCTCGGCCTTGCCGATCGCCGTCTCGCTCGGGGGCATGTGATTGTCGATTAGGGGGGTCGGCTTGGCCAGGCGGTTCAGGACCACGGGCCGTGTCAAACTCACCTGTGGTCCGTTCACCACGACGCCGTAGTCGGCGAGGCCCGCGAAGGCGCGCGACAGGTTCTCCGGGGTCATGCCGAGAAGCGAGGCCAAGACGCGCTTTTCGTGAGGGAGGGTCACGGTCTCCCCGCCACCCTGACGCACCTGCTGGGTGATGAGGTAGTTCGCCAACCGCTCGGCGCCGCCGCGAAGCTTCTGGTTCTTGATGGCGCGAACCAGGCCGCGGTAGCAGCCGGCGACCTCCTGGGCGACGTCGAACGAGAAGCGTGCGTCGCTGCTCATGGCGCCGCGCAATGCTTCCCCGGACAACATCAGGATGTCGGAGCGCTCGATGGTGCGCGCGCTCATCAGCGCCTCCGCGTCCAGGACGACGGCGGCCAGGATGAAGGTCGAGACCGGACGAAGCACGGCCAGGATCGTCTCCTTGTCGTTCCAGGTGCCCTCCAGCTCGACGATCCCGTCAAGCAGGACATAGAGGAAGTCGACGGGGTCGCCCTCCATCAACAGGGTCGTGCCGGCGGGAAATCGATGCAGGAACGCGCCCGCCGTCACTGTGCGGAAGGTGTCTTCCGAGGCTCCAGCGAAGAGGGGAAGGGCGCGGACGCGCTCCAAGTCCGCTGACTTCATCGGCATGTGGCGTTCCCCATTGAACCGCCTATCTCGAAACTGGCGGCGATGAACACCTTGACATGGATCAAGCCCCGGATCGCGCATCGGAGGCATGCGCTCAGTTGATATCAGTCAATCGGCGAGGGTGCATTCAGTAATCATGGCATGTTTTTCGTCGGAATTTGTCAAACTGAGGCAACCATAGCGTAATCTAACGACCAAAGACTTCCCATTGTTTGATGTTGGTCAAACCCCGCCCATCCATATGGCCGCATTAACCGCCTGGAAGCGCCGTTGTCGGCCTCCGCCGAACGCGGCAAGTGGATCACCTTCGAACCGAAGGATTGATGCCTAGGGCAGGAAGTCTTCGATGAAATCCACCGACTGCGCTGAAATCGAGGACATCCCACTGGCACTGCTGAGGGAGCCGCTTGACTGGTTCTTCGCCGAACATTTCCGTCACCGCCAGCTCTGCCAGATGATCGACGACGTGGCCGACGCCAGCGTCCATGACCCTCAGCGCGTCGCCAGGATCGTCGACTTTCTGCGGTTCGACCTGCCGCTGCATGTCATCGACGAGGAGGAGGATCTGTTCCCGCTCCTGCGCCGCCGCGCCCTGCCCGAGGATGAGCTCGAGCAGGTTCTGGGCGTGCTGTCGGCGGAGCACAAGGCCGATGTCGACCAGGCGCGACAGGTGCGCGGTCTGCTGGAGGCCTGCCTCGAGGAACGCTCGGCGCCCGGCCTCGATCCGGCCAAGCAAAAGACGCTCAGGGCGTTCGCCAGTCAGGAACGTCATCACCTCGCCATGGAAAACGCCGTGATCCTGCCGATCGCAAGGTTGAGGCTCTCGGTCGAAGACCTCCACGCGATGAGCCGGCGCCTGGCTGCTCGGCGCGGGCAGTATATCGAGGATGCTCCAGCTTGATCGCCGACCTGTTCGAGGCGAACCTGCGCTGGGCGGCCGCCAAGTCTCGAGGCGATCCGGAGTACTTTCGCCGCCTCGCCGCCCAGCAATCCCCGGAATATCTCTGGATCGGGTGTTCCGACAGCCGCGTGCCGGCCAACGAGATCGTCGGGCTGGATCCCGGCGAGCTGTTTGTTCACCGCAACGTCGCCAACCTCGCCCCGCCCCAGGACGCCAATTTCCTCTCGGTCCTGCAGTTCGCCGTGGAGGTTCTCGGGGTCAAACACGTGATCGTCTGCGGCCACTATGGTTGCGGCGGGGTGCGCGCTGCGCTGTCGGGCGAACGTCATGGCCTGATCGACCACTGGCTCCAGCCGGTGCGTTCGCTGTCCTGGCGGCACGCCCGCGAACTCGACGCGATCCTCGACATGGATGCGCGGGTCAATGACCTGTGCGAGCGCAACGTCCTGGCTCAAGTGGCCGACGTCGCGGCCAATCCATTCGTGCAGGACGCCTGGCGCCGGGGTCAGGCGCTATCGGTGCATGGCTGGATCTATTCCATCCAGGATGGCTTGTTGCGCGACCTCGAGACATCGGTCCATGGGCCCCGCGACGCCGCGGCCCTGCTGGGCGCCGGCGTGCCCCGCGGGCGCGTCCGGAAACGGCGCGCGCCATGACGCCCCCTCGCAGTGCCGATCCTGACCGGGGACGCCGGGCGCCCTTGGCGGCTCTCGGCCGGCTTGGCTCCAGATGGGTGACGCGCCGACGTCAGGAAATTTGCCGACTGTCGAAAGGATGACCGGCCATGTTCGATACCGAAACCCGCCCAGCGCCGACGCCGGGTTCCGACGGCTACGTCGAGACCCGGTTCTCGTGCGAGTTCGACCACCCCGCCGAGCGTGTCTGGCAGATGATTACGGCGCCCGATCGCCTTCCGCTGTGGCTTGCGCCCGGAACGCTGGAACTGCGACCTGGTGGCCGGGTGCGGCTCGACTTCGGCGACAGCGGCGTGGTAATCGACAGCGTGGTCACCGCCTATCACCCTGGCGACCTGCTCGAATATTCGTGGAGCGGACCGTTGCAGCCTGAACGGCCCCTGCGATGGGTCCTTAAGCCGCTCCAAGCCGATCGCACCCGCCTGGACCTGACGCTTCGGGTCCCGTTGGAGGATGACGCCGCCAGGTCGAGCGCAGGATGGGAGGCCCACCTGGATATGCTGGCGGCCGCCCTCGAAGGCGTTCCGATCCGATTCCCGTTCACCGATTTCCAGGCCTATCGCGAACAATATGGGGCCCTGCTCGCCGACCAACCGGCTGTCACGGGACGGCGTGCGACGACCGACCCGGCTCGGGCTCGCCCGTGACAAAGGCGGACTCAGGCGATGACCGGTCGATCGGCGCGGCGCCGCCGCCAGGTCTGGAGGCCTTGCTCGCCGACTTGACCGCGCGCCTGGGCGCCGGCGCCGTGCTTGTCGGTCCCGAGGTCGCTGAGCGGGTCGAAGCCGCCGGGCCGCGGCTGGGCGCCCCTTACGCCATCCTGCGCCCCTCCTCGCCTGAGGAGGTTGCGCTGATCCTGCGCTCCGCCAGCCGAGCGGGCATTTCGATCGTGCCCTGGGGCGGCGGGACCGGCCTCGTGCACGGCGCGGTGGCCGACGCAGCCATGGCGCTCTCGCTTGAGCGGATGAACCGGATCGAGGCTATCGATCCGGTGGAACAAACCCTGACTGTCCAGGCTGGCTGCATCCTCCAGACCGCCTGCGACGCCGCCGAGGCGCAGAGCCTCATGCTCGCCATCGACCTCGGATCGCGCGGCTCGGCGACCATCGGCGGGGTTATCGCCACCAACGCCGGCGGCAACCGCGTCATCCGTTTCGGCATGACGCGCGACCTGGTCCTTGGGCTGGAGGTGGTCCTGGCCGACGGAACCATCGTCTCCAGTCTCAAC
The DNA here is from genome assembly GCF_024298925.1 of Phenylobacterium sp. LH3H17. Lineage (NCBI taxonomy): Bacteria > Pseudomonadati > Pseudomonadota > Alphaproteobacteria > Caulobacterales > Caulobacteraceae > Phenylobacterium > Phenylobacterium sp. LH3H17. The sequence goes on along the minus strand of NZ_CP101283.1, from coordinate 3,426,183 downwards.
AGCTTGATCAAGAACAACGCCGGCTACGATGTGAAGCAGCTCTTCATCGGGTCCGAGGGAACCTTGGGGGTCGTCACCCGCGCCGTCCTGCGCCTGCGGCCCCGACCTGCCACGCAGGACACGGCCCTCGTCGCCTTTGACCGCTTCGAGCAGATGACGCGCTTCTTGCGGCGAATGGAGGCGGCCCTGGGCGGGACGCTCTCGGCGTTCGAGGCGATGTGGGCCGACTTCTACCACCTGGTGACGACCCCGCCGGCCCTGGGCCGGGCGCCGCTGCCCGCCGGCTTTCCCTACTATGTGCTGGTCGAAAGCCTTGGGGGCGACCCGCTGGGCGACACCACCCGCTTCGAGGCGGCGCTCTCGGCGGCGGCTGAAGCCGGCGAGATCGCCGACGCGGTGGTGGCCAAGAACCAGTCCGAACGCGACGCCATGTGGGCCCTGCGCGACGACGTCCGCCAGACTGCGCGCAACTGGCCGATCTTCACCTTCGATGTCAGCCTGCCGATCGGCGAGATGAGCGCCTATGTGCAGCAGGTCCAAACGGCGCTCAAGGACCGCTGGGCGGCGAAAGCCACCCTCGCTGTCTTCGGACATATCGGCGACGGCAATCTCCATCTCATCGCAGGCGTCGGCAGCCAGACTTCCGAGGACCGGCTGGCGGTCGAGTCCATCGTCTATGGCGCGCTCGATCCGCGCACCGGCTCGATCTCCGCCGAACATGGGATCGGCCTGGAGAAGAAGGCCTATCTGCATCTCTCGCGAAACCCTGAGGAGATCGCGCTGATGCGGCGGCTAAAGGCGGCCCTGGACCCGAACGGTGTGCTGAATCCCGGCAAGGTGTTGCCCGACCCCCCTGCGGATGGCGCCGTCGCCTGACCAGGAGGGCGAGCTTGTGGCCCGACAGTCCAGGTGCGGGGTGTTCCGGCAGAACGAGCCTGCGGCGGCCGCAGGAGAGCGGCGCGCGAATGTCGCACTTTTGCGCATCGGGACCGCGCAATAATCAAGCGCCGGTTTAACCGCCGGCAATGTCGGTGGGCCTGCCCAGGCCTAGGTTCAATTCGACCTAGCTCATGGAGGCGACAATGCCTGCGACCATCTTCAACCTCGAATTCCCCGCTCGGCGGACGTCCGCCTGGTTGTCGGCATCCCTCGCCGCAATCGCCCTGGCCACCGCTTCGCCGGCGGCCGCCCAGGACCTCTCCGGCGTCAATGTTACGGCAAAGGCGCCGACCTCGGTGACGCTCAAGGTGGGCGGCATGGATATCTCGACCGTCAAGCGCGAGGTCCGCGGCGCGGCCCATCTGGTGTGCCGCAACGCTGTCACGAACGACGAACTGACCTTCTTCGACCTGTCCTGGTGCGCCGAGGCCACACGGGCGAAGGCGATGGTCACCTACCGGGCCGCTCTCAAAGGTGTCGACCTGTCGGGGGCGCGCCGGGCGGAAGGTCCGACCCTGACCCTCCTGGCGGCGAAATAGCTTCTGCGGTTCCGTTGACCGCGACGGGTCGGTCTGTCGGCCGACCCGGACCTGAGGCAGTCTGCCGACGCTCTCGCCACTATCAAGCGGCGGGGTGAAATCGCTCAAGGCGACGCAAGCGAGGCGGGCCTAGGGTTTGTTTCCGACGTTGAGGAGCCATCGAGATGCTCGCGAGCCTGGGCCAAGCCGAGATGCCGACGATAGGCAGCTTCATCGATGCGTGGGCGCAGGGGCACGCCGAGGCGCCGGCGCCCCGCAAGCGCATTCGCACCCGCGAAACGCTTTCGATCGCGATCGCGACGGTGTTGGCGCGCCGCGGATACCATGAGCTGCGCGTCGCCGAGATCGTGGAGCTCGCCCAGGTCTCTCAGGCCGCGTTCTACGACTACTTCCGGGATCGACACAGCGCCGCCGCCGAAGTGTTGACCGCGTTCCTTGACCACCTCTATCCCACTCCTTGCATAGGGAGCGGCTCGGCCGACCAGACTCTAACGGACCTTTTCGCCCGGTGGCTGGCCTTCTGCCATGCCAATGCCGGCCTGGTCTTGGCCGTCGCACAGCTTTCCGATCGGTCGCCCGACTTCGCGCGCCTGGCGGAGCGGCGAAAACGCGAGTGGTTCGCGGCCGTCATCGAGTCGCTCTCTCGGCGCTTCCCGCGTGCCGCGGCCGACCTGGCTGGCGTCGAGGGTTCGGAAAGAACGCTGGCGCTGGTGGCCAGCGGATTAGCCCAACAGGTGGCGCGCCACGCCGACAAGATTCAGCCTGATGACATCCGGACTTTCGCGGCGCTGATCGCCCGGGTCTGGGTTTTCGCGTTCGACTACACAGATCCGCCCATGCTCCGGGCAGTGGCGAGGCCTCGTAGCGCCTTCGGGTGAGGGCCTTTGACCGGCCTCTGCGGTCATGGGCTTGCGGTTGCGCGACGCGCCGCGGATCGGCTTTTGGAAGGCGATGATCGGGCCACGGACATGGACCTCACGTCGTGCCAGGCGGGGCGCAACGCGCCGCCACCCGTTGAACGGCCGCGCCCCGTTCGTACCAGCCCTTTGACCGGTTCACGATCGCGACGATGGTCAGCATCACGGGCACTTCGATCAGGACGCCAACGACGGTGGCGAGCGCCGCACCCGATGAAAAGCCGAACAGGCTGATGGCCGCCGCCACCGCGAGCTCGAAGAAGTTGCTCGCGCCGATCAGGGCCGAGGGGCCGGCGACGCAGTGCGCCTCGCCGGTCGCGCGGTTGAGCAGGTAGGCGATCGCCGAGTTGGCGTAGACCTGGATCAGGATCGGGACCGCCAGCATGGCGATGATCGCCGGCTGCGTCAGGATCTGCTCACCCTGGAAGCCGAACAGCAGCACCAGGGTCGCCAGCAGGGCGGTGAGCGAGAGCGGGCCGATGCGCGCCAGCACCCGCTGGAGCTCGGCCTCACCGCCGCGCTTGAGGAGGGCGCCGCGGACGACCTGCGCGAACACCACGGGCACGATGATGTAGAGGCCAACGGAGAGCAGGAGAGTCTCCCACGGCACCGTGATCGCCGACAGCCCCAGCAGCAGGCCGACGATGGGCGCGAAGGCCACGACCATGATGGCGTCGTTGACCGCCACCTGGCTCAAGGTGAAGTTGGGCTCGCCTCGCGTCAGGTTGCTCCAGACGAACACCATGGCCGTGCAGGGCGCCGCGGCCAGCAGGATCAGGCCGGCGATGTAGCTGTTGATCTCTCCCGCCGGCAGGTAGGGCCGGAACAGGTAGCCGATGAAGAAGGCGCCCAGCGCCGCCATCGAGAACGGCTTCACCGCCCAGTTGACGAATAGGGTGACGCCGATGCCCCGCCAGTGCTGGCCGACCTGGCGCATGGCGCCGAAGTCCACCTTCATCAGCATCGGAATGATCATCAGCCAGATCAGCACCGCCACCGGCAGGTTGACCTTGGCGACCTCGGCCGAACCGATCGCCTGGAAGACCGTCGGGAAGAGGTGGCCCAGGCCAACACCGACGACGATGCAAAGCCCCACCCAGATCGTCAGGAAGCGCTCGAAGCGGGACATGGCCTTGGGCCCCTCGGCGGAGGCGGGGGGAGCGATGGTCGTCATTGGGCGGCTTGGGCCTCGTCCGCCTTCTGGCCGATTTCATGGAGCCTGGTCTGTAGCGACATACTGTCGATCGTGGCGAGCGGAAGCGCCAGAAACAGCCGGATGCGGGTTCCGAGCTGCTTGGCCGCCTCGGCGAAGGCCGCCGCCTGCTCGACATAGGTTCCCTCGACCTCGGCCGGGTCGGGAATCCCCCAGTGCGCGGACATCGGCTGGCCTGGCCACACCGGACAGACCTCGCCGGCGGCGTTGTCACAGACCGTGATGACGAAATCGAGTTCGGGAGCCCCGGGCCTGGCGAACTCGTCCCAGGACTTGGATCGGAAATCGGAGGGTTCGAAACCCAGCGCATGCACCAGATCGAGGGCGTGCGGGTTGACCTGGCCCTTGGGAAACGAGCCGGCCGAGTAGCCCTTGAAGCGGCCGTGCCCCTCCTTGTTGATCAGGGCCTCTGCGATGATCGATCGCGCTGAATTCCCGGTGCACAGGAACAGGACGTTGTAGATCTTCTCGGGACGGGGTTCGTTCACTGTTCGGTTCCTCAGCAGGATGCGGCCTCGGCCTGGCAGCCTTGGCTGGCCACCAAGGCCAAGGGGGCGCAGATCTCAGGCGCGCCGCCGCAGCAATCCTCCATCAGGAAGGCCAGCAGCTCGCGCATGGTGTCGTAGTCGGCGGTGTAGATGATCGAACGCCCGTCCCGCCGCGAGGCCACCAGGCCGGCGTGGCTGAGCACGTTGAGATTGGCCGAGAGCGAATTGGGCAGGATGTCGAGGCGGCGCGCCAGTTCGCCGGCCGGCAATCCCTCAGGTCCGGACTGGACGAGCAGGCGGAAGACCGCCAGCCGGCTCTCAAGAGCCAGGGCAGACAGGCTTGCGATGGCGGATTTGGTTTCCATATTTCCACGATATAAGAACTATACGACAGTTCCAAGACGTGGGTCGCGTAGCGGCCGATTCCAGAGGCCGCATCCGCGCATGACCGATCTGCCTGCCCTGCACCCGCAGTTCCTCGAACCGCCGGATTTCGCGCAGCTGGAGCCCGCCGGCCGGACGACGCATCCGCCGCGGATTCTGTTGCTCTATGGTTCGCTGCGGGAACGGTCGTTCAGCCGGCTGCTGGTCGAGGAGGCCGCGCGCATTCTTCAGCGGCTGGGCGCCGAGACGAGGATCTTCGATCCGCGCGACCTGCCGCTGCCCGACGCCGTCTCGCCGGATCACCCGAAGGTCCAGGAACTCAGGTCGCTGTCGCTATGGTCGGAGGGCCAGGTCTGGTGCAGCCCTGAACGCCACGGCGCGATCAGCGGGATCATGAAGGCGCAGATCGACTGGATTCCCCTGGAGATCGGCAGTGTGCGGCCGACCCAGGGCCGGACCCTCGCCGTCATGCAGGTCAGCGGCGGCTCGCAGTCGTTCAACGCCGTCAACACCCTGCGTCTGCTGGGCCGTTGGATGCGGATGATCACCATTCCCAACCAGTCCTCCGTGGCGAAGGCCTACCAGGAGTTCGAGGACAACGGCCGCATGAAGCCGTCGGCCTATTACGACCGCGTGGTAGACGTGATGGAGGAGCTCATGAAGTTCACCCTGCTCACCCGCGACCGCGCCGGGTATCTGGTCGATCGCTACAGCGAGCGGAAGGCTGAAGGGCGCGCCACGGTCGGCGACGAACCCTGCGCCGACGCCATGCTCCATGAAAGGAAGGCCGGCTGATGACTGCCATCACCCTGGAGGAGCAGCTCAACCGCGATTGCTTCTGCGTCGATGTCGACCCGGATCAAGTCTGGTCGGCCGTAGAGCGGGCTGCCGCCGGCGTCGTGCCGGTCGAGTTGCTCAAGCAGCATCGCGCCCATCTCTTCTCCAGCGCGCCGGTCTACCTCTCGGAGGACGATCTCGCCGCCATGGAGGCGATCGTCCAGGCCATCGAGAGGACCGCGCAACTCACCGCGTTCCAGGACGCTGCGCTGGCCTGGGCGCCGGAGATCGCCAAGGTCGCGCTCGGCCCGCGCGGCGCCTTCATGGGCTACGACTTCCACCTGACGCCGGACGGCCCCAAGCTCATCGAGGTCAACACCAATGCCGGCGGCGCCTTCCTGAACGCTCTCCTGTCGCAAGCTCAGGTGGCCTGCTGTCCCGAAGTGCGAGCCGTCATCCCGGCCGCCGATCCGCTCGCGGATTTCGAGGCCGCCGTCTGGCGGATGTTTCAAGACGAGTGGCGGCTGCAGGGACGGGACGGATCGCCGGGCGTCGTGGCCATCGTCGACGAGGACCCGGCGGACCAGTACCTCTATCCGGAGTTCCTGCTCGTCCAGGCCTTCTTCGAGCGCCACGGCGTCACCGCCATCATCGCGGACCCCAAGGACCTTAGGTTCGACAAGGGCCGCCTGTATCTCGGTGAGCTGGCGATCGACCTTGTCTACAATCGCCTGGTGGATTTCGCCTCCTGCCGACCCGAGAGCGCCGCGCTGCGCCAGGCCTACCTCGCCGGGGCGGTCGTCGTGACGCCGAGCCCGCGCAACCACGCGCTCCTGGCGGACAAACGCAACCTCACCCTCCTGTCGGACCCGGCCCGGCTCGACGCTCTGGGCGTCGACGATGGGTTGCGAGGCGCCCTGGCCGTGATTCCGCGGGCGCGACTGGTCACGGCCGACAATGCGGACGACCTATGGGCCGAGCGGCGGTCGCTGTTCTTCAAGCCGGCGGGGGGGCATGCGGGCAAGGCGGTCTATCGCGGCGACAAGCTCACCCGAGGTGTCTGGGGGACCATCCTCGAGGGGAACTATGTCGCCCAAGCTCTGGCGGCTCCGAGCGAGCGCCGGGTCCAGGTCGACGGCGATCCCCAGACCCGGAAGATGGACGTGCGGCTCTATACCTATGCCGGCGCGACGCTCCTGGCCGCCGCGAGGCTCTATCAGGGCCAGACGACAAACTTCCGGACGCCGGGCGGTGGCTTCGCACCCGTTGTCGTGGTCAAGACACCGCCCCGTGTCGACATGGCGCAGGATTATTGCGCTCCGCCTGGCGCGTCCCCAGGTGCGTCGCCGCCGGACGGCTGATAAACAGCAGGCTTGGGCGCTGCGCCGGGTGGGACAAAGCGGGATCGTGTCAAAATTCGAGGCCGGTAAGGCCATCATATTGAGCGCGGGGCAGGGTCGCCGACTCTCGCCGCTGACGGACTCGCGTCCGAAGTGCCTGATCGAGCTGTCGGGCATGAGCGTCCTGCACTGGCAACTGCTGCACCTTCACCAGGCCGGCGTGCACGAGGCGGTGGTTGTCACGGGCTTCGGCGCCGAGGCGGTGGATGCGGAGGTGGCGCGGCTCGGCCTTCCGGGGATGCGCGTGCGAACGTTCTACAACCCGTTCTTCGGCCTGACCGACAACCTGGCCACCTGCTGGCTGGCGCGCGAGGAGATGCGCGGATCGTTCCTGCTGTTGAACGGCGACACCCTGTTCGAGCCCGCGGTGGCCTCGCGTCTGTTGGCCGCGCCGCCGGCCGACATCACCCTGGCGATCGACCGCAAGGACGCCTACGACGCCGACGACATGAAGGTCCTGACCGACGGTCACCGCCTGCTTTCGATCGGCAAGACCATCCCGGCGTTCGACGCCGAATCCATTGGCTTCCTCCGGTTCTCACCCGCCGGCGCGTCGGCGTTCGTCGCGGGCGTCGAGGCGGCCATGCGCGGGCCGGAGGGCCTGAAGCGTTGGTATTTGAGCGTGATCGACGAGCTGGCGCACGGCGGCGCCGACGTGGCCACGGCCTCGATCCAAGGCCTGGACTGGGCGGAGATGGACTTCCCGGCCGATGTGGCCCGGAACCTGGCGCTCACCGAGGCCTGGTCCCAGGTGAAGGTGGCCGTCTAGCTGTCCGCCAGCCGGCGGACCAGGTCGAGGTCGGCTGGCTTGTCCACGTCGACGGCAGCCAGGCCGTAGGGGGTGCGAACGGCTGCGGCGGTCAGCCCGATCCGGCGGCCGAGGCGGGCGACCGCCTCGTCGAGGCTGAGGCGGCCGAGCGCATAGCCCAGCAGCATGCCTGGCCCGAGCAGGGCGGCGATCTTCCAGGGCTGCTTGCGGTGGACCTCGACCCGGCGCCATAGGGCGATGGCGGCGAGCGCGCGGGCGTTGCGCAGATAGAACAGGTTGCAGCCCGAATAGCGGCCGTCGCGGAAGGCGAGATAGGTGCGCCGGGTGTCTGGGACCGCGGCGCGCACGACGTCCTGCGGCGCCAGCAGCGCCGCGATGTCGGCGTCCGGCGGGATGTCGGCCAGGAATCGGGCGATCCACTCCGGCTGGAGCAGGGCGTGGTCGCTGGTGGTGACCAGCAAGGGAAAGCCCAACGACCTGGCGGACAGCTCGACGCTCTGGCTGGGCGTGGCGGCCGCCGGGATGACCTCGAGCGGGGCGGCGGCCGCCGCGACCTGCGGGTGCGAGGTGCAGACGCCGATACGAGCCGCCCCGGCCGCCTGCAGGGCTACCACCACGCGGGCCAGCAGGGTCTGGCCGGCAAGCTCGATCAGCGCCTTGTGGCTGACCCCGGCATAGGCGCGCAGCGCGTCGGGCTCGTCGCGGGAGCCGGCCAGGATCAGGGCCGTGAAGCCGCTCACGCCAGGGCCTTCTCGTAGATCCGGTAGGTCTTGTAGATCCGCCCGCCCAGCGACTGGCAGATGCGGTTCATGGGAGCGTTGTCCTCGAGAATCCAGGACAGCTCGTAGGACTGGTAGCCCAGGGCGCGGGCCTGGGTGGCGCTGGCGTCCATCAGCTGGAAGGGCAGGAGCTGACCCCGGTGGGAGTTCGCGAACTTGCGCTTCACCCCCATGAGCGGGATGCGGATCGACTTCACCCTAGCGACCTTCAGCCGCCACAGCAGCTTGGCCCAGCCGAAGGGCGCCAGGCGGCCGCCCAGATCAGCGATGGCCTCGTTGACATTGGGCAGCATGACCACGAAGCCCGCCACCTCGCCGTCGAACTCCGCGAACCAGATCAAACGCGGATCGATGACGGCGCGCAGGGCCTTGCCGAGCTGGGCTGTCTCGGCCTCGGTGGTGGGGGTGAAGCCCCAGTTTCCGGACCAGGCGTCGTTGAGGACCTCGGTCATGGCCACGACTTCCGCGTCGTAGCGGCTCATGTCCAGCATGCGCAGGGTGACGCCCGGGGCGGGGCCCCGGCGGACGCGGCGCAGGATGGCGGGCGGGATGTCGTCGCTCATCTGGCAGAGATAGGCGTAGACGTCCTTGGCCTTGGCGTAGCCCGCCGCTTCGATGCGCGCGCCGGCATAGGCCGGGTCGTGGCCCATCATCACCATCGGCGGGGTGTCGAAGCCGTCGACCAGCAGGCCGACCTCTTCATTGACCGACAGGTTGAACGGGCCCAACGCCACGGCGCAGCCGCGGGCCTTCAGCCAGGCCTCGGCGGTGGCGAGCAAGGCGGCGAACACCTCGGGGTCGTCCTCGCCCGCGATCATGCCGAAATGGCCGGCGGGACGCTGGGGATCGACTGGCGCCAGGGCGTCGATCTGGGCGCTGATGCGGCCGACGTCGCGGCCGCCGCGAACCGCCAGCCAAAGCTGGACCTCGGCATGCTCGAAGAACGGGTTGGTCTTGGGCGTCAGGGCCGCGGCGCGCTCGCTGATCAGCGGCGAGATCCACTTGGGGTCGGTGGCGGCCAGCGTCATGGGCACGCGGATGAAGCGCGCCAGGTCAGCCTTGGAGGCAACCGGTCGGATCGTCAGGTCGCTCAGGGGGTCATCCTTCCATCCGCAGCAAGGCCGTTCCGGCCAGGGCGGCGAAGACGGCCGGCGCCGTCCAGGCCGCGAGCAGGGGGCTGAGCGCCGCGCTCTCGCCTAGCGCCGTCAACAGGCCGTCCGCCACCAGGAAACTCAGGCCCGCGGCCAGGGCCGCCACGGTCAGCACCGCTCCCTCTCGGGTGCGGAAATTTCCGAGCGCCACCGGCGCGGCGAGCAGCAGCATGACCAGCACCCCGATCGGGGCGGCGAAGGCGCGGTGCACGCGCACGGCGTAATAGCTGTCCGGACGCTCCGAGCCCCCGCCCTCCAGCGCCCGCCGCGCGCTGGCGGCGCTGGGGGCCTGGGCGGGCGACAGCAGCGAGCGGACATCGGCCGGTTGCAGGCGGGAGCGCCAGCCGAGCTCCGCGGCCGAGGAGGCCAGGGCCTGGTCGGGGGTGAAGCGCAACATCCGCGGCTCGTGCAGGCGCCAGACGCCTTCGGCATACGTCGCGGAGGCCGCCTCGATGCGTTCGGAAACCCGACCCTGGGCGTCACGGCGATAGATGCGCACATCGTTCAGCCGCTCGCCGGCCCCGTCGCCCGGCCTCGCCACCACGATCTCGGCTCCGGATCGGAAGGCGCGCGGGGACGGGTCGGCCGGGACTCCCGGCTCGCTGGCCTTCCACCAGGTCTCCAGCGCCGCGTCGGTGCGCGGTGCGATCAGCTCGGCGGCGGCGAAGTGCAGCATCACGATGACCAAGGCGGCCGGGACCGCCATCTCCAGCAGCCGGTAGCTGGAGACCCCGGCCGCGCGCATGGCGATCACCGCCTGTTCGCGGGCGAGCTGGGCGAAGGCGAACAGGCCGCCCGCCAGCACGCTCAGGGGCGCGACCTGCTCCACCAGCCGGGGCAGGCGCAGGGTGGCGTGATAGACCACGCCGGCCACGCCCAGGCCGCGCTCCAGGATGTCGGTCGTCACGTCCAGCAGGTCGAGGATCTGCAGGATCGCCAGCAGGACGGCGCCGGCCGCGAGGACCCGCAGCAGGACAATGCGCAGGATATAGAGGCGAAGCTTCACGCCGCGCCCGCCCGTCGGAGCCGGACGCGGGCCAGGGCTTCGTTCGTGTGATGACTGACCATGCCGATCATCAGGCTGATGGGGGTCTCGCCCGGTCGATTGCGGCTGCCCATGAACATCCAGACGCCAAATCCGGTGAACAGCGCGAAGGGCGTCCAGATCGCCGCGAAGGCCGGCAGGCGGCCAGCCTCGGCCAGGCTCTGGCCAAGCTGCAGGGAGTGCTGGAAGGCCAGCAGCAGGACGCCGGCGAAGATCAGACCCGGCGCGCGACGTCCGCGCTTGGCGGCCAGCCCCAGGGGAAAGGCGATCATCGGCAGGAACGGCAGGAACAGGGCTCGCGCCAGCCGCCCGTACAGCTCGGCCAGCAAGGTGGCGCGGGGCAGCAGGCCGTCGTCGGCCTTGGCGCGGGCATAGAGTTCGCCCAGCGTCAACTCGCGCTCGTCGCCGCCGCGGGCCCGCATGAGGGCGCTGGAGCCGGCCAGGGGCGCCTGGGCGACGAAGGTCTCGAACTCGACGATGTCGAACGCGCCGTCGCGGCCCTCCAGGGTGCGCCGGCCATTGTGCAGCCGCAGGGTCACCGTCTTGCGGTCGGGCGAGACCTGGAGATCGGCGGATCCGGCGGTGATGACTTCCTCGCGGCCCTCCGGCGTGATCCGGCGGATGAACAGCCGGCCCAGTTCGCGGCCCTCCGGATCGGCCGTGTCGGCCGTCATGATCAGGTTGTCCTCGGTGGCGAAGGCGCCGGCCTGCAGTTCGCCGTTCCAGCCGGCGTTGGCCGCGGCGTGCATCACCGCACGGTAGGCATAGCGGCTGGAGGGCTGCAGGTAGCCGAACACCACCAGGCTGACCAGGGTAAGCACCAGGCCGAGCCCGACGAAGGGCGCGGCCAGGCGGGTCAGCGACACTCCTGCGGCCAGCAGGGCGTCGGTCTCGGACCCGTCGCTGAGCCGGGTGATGACGATGAACAGGGCGACGAAGAAGGCGACGGGCAGGGCCAGGCCGAAATAGTGCGGCACCAGCTGGCCGGTGAGCTGGACCACGAACCCGAACCGATCGCTGCTCTGGGAAAGCAGGTCCAGCAGGCGCAGGGCCCGTTCCAGCAGCAGGGCGACCAGGGTCACCGCCAGGCAGCCCACCATGGGCCCCGTGGTCAGGCGCAGCACGTAGCGGTCGATCAGCGACAGACCGGGGGGAACATGGAATGGTCGCCGCGCGCTCACGCGGCCGACCACGCGTCGCGCAAGGTCGCGGTCAGCGCCAGGAGGGCTTCGTCACCGAGCTCCACCGCGCTCGCCAGCGCCGGAACGCCCGGCCAGCCCGCGTCCGGGAAAGCCTGTCCGCCGTGTACGCGCTCACCCTCGTAACGGGGAATCACGTGGAAGTGGACGTCGGGATCGACCATCATCAGCATGAGATAGTTGATCTTGGCGTAGTCGACAGCCGCCCTCAGCAGCCGCTCGATTCCGCCGATGACGGGCTGCAAATCGGCGAATCCAGCCGGGCTGACGTCCGAGAAGGCGGTGACGGGCTCCTTGCACACGAGCACCAGGGACCCAAATGTCGGCTGCTTGGGTCGCACGAGGACCAGCCAATGGTCTGTTTCGGCCACCAGAGTTCGTGGGTAGCCGAAATTCACCGCTGTCGTATTGCTCATGAAGCAGCCTGCTCGTCTGGCGCCTGCCGCCGTGCGCGCACCATAGGGAGTCGCCGTTTTCCATGAAAGTCCGAACCGGCCTTAGCGGCGCGGTCCTCGCCGGTCTGATGTCCATGGCGCCGCCCGCTGCGGCGGCAGCGGCCGAATGCGCGGGCAAGCCAAGCGCCAATCGGCTCACGGTCGAGGTCACCGGCCTGCGCGCCGCCCAGGGCCAGGTCGCGGTGACCCTCTATCCGGACGACGGCCGCCGGTTCCTCGCCCCGCGGGGCAAGCTGGCGCGGCAGAGGGTCGTGGCGCGGTCGCCTGTCGCCCAGGCCTGTTTCTGGCTGCCGCAGCCCGGGGTCTACGCTGTCGCCGTCTATCACGACGCCAACGCCGACGAGGATTTCAACCGCAGTCGGACCAATGGCATGCCCATCGAGGGGTTCGGATTCTCCAACGACGCCCCGACCAAGATCGGCCTTCCGGAATTCGCCAAGGTGCGATTCCGCGCCCGGGCCGGCGAGAGTTCGATCCGGATCGCCCTGCGCTACCTGCGCTGAGGCGCTTGCAGCATGTAATCGCCGAGGGACTCGAAGGCGCCGGTGACGGCCGAGAGGCCACGGGCGACGACCCGCATCCTTCGTTCGGCGGAAAACTCGATGCTGTGCCAGCGCGCCGGCGCATGGCGGCCGCTGCCTACCGCGGAGGCGGAGGGAACGCCAAGCACCGGGATCGGGCCGTGCGGGCCTGGGATGGCGCTGACGGCCGCCTCGTGGGCGTGACCGTGGAGCACCAGGTCGACCCCGTGAACGGCCAGGAGCGCGCGTAGCGCGCCGGCGTCCTCCAGCGCCTTGCGGCCGGAGACCACCCCGGCGGCGGGCGGATGGTGGAGGGTCAGCACGCGATAGAGGTCGCGCCCGGCCAAGCCTGCCAGGATCTGCGCCAGGCGCTCGAGCTGCGCGCCTCCCAACCGGCCGCTGGCCAGCCAGGGCGCGGTCGGGGTCGCCGAACAGAGGTTGATCACGGCCAGCGGCCCGCGTTCGCGCAGGGCGGGGAAGGCGATCTGCGGCGAGTCGCCGAGCCATTCGCGCCAGGGCTCGAAGGCGCTCGGCCCCTCGGCCCTCACCAGGGCGTCGTGATTGCCCGGGCTGAGGGTCACGTCGGCCGCCGCGCCGAGGGTCTGGAGCCAGGTTCGGGCCGCGGCATATTCGGCGGGGCTTGAGAAATTGGTCAGGTCGCCGGTGACGGCGATGTGGTCGGGAGCATGGCGGGCGACGTCGTCGATCAGGGCCTGCAGCACGGCGGGCTGGTGCCCGGAGCCCTTGCGCCGCCAGGCGATGGCGCTGAGCAGCCGCTTGGAGCCCAGATCGCGCCAGCCGAGCGCGTCCGCGGGCGGGGGAAGGTGCGGGTCGGAAAGATGTGCGAGGCGATAGGGGGGCAATCGGACGATGGTTTCTGGTCAGGTGACGGCGAAGCTGGCTATCAATCCCATACAGGCGCAGCGCGGTAGGCGGAATTGACGAATACACACGACGGCGTCGGCGCGGCCGAGCCCAGCGCCCTGGCAGTCGGTTCCGGAAGCGTCCGGATCTGGGGCATGAGCTCGGCCGAACGGCTGCAGCGGATCTTTCGCCGGCTGGGCCTCGAGGCGGTCCGGGGCGCCTCGAGCCTGGTGGCCGCAGACGCCCGCTGGGTGTTCGACGAGGCGTTGCTGCGGGCCCTGGCCAGGCGGCCGCGGGTGGTCCTGGTGGACGACGAGGGGGTTCCGGCCGCCGTGCATGCTGTCGGCGACGCGGTTGCGCGGCTGGAGGCCGGCGAGGACATCGCCACGGCCGCGGCGGACTATCCGCGCCTGACCGCTTCGGAGCTGGGCGACGCCTACAATAGTGAGCTTCGCAAGCGCGAGCCGCCGATCCTTCGCCGGCTGACGCAGGGCGATGTCCGGGCGGTCGAGAAGCGGCTGTTCCAGGGCTCGTACAAGGGCGTCACCGACCTGGTGACCAAATACGTCTGGCCGGCGCCGGCGCGGGTGGTGACCCGCTGGTGCGCCGTGGCCGGGATCACCCCGAACCAGGTGACCTTCGCGAGCTTCCTGCTGGTCCTGGCGGCGTTCTGGCTGTTCTGGGCGGGGCACTTCGGCTGGGGGCTCGTGGCGGCCTGGGCGATGACCTTCCTCGACACGGTGGACGGCAAGCTGGCCCGGGTGACCCTCACCTCGTCGAAGCTGGGCAACGTCTTCGACCATGGCATCGACCTGATCCATCCGCCCTTCTGGTGGTGGGCCTGGCTGGTGGGCGTACAGGCTGGACCCCATCCCCTGCCAGGTTCGACGCTCATCCTGGGCGTGATCGTCGGCGGATATGTCCTGCAACGGATGCTGGAAGGTGTGTTTCTGGCGCGCTTCAAGGTGGAGATGCACGCCTGGAGGCCTTTCGACAGCTTCTTCCGGCTGATCACCGCGCGCCGCAATCCAAACCTGCTGCTGCTGACCCCGGCCGCTCTGGTGGGTCGCCCCGATGTCGGACTGGCCCTGGTGGCGGTCTGGACCGGGCTCAGCCTGCTGGTCCATCTCGTCCAGGTGCTGCAGGCCCTGGCCACCCCCCGCGGCCAGGTTGCGTCGTGGCTCGCGCGTTGACCACGGTCGGGGTGGTGCGCAATCCGCGCAGCCACGGCAATCGCGGGCGGGCGTCCGGCGCCCCCGAGGGCCTGAACTGGGCCGAGCCGGAGACACCGCAAGCCCTGCTCCTGGACATGAAACGCTTCGCCGCCGCCGGTGTGGATCTGGTCGTGATCGACGGCGGCGACGGAACGGTCCGCGAGGTGCTGAGCGCCCTGCCGGAGGCCTATGGGGACCGGCCGCCTGTCCTGGCGGTGCTGGCCTCGGGCAAGACCAACGTACTGGCCCTCGACCTGGGCGCAGGCCGCGACTGGACGCTTGCCGAGGTGCTGCGCCGCGCCGCCGCGTCCGCGCCGTCCCTGAAGTCGCGCGCGCCCCTGGAGGTGACCTGGGCCGGCCAGGCCCCGGTGCGGGGTTTCATCCTCGGTCTCGGAGCCTTCGCCCGGGCCACCCAGATGTCGAAGGCGGTCCACCGCATGGGCGCCTATCACAGCCTGTCGGTGGCCCTCACCCTGGCTGGGGCGGCGCTCGGGACCCTGTTCGACACCAAGGGAAGCCCGTGGCGACGTGGCGTCGGGGCCGCCGTGACCGTTGACGGCGCGGCCCAGCCGGCCGGCCGGCGTTTCGTGCTGATCGCCACGGCCTTGAAGCGGCTTCCCTTCGGCCTGCAGCCTTTCGGACCGCCTCGAGAGGGGATGAAGGTCCTGGACGTGGACGCCCCGCCGCGCGGATTGCTGGCGGCGCTTCCGGTCGTCCTGGCCGGACGGGGCGATGCGTGGCTGGCCGCCAGGGGTTACCGCCGGAGCTTGTCGGATCGGCTGGACCTGCGGGTCGACGAGCCCATCGTCATCGACGGCGAGGTCTTTCCCGGCGGCGAGATCTCTGTGCGCCTCGGCGCGCCGCTGCGGTTTCTCGTCCCATGATCGCGGATCTCCAGACCCTGGTCGTCGCTGAGCTTGAGGCGTCGCCGCCGTCGATCGCCCGAGACATGGGGGCGCACCTGGCCGCTCGGTTCGAGGGCGCGGCGGCGGTGTTGTTCTACGGTTCGGTGCTGCGGACCGGCGACGCCGACGGGGTGATGGATTTCTACGTCCTGACGGAGGCGCCGCGCCGCGGTTTCGCCGGCGTCATGGGGCGGCTGCTGTGGCCGGACGTGAGCTATCACGAGCTGGAGTCCGACGGGGCGACCCTGCGCGCCAAGGTGGCCTCGATGACCCTCGCCCAGTTCGGACAGGCGGCGACCGGACGCGGCGCCGACACCACGATCTGGACACGCTTCGTGCAACCAGCCGCCCTGGTCTGGGCGGCGACCCCCAGCGCGCGCGAGGCGGTTCACCGGGCGGTAGCGCGGGCGGCGGAGACCGCCTCGCGGTACGCCGCGGCGATCGGGCCGCCGCGGGGCCGGCCGGCGGCCTTCTGGCGCGCGCTGTTCCGCCAGACCTACGCCGCGGAGTTCCGGGTGGAGGCGGCGGGGCGCGAAGCCCAGATCCTTGGCGTCGATCCGCAGCGCTACGACCGTCTGCTGACCGCCGCCTGGCGGGCCGGCGGGCTAGGGTTCGAGGCGCGAAGCGACGGGGAAGTGGCGCCCGCCCTGAGCGAGGCGGATCGCGCGAGCCAGCTCGCGGCCTGGCGGCGGCGGCGGGCCCTGGGCAAGCCGCTCAATCTGGCGCGGCTGGTCAAGGCGGCCTTCACCTTCGAAGGCGCGGCGCGTTACGCCGCCTGGAAGATCGAGCGCCACACCGGCCTGCCGGTGCCGCTGACCCCCTGGCGGGAGCGCCACCCAATCCTGGCTTCGCCGGGGGTGTTGTGGCGGCTCTGGCGGCGGCGGGGCAAGCGCTGAGCTAGCGGGCTCAACGCGTTGAAAGCCTTCGAAGAGCGGGCGAAGGTACGGTCACTAGCGCTTGCGCAAGCTACCAGGTGCGGCTCGAATTCGAGGCGCGGGTCATGGAATGGAGAGGTCCCGCTACCCCTTGGCCCGGCGGGGTTCGGCGCCCAGCAGACCGAGTTGGCTGGCGACTCGTCCCATGACCGCGATGACCTGGTCGATCTGCTCGGGCGTGTGGGCCGCGCTGATACTGCTGCGCAGGAGCGGGCGGTTATCCGGCGTGGCCGGCGGCAGGGCCAGGTTCAGATAGACCCCGTTCTGCAGCAGGCCGTTCCACATGGCGATGGCGGCGGCCTGGTCGGGCATGGTCACCGCGACGATCGGGCTGCAGGTCGGGCCGGTGGCCAGGCCCATGGCTGTGAGGCCGTCATATAGCCGCCGCGCATTGGCGTGGAGGCGGAGGCGCAGTTCCGGTTGTTCCTGCAGGCGACGCAGAGCGGTGACGGTCGACGCGATCACCGCCGGCGGCAGCGAGGCGGTGAACATGTAGGGGCGGCAGACGATCCGCAGGACGTCGAAATCGTCCATGTCGGCCACGCAGAAGCCCCCGACCGAGCCCAGGCTCTTGGAGAAGGTGCCGACCACCACGTCGACGTCGGCCTCGACGCCGGCCTCCTCGGCCAGGCCGCGGCCGGTTTCGCCGAGCACGCCCATGGAGTGGGCTTCGTCGACCACCAGATAAGCGCCCATCTCGCGCTTGATGGCGGCGATCTCGCGCAGCGGCGCGACGTCACCGACCATGGAATAGATGCCCTCGACCACGATCAGCTTCTCGCCGGGCGTGTCCTTCAGGCGCTTCAGGCGCTTGTAGAGGTCCTCGGGGTCGTTGTGGCGGAAACGGGTGACCTCGGCATGGCCCAGCCGCGCGCCGTCATAGATGCTGGCGTGGCTGTCGGCGTCGAGGATCAGGTGGTCGCCGCGGCCGACCAGGCTGGAGAGCAGGCCGAGATTGGCCTGGTAGCCGGTGGTGAAGACCATGGCGTGCTTGCGGCCGTAGTAGGTCTTCAGCGCCGACTCGAGTTCGAGATGGCCCTCATAGCTGCCGTTGGCGATCCGCGAGCCGGTGGTCCCGGTGCCGCGCTCGCGCACGGCGCGCACGGAATCCTCGACGCATTCGGGGTCGAAGGTCAGGCCGAGATAGTTGTTGGTGCCGAGCAGGATGGTGCGCCGCCCCTCGACGACGCCCTCGGTCGGCGAGATCACCTCGTCGAAGCGGACGCCGAACGGGTCGGCCGACGCCTGGCGGAGCGCTTCGTAGCGGTCGCGCGACGCCGCGTGTCTGTCGAGCAAGGCCATGCTCAAGCTTTCTTTCGAATGTTGTCGATCAGCGACGCGAGGTCGCCCACGGTCTGAACTTCGCTCAGCCGGTCGATGGGAATGGAGATGTCGAAACGATCCTCGAGCTCCATGACGATGTTCATGAGCGCCAGGGAATCAACGGCGAGGTCGCGGGAGATGTCCGAGGCTGCCGTCACGTGGACGCTGCGTTCCAGCACGACCTCGGCGGCGCGCGCGACCTCGAGCACGGTAAGATCTGTCACAAGCTGCATATAAGGTTCGACGAGCCCCCTCGAACGATCGTCAATCAGCGTCGCACATTTAGGCCGTTCCGCCGAGCGGAACCGCGGCATCCTTGGCGCGCCTATGTGCTCTACCAAACATGACGCCACCCGTCTTGTACCCTTCGACCGTATTTAGGAAGCCCTGCGCGAGATCGAAGAGGGGCGCCGGAAGATCGAGCGGCTGCTCGTCGGCCCGGACCGACCAGTCGAGATGCCGGAGTTCGCGGACCTTGCCGGGGCTGAGAATCTCCGGGACGCCCAGGCCTTGCGCAACCCGACCTCCGGCGGCCAGCGCGGTCAGAAGCAGCCCCGGCGTGCGGACGAACCGTGGCTGCGCTCCGAACGCCGCCGCGGCGGTCTGCAGGATCTCGCGCCAGCCGTAGCCCTCCGGGCGGTGGTCGGACAGGGTGACGCTGAAACCGGTCGGCTTCTCGGCCAGGGCGGCGATCTGTCGCGCGGCGTCGACCACATGCATCATGGCCAGGCGCGCCTTGGGGTCGAACAGCGGCAGCACCGGGCTGGAGGCGGCGAGGCGGAAGAGCGGCAGGGTCTCGGCGTCGTCCGGTCCGTAAAGCGCCGGGGGTCGGGCGATGTTGAGGCGCGGGCCGAGGTGGGCGCGCGCTGCGTTCTCGCCTCCGCGCTTGCTGGCGGCGTAGTCGGACAAGCCGGGTTCGCGGGCGGCGAGGCTGGAGACCAGCACCATGGCGGCCGGCGTATGTCGGGCCAGGCGCTCGGCGCCCTCCACATTGACGGCGAAAAAGGCGCGGCGGTCGCGCGCCTTGATCAGCCCCGCGCCGTGAACCACCACCTCCGCGTCACGGCAGAGGGCGGAGAGCGCCGCGTCGTCGGTGAGGTCGCCCGGGACCACCTCGATCCCAAGGTCGCGCCAGAGTGGATGGATCGGATCGCGCCGGGCCAGGATGCGTACGCGCCAGCCGCGCGCAGTGAGTTCCCGAACCAGATGGCGCCCGAGGAAGCCCGTCGCTCCGGTGACCGCGGCCAGCCGCTCGGCCACCTCAGGCGGGCTCCGTCGCCGCCAGCCCCGCCAGATAGCCGGCCTTCGCCCGCGAACGGCTGAGTTTCCCCGATGAGGTCTGCGGCAGGGCGTGGCCGCCCACCAGATTGACCTCGGCCTCGACCCCGTGGCGCAGCCGGAGCAGGTCGGTCACCTCGCGCGCGAGGGTCTCGCGGGTTTCCGGATCGCTGCTGCGGCACTGGACGAGGACGATCACCGCCTCCTCGCCGTCGCCGGGCGCGGAGAAGGCCGCGACATCGCCGCTGCGCAGGGCCGCGATCTCGGCCTCGGCGGTCCATTCCAGGTCCTGCGGCCAGATGTTGCGGCCGTTGAGGATGATCAGGTCCTTGATGCGGCCGGTCAGCACGATCTCGCCCTGCGAGAGGTAGCCCAGGTCGCCGGTGTCGAGCCAGCCGTCGGTCGAGAGCGCCTGATGGGTGGCCTCCGGCTGGCGGAAGTAGCCCTCCATGAGGCTGGGCCCCCGGGCGAAGACCCGGCCGACCGTGCGCTCGGGCAGCACCTCGCCGTCATCGTCGCGGACCTGCAACTCGTGACCGGGCAAGGCTGGGCCGCAGCGGGCGAAGTCGCGGACTCGCCCGGCCTGGTTCGAGGCCACGGCCAGGCCGTCGCGCTCGAGGCGCCCGACATCGAGACTCTCGGCGACGAGGCCTCGGCCCAGCGGCGCCATGGTCAACGCCAGGGTCGCCTCGGCCATGCCGTAGCTGGCCACATAGGCGTTGGGCGAGAAGCCCGCATGCGCGAACCGTTCGGCGAACTGCTTCAGGGGTGGGGTGCGGATCATGTCGCCGCCGAGGCCGGCGACCCGCCAGGCCGAAAGGTCGAGGCCTTCAGGCCGGGCGTTCTCGGCTCGCCGCGCGCAGAGTTCGTAGCCGAAGGTGGGGCTATAGGAGATGGTGGCGCCGTTGGCGGCCATCAGTTCCAGCCACTTGAGCGGGCGGCGGACGAAGGCGCCGGTCGGCAGGAGGTCGACGCTCATCTGGGCGGTGAGCGGGCTCAGCAGGAACCCGACCAGCCCCATGTCGTGGTAGAGCGGCAGCCAGGAACAGGCTCTGTCCTGCGGCTTCACGTGCAGGCCGTCGCGGGTGATGGCCACGGCGTTGGCCATGAGCGCGCGGTGCGTCACCAGGACCCCCGCCGGAAACCGGGTGCTGCCCGACGAAAACTGCAAATAGCAGGGGCTTTGCGGCCCGATGGCGGGCAGGTCCGCCGGTCCGCCTTGCGGGAGGTCGGAGAGGGCGCCGGCGAAGCGCAGGGCCTGGCCCTCGGCGATCTCGGTCAGCCAGGCGCCCATGGCGGCGGGGCCCATCAGCCCGCTGGCGTCGGCGGTCCGCAGCATCCGGCGGATCTGCTCGACATAGGCCTCCCGGCCGCCCAGGGGTGTCGGCAGGGGCAGCGGCGCGGGAACCAGGCCCGCATACTGGCAGGCGAAGAAGGCGATGACGAAGTCGGCGTCGGTCTCGGCGATCAGCCCGACCCGGTCGCCCGGCGCAAGACCCGCGCCCAGCAGTCGCACCGCGGCCCCGCGGGCGGCCTCGCGCAACTCGCTGTAGGGCAGGGCGCGGATGAACTCGCCTCGCAGGCCGTAGACATTAACCCCCGTTTCGCCGCGCGCCGCGAAGTCCAGCGCTTCGAGGAGGGTCGTGAAATCGGCCAGTCGGAGGCCGCGTTCCGGCGCTGTCGGCGTAATCATTGGTCAGGCTTCGCGCGGTTCGTTTGGACTCGGCAAGGACTTAGTGTGCAAGGCGCTCTTTGCGAACGAGTTTTTGCAGGCTCCAGAGCATTCCCAAGGCCAAGGCCAGGGTTGCGCCCACCAGGGCCGCACCGGCGCCGGGCAGTCCGTGGGCTGCGACGATCGGCGGCAGGGAGACCAGGAAGGCGGCGGCCACGACCAGCCGGACGCGCAGGACCGCTCCCGGCTTGCCCATGGAGACCAGCATGGGTTCCAGCGGCAGGGCCCAGACCCCGATCACAGCGGCTGCCACCTGCCAGATCATGGTGGGCGCGGCCGTCCCGAAATCCGGCCCCATGACCAGGGTCAATAGAGCCTCCCCCGCCAAGACGGCCACCAGCAGGAGCAAGGTCGCGCCGCCGCCCCCGACCAGCCCCACGCGTAGGGCCAGGGCGCGCATGCCGGCATGGCTGCCGCTGGCACGCAGCTTGGCGAGCTCGGGATAGAGGGCGGGGATCAGCAGCCGGGCGGGCTTGGCCAGGGCGTCGGCGATCTGGCGGGCGATGCGCCACAGGCCGGCGTCGGCGGCGCCGAGCAGGGCGCCGACCACCAGGGTCGCCGCATGGGTGAAGGCCACCTCCAGGCTGCCGCTGGCGTTGGCCGCCCAGGCGAACCGCCAGCCGCCGGGGATCGGCGCGCTGGGAGACTCAGACCGCAGCAGGTCCACCAGAAGGCCGCGGCGGCGCATCTCGGCCAACGCGGCGAAGGACACATAGAGGAAGCCCGCCAGGGTTCCGGCGGCCCAGACAATCAGGAAGAAGGCCACCGGGGCGCCGATCACGATGCCGACCAGGCCGCCAGCCAGGCGCACCGCCGAGCCGATCGCCGCCTGGGCCGACAGCAGGCCGAACCGGTCGAACAGCCGCAGCAGCCCGATCTGGCTGGTCGGGACCATGAAGACGATGGTCAGGGCGTAGAGCGCCGCCGGACCGGCCGCCTCCCTGGGCAGTCCCACATGCGGTCCCAGCAAGAAGGCTCCGGCGACGCCCAGGATCGCACCCGCCGCCGCGCCGATGAGGTCGAGGAGGAGGCCGAAGCGCACCACGCGCTGGAAGTCGGCGCCGCGATCCTCGGCCAAGGGGGCGGCGCCGAACTGCAGCACCGTCTGCCAGGTCTGGAACCGGGCGATGTCGGCGACGAACTGGGCGAAGGTGTTGATCAGCACCAGGACGCCGAACTCCGAAAGGCCCAAGCTCCGGGCGGCCAGCGCCATATAGGCCAGGCTGAGCGCTGCATTGACCGCGCGCCCGCCCAGCAGCAGGCCGGCGTTCGCCATGACCCGGCCCAGCAGGCCCTCGTGGCTCGCCGCCTGCGTCATCCCGCCTCCAGCCGAGCGGCGATCGCCTCGGCGGCGCGCAGGGAGGACGAGCGGGGCTGAAGGTCGAAGCTCTCGGCGAAGCCGGCCTGCTGTTCGGCGAGATAGGCGCCGTGTGTCTTCCGCGCGGCGTCCAGGGCGTCGGCCAGACCGTCCAGTCGTTCGATCACCGGGCCGTAGCGCCAATGCCGATAGCTTTCGTCGCCCGCCCAGGCGACGCCGTGGGCGTTCAGGAAGGCGGCCGGGCGCGGGGAGCGCAGGAACTCGTAGATCTGGCTGCTGACGTCGCCCAGATAGAGGTCGGCGACGCGGGTCCAGGTCATGTCGATGGCCGACGGCCCGCCCAGGTCGATGTGGATCCGGGGGTGGCTGCGGAACGGTTCGATGGCCGCCAGGTCCGCGGCCGTGGCCGGATCGAACAGCCGCACATGCGGGGCGAAGATCACGTTGAACCGGCCATCGGCGGCCAGATTTTCCAGCACCTGGGCGCCCCAGCGGGGCCAGGAGCTGAGCCGCGGATCGAAATGCGGATTGTAGAGGACGATCGGCCGGTCGTCGGCGAAGGGCCGCGCGGGCGTGGGCGCCAGGGCCTCGACGATATCGAACTTCGGATAGCCGACCATGGCGCAGTTTTCCGCCCGCACGAGGCCGGAGTCGACCATGCGGTCGCGCTGCTTGGGGCCCGCGGCCATGACCAGGTCGAACTGACCCAGCCGTGGCTCGAAGGGGCCGCCGCGATCGCCGGCCCCGTGCTGGGTGTAGATCAGGCGTGGCTTGGTCACCCCCAGCTGGCGGACCAGTGCGGTGGTGCGTTCCGGCGTGACCAGGGCGTCATAGGCCGCGAAGGTCCGCAGGTTGGCGACGAGCATGGCCGCCTTGGGCGGGGTCGAGGCGCCGCGCAGGCGAAATTCCCGGAGCCATTTCGGGCCGAGAAGTCGGCCACGCACCGGCGCGCCGCCCAGCCGCTCCAGGGCGCGGTCGATATAGTCCAGATGCGCCTGCGAGGTGGCGGCCAGGTCGACCTCGAACTGAGGCCAGCCCCTGGCCAGCTCGACGGCTATCGGCAGGCTGTGCAGGATCTGATGGATCTGCGCGATGTAGAGGAAGCAGATCCGACGGGGCGGGGCGGGCGAGGTCATGTGATCTGCGCATTGGCCCAGTCCGGGGGCCGCCGCAACGCTTGTTTCTAGTTGTTCGGCGTCAGCCGGCCGCGAACGCCGCCCTTGAGGATCAAGCGATCGCCCTCTTGGTCGGCCTCGTACGACCCGCCCTGGACGACGCCGGCGCCGCTCTCGATCCGCAGGCCGCTCTGGCCACTGACCGCGCCGGTCCGGGTGTCGATGCGCGCCTGGTCGGCGGCGAAGCGACCGCCGCCGCCGTTGTCCATCCTGACGTCGCCGGTCAGGACCAGGACGTGGGCGGTCTCGTCGAACACCCCGGCCCGGGCGGTCATGCGCTTGGTCCTGTCCGCCTCGTCCCGCAGGACCAGGACCGGGTCGACGATCTCGATGCGGGCGGTGGTCGGGTCGGCGCGGCGGCCCTCACTTCCGGTGATGATGAAGCTCTCCCCGCTGGGGCCCCGCCCCGCGAATCGGGGCTTGACCATGGTGTCGACATCGCTCGTCTGGGGCCGGCTCGGCGCGGCGACGCCGCTCATGGCGATCTGGGCCGCGCAAAGCGCGCAGAGGACCGCCGCTGTGGTCGGCAGGGCCCGGCGCAGGACCCTCACCCGGGTGAGATGTCCCGCGCGGAGCCGAGCCCCGGTCGCCGGGCCACGTGATCGAAGCCGCATGGCCTATCTCCTACCCCTGCGCCCGGGGTCTAGCTTCGATCATTGTCGCTACTATCTTTTGGAAGGTCAAAGTCACCAAAGCCCCGGCGGTCAAGCCAAGCTGGCCGGCGGGGCGCCAGCAGGGGGCAGTCACTTGAACATTGTCCTGGCCATAGTCGGACCCCTGCTCATCGCGGGCGGCGTGTTCGGGCTCTATCTTGCGTTCAGAACCGCGCAGCGGCGATCCGACGACCGTCGCCGCTAGGATTCGCGCCTAGTCGTAGGTGAGGGTGACGGGCACGTTGGCGGTGAAGACATTGTTCCCGGTCCCCGGCGGTACGGTGAGGGTCGCGCCGACTCGCACCGTGTCCTGGCCCGAGGCGTTGAGCTGGCCCAGGCGGCTGACGCTGATGTTGCCGGAGTTCTGGCTCCAGACGGTGAACTGGTTGACCAGCAACCCGCCGGGCGTGGCGGTGACCGAGGCCGGCAGCCCCACATGATAGGCGCGGCTTGGCTCACCCGTCAGGTTGCGGATGACCGGAGCCGGACTGGTCCCAGGCAGGAGCTGCATGCCTGACCCGGTCGAGCTCCGCGCCGCCGGCGACGCCGAAGTCACCGTGACCGTCCCGACCGGCCCCTTGGGGCCCTGGTTGTGTAGCCGCCCGAAGTTGAGCCCGCCCGTCCCACCGACCGAAAGCGGCCGGAAAATGGTCACGGAGCCGTTGGCGGAACGGGTGACGGAGACCTGGGCTGGGGTGGGGGTGGGCGCCAGCAGCGCGAGGGCCATGAGCGGCGCCCAACGAGGTGTCTTGCACAACCGCTGAAGGATTTGCCGCCTCATGGAAGGTTTGCGTGAACTGTGAAGGGCAATGTCTTGAGGCCCGATGCGGCGAGCGCATCTACGGTCACTTCGCCGCCAAGGCTAAATCTCACATTGTTTCCATTCATTCCCGAAAGGGTGAAGACAAGCGGAGACGCGCCGTTAGGTGAGACTGGCGAGAGGGTAATCCCGCTGCAACCTAGAATGCATGCTACCGAAAACTTGGTGAACTTGGCCGGAGCTGTCCCCGTCGATGTAATCGTAAAGGTGATCGGCCGATTATTGCAGTGGCCGTTTCCGTTGCAGGTGATCGATATCGTCGGGGTTGTAACCCCTGTGGCCGGAAAACGAAGAGCAGGGCCAATCTGTGAAACGGTGCCGTTTGTACCGATAGTGAAAGCCGTGCTGGCGCCGGCGCGATAGACTCTCCCGAGGGCCGGAGCGCCTCCCGGGGTAACGCTAAGCGCCAGTGATTCAGCGGCCGACGCGCCGCCCGCGACCATGCAGAGCCCTGCGATCAAACCTGCCGCCCAGCGCCGCCGCATCACACCCTCCCAATTACACGCACTGTCGGACCTCAACTGGCGATCCGCAATTCCCCACCTGGGGTACGGGGCGTCCGGGGCGGACCGGCGAGGGCGACGCGAACAAGCGTTGCAGTCAGGTGCTTCTGGCTGGCCAGGCCCAGTTTCCGCAGCAGGCTCTTTACCTGGTTGCGCACGGTGTCGAGCTGTACGCCACGCTGTTCGGCGATCAGCGCCAAGTCGGCCCCCTCGTGCAGTCCGATGGCGATCTCGGCTTCGGCCCGCGAGATGCCGAACAGTTCGGCAAGCTCGGCCCAGTCCAGCATTTCCGGCGGCGCGTCGAGGTCCGTCGCCTCCACCACCGCATAACCGCGCTCCCGGGCCGGTCTGACGCTGAGCAGCAGGCCGATCTGGTGATTGGCCTCGCGGGCCATGACCAGCCCGCCGACCCCGTCGCGCGCCGCCCGGGCGATCGCCAAGTCGAGATGTGTGGCGGTGTCGCGGCAGGTCAGGTGCAGCACCCGGCCGATCGGAGCGCCGGCGATGTCGCGACGCGCCGGATCCGGCGACAGGTTGGCGACGGTCCGCCCATCGACGGCGACTAGCCAACGCAGAGATTTCACACGAAGAACCACGTCCCGACCCCTCACCCCCATTAGGCAATCGGACGCTATCACGCGGATATACGCTAATATTTTGAATTCTCTTCATAAGCGAATACTTACTTCGCAACTGCGAAAACAAATGCCGAACGCGCGAATATTCTTACTAATGTTCTATAATAGATCCTAATTTATCTTAATATACGCGCGAACCGTTCCGAGGAAGCCGCCGCCGGCTCCAACCTGCACCGTCACGGGCTCCTCCAGCGACATGCGCAGGCGGGCGCTCTGCTGCGGATCCAGCCGTACCTCATAGGCGCCGGCCGGCAGGCCTTCCAGGATGAGAGCGCCGTCGTATTCGGTGCGGCCTTCGGCGACCACTGTGCCCTGGGCGTCGACGAGCTGGACGCCGAGGGCCGATAGGCCCCGGCTCCCGCCGGCCGCGTCTCGCAGCAACATGCGAAGCTCGACCTCGCTGGTGGTGCGCATGCCGTATTCGACCACCGCTACGCGGCCGGGCCGCGGCGTGAACTGGATGGTCGTCGGCGGCAGGGACATGAAGGCGTCGTCGACGGACTCCGGGTCGACCCGCAGGCGCACATATGCCCCGTCTCCCAGGGCCGCGATCACCAGCCGCCCAAGAGCGTCGGCCTCCTCCTCGCGATAGCCGCCGCTCACCTTCAAGCCTGGCATCCGCCGCTCGCCCGGCTGGGCGACGCCGTCGCCGTTTTCGTCCACGAAGGCCAGCAGGGCGACGTTGCCGCCGGCGGCGGCGCCGGGGCGGGCGGGCCTGTAGCGCCGCTGAAGGGGATCGAACAAAAGGCCGGTGCTGAGCTGGAATCCAATCCGCCACTCGTCCGTGCCCGTGTCGTAGCCGCCGCCCACCGTGACGTCGGCCATCGACAACCGCCAGGTGGCCGCAGCCTGGAATCCTGTGCTGGGGTCGTCGCCGAACGCATGGGACAGCCCCAACCGCAGCGAGCGGTTCTGCCCGAACTCCCGGTCCAGGGTGAGCACGGCGGTCCGCGCCTGCAGTTCGGGCGCCAGGTCCGCGTCGACCCCGACCCGGACCCGCCAGACGTCGGCCACGACGCCGGAGGCGTCCATACCGCCGGTCAGGCGATCGCTGGCGCCCCGGCCGGCCTGGTCGTCGCGCGTATAGGCGAGGTTGGTCGCCACCACGAAGCCGTCCACCGTCGTCGAGGCCCGCGCCGCGGCCTGCAGGAAGGTGTCGCCGTTCGCCAACTGGTCGCGGCGCAGGCTGAGCGAGGCGGGCGCGTCTCGATTCAGCAGCGGCAGGCGCGCCTGACCGTCCAGCCGCAGCTCGCTCGACCGGGCGAGGGGGCGGGACACGTCTGAGCCGCGCGACTGGGTCTCGTCGACGAAGCCCCCGCCGTATTCGGCGTGACGCAGGCTGTAGGATACCCCGCGCGCCCGGCCCAGGCCGGTGATGGCCACGGCCGCTCCGCCCTCGCCGTCGACGGCCCCGTCCGCGATCAGCGCGACGCCAGCCACGCTGGTCCGCACGCCGGTCGTCAACAACTGGCGCGTGTCGTCAGGGGCCGGCGTGTAGCGGGCGTAGCCGGTCGATAGTGAGAGGTTGGTCGCCAGGCCGTAGTCGAACCCGGCCAGCACTCGCCACTGCCCCTGGCCGGCAAGACCGCCGCCGGAGAGCATCGCTCCGTCGCCGACCTTGATGAGGTTGACGCCCTCCTCGACGGCGCCGAAGCGGAACACCGCTCGGCCCTTGGGCAGGAGGCCGCCGCCGAAGTTCAGCCGCCGCACCTCTTCGCGCCGCTCGCCGCGTGGACCGTAGAAGACCAGGCGCAGGGTGTTCAGCCCGTAGGACAGGGGCACTTCGGGAAACTCGTAGCGTCCGCCGACCGGCGTGGCCTGCGAGCCCTGGAGCAGTTCGTTGAGATAGAGCTCCACATCCCAGCCCAGTTCGAGCTCGCCGCGCACGTCGATG
Source organism: Phenylobacterium sp. LH3H17 (assembly GCF_024298925.1). Classification (NCBI taxonomy): domain Bacteria; kingdom Pseudomonadati; phylum Pseudomonadota; class Alphaproteobacteria; order Caulobacterales; family Caulobacteraceae; genus Phenylobacterium; species Phenylobacterium sp. LH3H17. Next base: position 3,398,355 of record NZ_CP101283.1, on the reverse strand, counting down.
CGGCCCAGCACGCTCGGCTGCTCCAGTGGCTCGGAGGTCATATAGACGCCCCGCCCCCCCGCCCCCCGCGCTCCGATGGCCAGGGCGGGGGTGAAGACGTCGCCGGCGCCGGCGCGGGTGAGGTGCAACGGGCCGATCCCGCCCTCGGGGTCCTTGCGCTCCAGCACCATGCGGACGTCGGAGAGCTCGCCGCGGCTGTCGGAGCCGGCATACAGCTGGGCGCCGGCATAGAAGAGGTCGCCCGCCAGGCGCAGCTGGTACTGGGTCGTCGGGTCAGGCGCATTGCCGGCCATCTCGACATTCAGGTTCAGGTCGGCCGACGGCGGTGTGAACAGCTCATAGGGTGTGGCGACATCCAGCACCGCCTCGATGGTGCGCGAACCGTCCAGGCCCTTCCGCTTGCTCTCCCGCGCCAGCCGTTCCTGGAAGGGCAGGGGCGTCAGAGGGACGAGGGTGAGCGACAGGCTGGGGATGTCGGCCTTGGCCTTCAGCGGCAGCAGGCGCTCCAGCAGGTCGGTGCGCACATAGATCTCGTCGCCCAGCAGCACCGCCTGGGCGGCGTCCACGCGGAAGGTCTCGCCCCCGGCGCTGGCGGTCTCGGCGGCCAGATCGAGCTGGACGCGCTTGTCGGGCGATAGGGCCCAGCCCTCCGCCCGCCGGTCCGGCGGCGAGACCACGATGGCGAGGTCGAGCAGCCGTGAGAGCTGACCCAGCGGCACGAACACGCCGGAGCGAGCGGCATAGCCGTCAAGGGCGTCGGTCAGGACGTAGTCGCCGGCGCGGACCTCCAGCAGCACCAAGTCCTCGGCCGTGAACGGCGCGCTGGGCGCCGAGGCGCCCGCGGCGTCGAGGGCGACAATGGGCTCGGCGTGGAGTGAGCTTGCCGCGAAGGCCGCGGCCAGCGCCAGCGCGGCCAGCCGCAGGCGGGCAGTCATGGGACCGTCAGACGACCCGTCGCGATCGGCGCGCCCGGCCGGGCCTCGTCATCTTTCAGGTTCACCGTCAGGACGTCGCCGTGGTTCGGCAGGGTCTGCAGTTGCAGGGTTACACGTCGGCGCGCGATCTCGGGATAGACGCCGATGCCGCGCATCCCGCCGATGATCTCGTTCTTGGGGCCGCCGCGGATTTCCACGTCGCCATAGAGCGAGCTGGCGCCGAGGCGGGTGAGGTCGAGGCTGACGAAGCCGGTCTTGCGCGCCGTGCCGCCGTCTGGGCCGTCCATGTCGCGGATCTCGTAGGCGAGGTTCTCGACGCCGCCGCGGACATCTTCCGGTCCGTGGCGGACAATCAGCGGGATGCTGAGACTGAACAGCGCCACAACGCGGACGGTCATCTCGCCCGGCTGCAGGCCGGCGGCCGCCTGTTCGGCGGTGACGCCGGTGTCCTCGGGCGGAATGGCGGTGACCGTCAGATGGGTGCGGTATTCGCCCGCGGCCAGGTCGCCAGGACGCAGCACCCGCAGGCGCACGAGCTGGCTGGTCTTGGGCGCCAGGGTGACCCGGCGCGGGGTGAAGGTGATCAGGGACTTGGCCGACTTGACCATCGCGGCGGTCGCGGCCTTGGCTGGATCCTTCTGGGCGTCGTCGATGGCGATGATCTCGCCGGTGTCCAGCATGACCCGATCGACCAGCGCGACGCTATAGGTCGCCGGCGCGTCGCCCTGGTTGAAGACATAGACGCTGGCGCTGCGCCCGTTGGGGTCGAAGACCACGCGCTTGGGCGAGATGTTGAGGTCCGCGCCGACCTGGGCCGACGCCGTCCCAGGCGCCAGGAGCAGCGCCGCGAACAAGGCGGCTGCGAGCCGCGCGAATTGCACTGGTACGATATTCATCGGCGCCCCCGCGACCAGAGGACTCACTATGGCCGCGCCGGATTTCCACAAGATGAAGCCGCCCCGGCTTCGTCCCGCATGGCTTGCGCCGTGCGGGACGTCCGCGGGGGACCGGAAAAAGCTGAACTAGTTGTAGGTAGCCGTGACGCTGAAGGAGCCGGTGAACAGGCCGGTCGAGATGGAGCTGGGCACCGAGATCGAGCCGCCCACATGGACTTCCTTGGTCCCGTCGGATCCGTCGCCCAGCGCGCCGCTGAGGCTTTGCGTGCCGTCGGCCACGTCCTGGCTGGTCGTCACGGTGATGTTGTCGACTGTATTAGTGATCACGAAGCTGTCGGCCACCGCCAGGGTGAAGGCCTGGCCGCCTTCGCCGGCGACCGTGAACTTCGCCGCAGACGACGCGTCGCCGCTCGCGAGGTCGACCACGCCGCCGCCGACCGTGAGCGCGCCGCCGGAGTCTGCGGCCACGCTGGCCGTGCCCGTGCCGCCGCCCGGCTTCACGATGTTTCCGAACTTCAGGTCGGCGTTCTTGGCGACCGTGATCGGCCGGAAGATGGTCACCGAGCCGTTGGCGTTGGCCGTGGCGGTCGCCTGCGCCGAGGCCGAGGTCGCGGCTCCGGTCAGCAGCAGCGCGGCGAGCGCGCCCTTGATAAGCAATTTCATAGTCGAACCCCCAGACAGGTTGCCGGGAAGCAGCTCGCGCCCCCCGCGCCGGGCCCCATGGCCAGCTTGCCTTAAGGGAGCCTTAACCTCCCTTAACCCCGCAAGTCCCATATGGGGGATGCCGCGAGCGAATACGGATGGCGCCAAGGACCGGAACCGGCGTCGTGACTGGAGATGCTTCATCCGCCATGCCGATGACTTGACGACCGGGGCGTTGGTCTTGTGGTTGATCCGCCAAGACTCGTCTTCCTCGCCAGGTCGGGGGTGGCGGCGGCGACCGAAAGACCTGCTAGGCTGAACTGGGCAGGCCGCCGCGACGGGCGCGCGGTTTCGCGGGGAGGGTCGGCGATGAGCCTGGATTTCGTTCGCCACGCCCGCTGGCTCGATCGGGACCGCGCGGTCGGATACGCCAAGATCCTGGCGCTGGCCTATGTCCCGCTTTTGATCATTCCATATCTCTACGCCATCGGAACGCAGCCGGGCGGCCGCCCGAACGTCGACTTCATGAGCTTCTGGAGCGCCGGGTCGCTGTTCTGGCGCGATCCCGCGAGCGCCTATGACGCCGCCGCCCAGATCGCCTTCCAGGCCGAGGCCTTCCAGAGCCATGGCCGCTACCTTCCGTTCCTGTATCCGCCGCCGTTTCTCGCCCTCGTCGCGCCGCTGGCCTTGATCCCCTTCGCGGTCGCCTACCCGACGTGGGTGGCGGCGACCTACGCGGTCTATCTCGGGGCCGCCCGGCGTCTGCTGCGCGCCGGCGCCTGGCCCATCGCGGTGTTTCCCGCGCTCTACGTCAACGCGGTCCAGGGTCAGACGGCGGCGCTGTTCACGGGCCTGTTCGTGGCGGCCGGACTGCTCATGGCGCGCCGCCCGTTCGTCGCCGGCCTGGTCTTCGGGTGCCTGATCTTCAAGCCGCAGCTCGGGCTGCTCATTCCGCTCGCCCTGATCGCGGGCGGATTCTGGCGAACCCTGCTGGGCGCGGCGCTGTCCAGCCTCGCCCTGCTGCTTCTGGCGCTGGTCGCCTTCGGACCGGAGACCTACGCCGCATTCATGGGCGCCGGTTCGACCAGCCTCGGCCTGCTGCAAGAGGGATCCCCGTTGGGCTGGGCAAAGGTCCAGAGCCTGTACGGCGCCCTGCGCCAGATCGGCGCTCCGGCCTGGGCGGCGATCGGTTCTCAAGGGCTGCTGAGCCTCGCCGCGGCCGGGGCGGTGGCGTGGGTCTGGCGGTCCGGCGCCGACGCGCTCACCAGGCTGGCCGCCCTGGCGACGGGGTCGCTCCTGGCCACGCCCTATGTGCTCGACTACGACTTCGTCCTGCTCATCGTCCCGCTCTGCTGGCTGGCGCGGCGCGGAATGGAGTCAGGCTTTGGCCCTTGGGGGAAGCTGCTGCTGCTGACGATCTACGTGACGCCGGTGATCTGCCGTCCGGCGGCCATCACCCTGGGGTTCAATCTCATGCCACTGCTGGTGGTCGGACTGCTTGGCCTGATCGCGGCCACGGCCCTTGGCGAGGCGCCTGCCGGCAAGGTCAGGAGCGCCGCGCTATGACGTATCGGATGGTCTCCAGACCCGTCGCGGCCGCCTCGCCGCCCTGCTGCGCGACCTCATATATCCGCTGATCCAGGGCGATGCGCCGTTCGGGCGCGAGCAGAAGCGCATACCAGGCGAGCATGCCCATCATGGCAAGCAGGACGCCCTCCCGCACCTTGATCATCGGACCTGGCCTCCGTTCGCCGTCAGATGGTCGAGGATGACGGCGTGATGTCGCCGCAATCCCACGCCCCAGCCAACTCCCGAGGAGTCTATATCTTAACTATACCTAATGCCAGCGCGTCACCGCGAAGTGAACAAGCTTAACACAGACCGGCCAGTACAGAAATCGATCCACCAACCCCAAGGGGGAACGGGTTTTCAACCACCACTTGATTCTTCACGACGATCTCCCGGTATTCGGTCGCCAGCATTGATGTCTACCGGGAGATGAAGGTATATTGTCGATGGGATTGGATGACTGACGGAAGCTTGTAGGCGGGGGTGGTGCATTGGCTGGCGGCGGCGAATTCTCAAGGACGGTCGGCCGAACCTTGAAGCGGGGCCTTGTCCGGCTGATGGGTTCGACGCAGGGCAACGTCACCCCGATCATCGCGATCCTGCTGCCGGCCATCGTCGGCGGCTTCGCCGTGGCCAGCGAGACCTCGACCTGGTTCCTGGCGCAGCGTTCCATGCAGCACGCGGCCGACTCCGCCGCCCTGGCCGCGGCCACCAACAACACCGGACCCAGCACCAGCCCGCCGCCGACCTATTCCGAAGAGGCCAGGGGCGTGGCGAGCCGCTACGGCTACACGACCGGGACCAACAATGTCAGCGTTGTGGCCACCTATCCGACCTGTCCGGCGCCCTGGACCGGCAACTGCTACCAAGTGACGATCACGCGGGACATCCCGATCCGCCTGGCCCGGCTGGTCGGGTACAATGGCGATGTGGCCATGGGCGCCGGACGCGCCAAGACCGTGATCTCGACCGCCATCGCCCGAGCCGGCAGCAAGGGTACGTACTGCCTGACCACGTTCAATCCAGCCGCCGACGCCCTGCAATTCAAGGGCGCGCCCAGCCTCGACCTTACCGGCTGCGACATCGCTTCCGCCGGCGGGGCGAGCTGCAACGGCAACTCCGGAGACACGGTGGGCCACGCCTATGTCACCATGGCGGGCAAGTCGAACGACAACTGCGGTTCGAACGAGATCGTCGGCGCACCGCCGGCGGACATCTATGCGCCGCTGGCTTCGAACATCGTGAACCCGTGCGGGGTTCGCGGGTCGCACACCCTGACGGGACCACTCAGCGCCAACTATTCCCGCTGCGGAGACGTGACGCTGACCGGAAACGTCACGGTCACCAGCGACGTCGTCATGACGATTTCGCAAGGGCAGCTCAATCTCAACAACTTCACCCTGAGCACCACCGGCACGGGGCATCTCACGATCATCTTCACCGGGTCGCCGGGTGATGGCCAATCGCATGTCTTCACGGGCAACGGCACGATGGACTTCGCCGCGCCGACGACCGGCGTGTGGGCCGGGGTGGCGATCTATCAGGATCCGGCCTTGACGGCGCATTCCGGCCTGGACGTCAGCGACGCCGGCAACGCGCCCATCTACAAGGTCACGGGCCTGCTCTACATGCCCAAGGCCAATATCATCATCAAGGGCGCCATCGACCATAAGACCGGCGGCGACAACTGCATGGCGATCGTGGCCTGGACCATCGATATCCGCGGAACGGGCGGCATCTTCAGCGCGCCGACCAGCCAGTGCGATCGCGCGAACCTAACCCTGCAGGGCCCGCCCGGGTCAGGAGCCGGTCCCAGTCTCATCCAATGACCGTTCCCAGCTTTCCCATCCCCAAGCGTCGGAAAGGTTTTCTCGCCAACGAGCGCGGCGCGGCGGCCCTGGAAATCGCGCTCTGGGCCGGGGTCTTGGTCGTGCCGGTCCTCAATGTCGTGGACCTGGGCTTCTACACCTTCCAGAAGATGCAGGTCGAGGAGGCGGCCCAGGTCGGCGCCCAGGCGGCGTGGGATGCCTGCTCGGCGCTGGCCGGCCAGCCGAAGGGCACGGCGTGCGGCGCCACCATGACCAACGCCATCTCCACGGCGATCCAGAGCACCTCGCTGGGCGCGAATGTGACCCTGGTGACGGGCTCGCCCACGGAAGGGGCCTACTGCCCCGACGCGACAGAGGTGCTGCAACCGGTGGGAACCTATGGTCAGAGTTGCGCGGCGGCCGGCTATCCGGCCGGTACGGCCGGCGACTATATCCAGGTGGCGGTCAGTTACAGCTATTCGCCGGTGTTCTCGGGGGTGTCGATCGTCAGCCTGCTGCCGACCCCGATTGTCCGCACGGCCTGGATGCGGTTGGGCTGAGCATGATCTTGCGCCGCGCCAGGGAATTCTTTGCAGACCAGAGCGGCTCAAGCGCTGCGGAGTTCGTGCTGGTCCTGCCGCTCCTGCTCCTGCTGACTATCGGCACCATCTACCTGACCTTCATGCTGCAAGCCGCGTCGAGTCTGCATTTCGCCGTGCAGGACGCCGCGCGATGCCGGGCGGTCAAGACCTTGGTCTGCACGAACAAGACGACGACGGAAGCCTACGCCGCGACGCGCTATAGCGGCCCCGGCCTGGCGAGTTTGACCTTCACCAGCCCTGCGGCAGCGGTGGCATGCGGGTATCAGGTGAGCGGCGCGGGATTCTTCTCGCTGCGCACGGGCCTTATGACCCTGGCGGTGCCGCTCAACGCGACGGCCTGCTTCCCGGACTAGCCCAGCGGCGGAAGGAATCCGGGGGTGACGACCCCCGTCGTGATGGCGCCCAGCGCGATGGCCACGCCGTAGGGGATGCCCGACTTTTCGCCGGAAGTCCGGCCCCGTGTGGTCAGGGCGCGCATGGCCCGGTCCGGCCGCAGGAGCAGGAAGCCCAAGGCGATCGCGCCGCCGAACAGCACGGTGAGGAGGGCCAGGGTCCCCAGGTTCGCCAGGCCGGCGAACAGGGCCGCCGCCGAAAACAGCTTGGCGTCGCCGGCTCCAAAGATGTTGAAATGGTAGAGTAGGTAGGTGACGGCGAAGGTGATGGCTGCCGCGCCAAGCCCCGAGAGCAGCGGGGAGGGCGCGAGCCCCGCGGCGACCGCCGCGAGATAGGTGACGATCAGGACGGCGACCGTCCAGTTCGGAATCCGTCGATGCAGGATGTCCATAATCGCGGCGATCGCCAGCATGGCCGCGAACACGGCTGGCGTCACCCAGGGCAGGACCTCTGCGATCATGGCTTGGCGGGAATCGTCGCGATATCCGGCTGGCCGGCCTTCATAGCCTTGACCAGTTCCAGGTTGTGATAGGCGCGGCCATAGGTGCTGCCGCGATTGTCGATGGCCTGTTCGAACAGGCGCTGGGCGTCGTCCAGGTCGCCCCGCAGCACGGCGGCGAACCCGGCGTTGTTGAGCACGCCGGCCTTCTGGTCCTTGTCGCCCACCGCCGTCGCACGGGCGTAGTCGCCCTGCAGCGCCAGTGAGAGTCTCAGATTCATCCGGGCGGCGGTGAGGGTCGGGTCGCGATCCAGGGCGGCGACGAAATCGGCCGAGGCGTCCGAATAGCGGCCTTGCAGCAGGCGCGAATAGCCGCGGTTGTTGTAGACGATCTCGTCCACCGACGGCGTGGCGATGGCCTTCGCATAGGCGGCTTCCGCGGTCGTCCAGTCCCGGCGGCGGTCGCTCTCGACGCCCAGCGCGTTCCAGGCGCGCCAGAGGGCAGGGTCGGCGGCGACCGCGCGGCGCAAGGTGGCGATGGCCTCGTCAGAACGGCCGAGTTGGGCCAGGGCGACGCCGCGGCCCTGCAGCGCCTGGGCGTTCAGCGTCGGCGCGGCTTCCGCCAGCGCGAAGCTGCGGGCGGCCTCTTCGAATCGTCCTCGCGCCAGGTGCAGTTCGCCAGATCGCAACATCAGTCGCGGATCGGTCGGCGCGACGACCAGGGCTCCGTCGAGAACCCGGCCGGCGTCCACGAGGCGCTGTTCCTGCATGGCGCGATCGAACTCGCTGGTGGCGATGTCCAGGTTGGCGGTCGCCTGGGCGGCCTTGCCCGGCTTGAAGAAGCCGGCTGCGGCCGGCGTCCCGACGGACGCCACGGCCAGGGCCGCGAACGCCAGGGCCGCGAGCCTTGCACTCGACCTGTAGCCTGTCATCACGAACGTCCTCCCTTGAGCGCCAGCGCCGCCGGCGCGTCCCGACCCAGCACCAGCTGGAACGGGCAGGCCGAGGCGCAGGCCGCCATTGCCACCTTGAACGGCAAGGTTCGTGCCAGCGCCCGGGCCACCGGTTCGATCTGCGCGTCGTACCGGATCTCGGAGCGATCCTGCGGCGCCGCGGCCTGGTCCGCCTGGGTCAGCGTCCAGCCGGCGCCGGCGAGGTAGAGACGGGTCGGGGTCAGGGTGCGGCCGCCGGCATTCACCAGGGTCAGCCGCCCGCCGGCGAGGGCGGGGGTCGCGCGGTGGACCACGCCCACGGGGATGACGCGCCGGATCAGCGGCGGCGTCGCGGGCACGGCCCGGGTCTCGCCCGTCCGGGCAAGATCGGCCAGGCGCGTCGGCGCCGGTGGCGTGGATTGGGCAAGCAAAGGCGCCGGGTTCCGCTGAGCCGCCTGGAGCATGGACGAATAGCGAAGGTTCGCGGCGATGATCGGCGAGTCCGGCTCGACGCGCGCGGCCTGGGCGTAGTAGCGCTCGCTCAGGTCGAAGCGGCCAAGCTTGTCATAGACCACGCCCATGGCGTTCAGGATGCGCGCGTCTTCCGGCGTGCGTTCCCGTGCGACCTGAAGGATGTCCAGCGCCCCGGCATAGTCTCGCTCCCGGATGCTCCGGGCCGCGGCGCCGTACAGGCGGTCGGCCGGCAAGGTCGTCGGAACTTCGGAGGCTCCAGTCGGCGCGGCGCGGGCCTGGAGCTGCGGGACCGGCTTGTGGCCGGACAGCCGGCTCATGAGGTTTCCGACCGTCGCGCAGCCGCCCAGCGTCAAGGCCAGCAGCGGCGCGGCGAGCGCGATGGCGCGTGCAAGTTTCCTGGACATCAACCCGTCCCCCTCAAGGCCGGCAGCCCTTCGCGAACCATATCGATCATTCCCGGAAGCAGCAGGGCGGTGACCACCACCGGGAGAATGCAGGCGACCAGCGGGATGGTCATCAGCACGGGGATGCGCATGGCCTTCTCCTCGGCCTTCAGCAGGCGATCCTGGCGCATCTCCTGGGAATAGGTGCGCATGGTCTGGCCGACGCTGGTCCCCAGGGAATCGGTCTGGATCAACAGGGCGGAGAAGGAGCGGATCGCCGGCACGTCGGTCCGCTCGCCCAGGCTCCGCAGCGCCTCGACCCGGGTGCGCCCGGCCCTGAGCTCCTGCGACAGGACGCCGAACTCCCGGGCGATGCGAGGATGCGACTCCGTCACCTCCTGGCCGACCCGCACGAAGGCCGCCTCCATGCCGAGGCCAGCCTCGATGCAGACCACCATCAGGTCCAGGGCGTCCGGGAACTGCTGCTGCAGCTGCTCCCGGCGCGACTCCGCCATCCGGTCCACGATGGCCCGGGGTGCGATGAGGCCCGCGCCGCACAGGACCACGGCGAAGATCGCCATCTTGGTCGTGCCGTAGGGCGCGGCGCTCAGCATCTGGCCGACCAGGAACAGCATCGGCAAGCCAATGCCCAGGCCGAAGCGGGCGATGAAGAACCACACCGGCGCGGACGGGCTCTCGAACCCGGCGCGGAAGAGCAGGTCGCTCATCTTGCGGCGATCGACGTCGTTGTTCAGGGAGGTGGAAGACTGGACCCACGCCAGAAGCCGGTTCGAGACCCGGTTGTCCTTGATCACCGACGACGTGTGTCCGGCGCTGGCGCCGCCGGGCGCCTTGCGCAGTCGGCGATTGACCAGGAACGTCGATTCCAGCCGATAGAGCAGCCAATAGGACGAGGCGACGGCGGCGAGGAAGACGCCGATCAGCACGAGGAGTTCCGTGATGTTCGCCATGGCTGCCCCCTAGTACTTGAAGTTGACGATGCGGTGCATGACGACCTGGCCGATCGCGTAGAGGATCAGGGTCAGGGTCACGACAGGCCAGAAGATCGGGTCGGCGAACTTGGACGTGTAGAAGGCCGGCTGGGTCAGGCCGACGAACGAGATCAGGAACAGCGGCAGCAGGCTGAGCACCACCGCAGACATCCGGCCTTCGCTGGCCAAGGCCTGGACGCGCTTGCCCAGCGTGATGCGGCCGCGGATGACATTGGTCAGGTTGGCGAGGATCTCGGCGAGATTGCCTCCGGTCTCGGACTGGATGCCGACGCTAACGGCGAAGAAGTGGGCGTCCTCCGAACCCGTCCGGCGGGCGAAGTTGGCCAGGGCCTCGCGGAATTCGAACCCGTAGGTGGTCTCGTCCACGATGAGCCCGAACTCGGAACCGATCGGGTCGCCCATCTCCTGGGTGACCAGGTGCACGGCCGACACGACCGGGTGGCCGGCGCGGATGGCGCGGATGATGATGTCGAGGGCCAGGGGAAGCTGTTCCTCCAGAAGCTTCTTGCGCTGGGCGTGCTGGCGCGACACCCAGACCCACACCACCGCCGACACCAGCACGGTCGCGGCGACCAGGGCGGTCAGCGTGTCCTGCAGGCTGCGCGCGCCGAGCACGAAGGTCGAGAGCAGCCAGAGCACGCCCACCGCGCCGCCGGCGTAGGCCAGCAGCCGCATCGGGCTGACCGTAAGGCCCGCCTGGCTCAGATACAGGCCCGCGCGGTCGAAGAGCCGTCCGCCGATGCCGCCCAGCCCGGAGGTCGACTGCCGGCGCACCAGGCTCTCGTAGACCTGCTTGGCCGGAATACCCGACTCCAGCAAGGTCAGCCGCCGGTTCACGCGCTGACGGCGCGCCCTCGAGGCGAACAGGATCGAGGCCCCAGCCTGAATGGCCAGCACGGTCGCCACGAAGGCGAAGACCAGGGTGATGGGGAGGATGAGGTCCTGCATGGTCAGACCGACACCCGGCCGGGCGCGAAGATGTCCAGGGGCAGATCGATGCCGCGCATGTTCAGCACCTCGATGAATTTCGGCCGCACGCCGGTGGCCTCGTAGTCCCCGACAACCTCGCCCTTGCCGCCGCGCCCGCGACGGCGGAAGCGGAAGATCTCCTGCATGGAGATCACGTCCTCCTCCATGCCGACGATCTCGGAGACCGACACCACGCGGCGGCGGCCGTCCTCCAGCCGCTCCACCTGGATCACGACGTTCACGGCCGCGGCGAGCTGGCCGCGAATGGACCGCGCCGAGATTTCGAGCCCGGCCATGCCGATCATCTGCTCGACGCGCGAGAGCGCGTCGCGCGGCGTGTTGGCGTGGACAGTGGTCATTGAACCGTCGTGGCCGGTGTTCATGGCCTGCAGCATGTCGAACGCCTCGCCGGCCCGGACCTCGCCGACGATGATCCGGTCGGGCCGCATCCGCAGCGAGTTCTTGACCAGTTCGCGCTGGGTGACCTCGCCGCGGCCCTCCATGTTGGCCGGCCGGGTCTCCAGGCGGCCGACGTGAGGCTGCTGGAGCTGCAGTTCCGCGGAGTCCTCGATGGTCACGATCCGCTCCATGGGATCGATGAACGCCGAGAGCGCATTGAGCAGGGTGGTCTTACCCGAGCCGGTGCCGCCGGAGATCAGCACATTGCGGCGGCCTTCGACCACGGCGCGGAGCACCTTGGCCATCTCGGCCGTGACGCTGCCGAACTCGACGAGCTTGTCCATGTTGATCGGGATCGCGGCGAACTTCCGGATCGAGACCAGGGGGCCGTCCACGGCCAGGGGCGGGATGATGGCGTTGACCCGGGAGCCGTCCGCGAGGCGGGCGTCGACCATCGGTTGGGACTCGTCGACGCGGCGTCCGACCGCCGCGACGATCTTGTTGATGATCCGCAGCAGGTGACGGGTGTCCTGGAAGCGGACGTCGGAGCGCTCCAGGCGCCCGCCCCTCTCCACATAGACCATCTCGTGGGTGTTGATCAGGATGTCGGTGATCGAGGGGTCCTTCAGCAGCGGCTCAAGCGGGCCGAGGCCAAGGAGCTCGTCGAGCAGCTCTTCCACCAGCTGGTCGGTCTGGGCCGGGGTCTGGAGGCGCTTTTCCTCGCTGAGCAGACCCATGACCGAGCGGCGGATCTCCAGCTTCAAGGCCTCGCGCGGGGTCTGGTCGAGGACCGACAGGTTGAGCATGTCCAGGAGGCGCTGATGCAGGCGCACGCGCAGGTCTAGCGCCTCGGTGGCCGCCGTGGTCGGCCGCGCGCTCCGGTCGTTGGCCGCCTGTAGGTCTTCGTTCCAGAACCCCATGTCAGGCCTCACGCATGCTGGACTTGGCCGTTCGCACGGCGCTGATCTCGCCGACAAGCTGGCGCAAGGCCTTCTCGAGCTTCGTGCCCCGGCGGATCGCGGAGATCGCGGCGCCCTGGTTAACGGCCTCGCTCATCAGCTTGCGATCCTCGGGGATCAGGACGTCGAAGGGGCGGCCGATCGCTTGCTCGACGGCCCGCTTCGAGATCGCCGCGGGGGCGTCGCCGCCACAGCGGTTGCACACCACGGTCACCGGCACGTGGGAGAGGCCCTGCGAGGCGAGCAGGTCGAGCTGGCGGTGGGTGAGGTGAGCGTGCGGCACCGAGAGGTTGGTCACCATGATGATCTGATCGGACTGGCGCAACGCGCGGTTCGTCCAGGCCGTCCAGGCGCTCGGCAGGTCCAGCAGGACAAGGTCGAAGTCCCGGCGCAGGGCGATGATCAGGCCGTCGATCACCTCCATGGTGATCGCCTCGAGCGGCATGAAGGCGTGCGGCGCGGCCAGGACCCTCACGCCGCTGGCGTGCTGGCCAAGGCCTGCGGCGAAGCCGATCTCGGACGGGCTGCCCTCGGCGGCCAGGACCTCGGCCATGGTGATGGAGTCCGTCACATCGAGATAGACCGCCGCCATGCCGGCCTGGACGTCCAGGTCGACCAGGCAGACGCGTTGGGCCTTGCCGTTCTCCGCGACCATGGCGGCGACCTGGGCGGCGATGGCGGTGGCGCCGACGCCGCCGCCGGCCTTCAGCAGCGACACCACATGGCCGCTCGCGACGCCGCCGGCGCCCTCCGGGCGGCCCATGGCGGCCAGGATGCGTTCCAGCGTGGCGGCCAGCGCGGGCTCGGAGATCGGCGAGAGCAGGACGTCGCCGGCGCCTTCGCGCACGATGCGGCGGGTCGTCTCGACGTCCGGGTTGGACAGGAACACCACGACCCGGCCGCGCCGCTCGCAGCCGCGCAGGCCCGCACAGAGTCGATCGATCTCGTTGGGCTTGGCGCCGTCCGCCGCGGCGATCACGACGTCCACGCGCTCCAGGGCCGTCTGGAAGCTCTCGCCGGCGCCGGGCTCGAACAGGACCTGGGGAAACTGGGATTTCAGGGTCTCGGAGGGCGCCCGGCCGTCGAAGGCCGCGACGTCATAGGCGAGACGCACCAGCCGTTCCCGTGGATCGGCGACGTCTCTCGTCGGTTCCCGCGCGGCGGACAGGCGACTGAACAGGGCCACTAGATACTCCGAAACCTAATCTGAGCAGACGGGCGCGGGGGCCGCCCTTGCTCGTGCTTTGATATCCCATTCATCAGGTCGGCGGCGCGCCGGGGGCCGCGGCGCCGCTGTTTCCGACACGACTGGCGCTCGCCGCCGCCGGCTGAGTGACCTTACCCTTGTTGTAGCGATCCTGGGCCAGGTTGGTGCGCGCCCCGGCGGCGGCCGGCGGGGCGTCGCGCCGATAGGCGGCGTCGGGATCGGCGACCTGGGCGGCCAGGTTCTGCTTCACGCTCTGACCGTAGTCGGGCGAGAGGTTCCCTTGGGCCGAGACGCAAGCCCCGAGCGATAGCGCGGCGACGGCCAGGGCGACGATTGTCGATGTGCGAACGGTCATGGACATGTTCCTAATGCAGCACGTGGCCGTAGCCGCCTTCGAGCCCGCCCTTGGCCGGATCCACCGACATCAGGGCGCGTTCCTCGGGCGTTCGGGCCTTGAGCGACGCGCGCTGGGCGCCGAAGACGAACAGCTCGAAATCGGATGGCGGGACGAACCGATCGGCCGGCGTCGCGGCCCGGCCGCGGGTCGGCGTGGCCAGGTGCGGCGTGACCACCAGGACCAGTTCCGTCTGGTTCTTCTGGTAGCCGCTGGAACGGAACAGGGCGCCGATCACCGGAAGATCCCCGATGAAGGGATACTGTCGGATGTCGCTGCGATATTCGTCCTTCAGAAGGCCGGCGATGGTGAAGGACTCTCCGTCCCTCAGCTCGATCGTGGTCCTGGCGCGGCGCACCTTGAGGCCAGGGATGGTCAGGTCGCCTGTTGTCACGGAGTTGGTCGGGTCGATGGACGACACCTCCGGCGCCACGATGAGGTTGATCACCCCGTCGTCGAGCACGGTGGGCGTGAAGCCGAGCGAGATACCGAACTCCTTGAACTCGACGGTGATGGTGCGCTCGCCGCCCTGGGTGTTCTGGGCGATCGGGATGGGGAACTCGCCGCCCGCCAGGAAGGTGGCGGTGTCGCCGGACATGGCCACCAACGTCGGCTCGGCCAGGGTCTTGACCAGGCCCTTGGTCTCCAGGGCGTCGAACAGGATGTCGAGATTGACGTCGCCGGACCGGATCAGCGCCTGGAAGACCCCGAAGCCGTCGAAGCTGCCGCCCTTGAGGGAGTCACCGGTGGCGACGTAGGGCTCGCCCGCCTGCGAGGAGAACGGCCGGCCGGGGGCGCCGTTGGACGGCGAACTGGTGTTCACCCGCAGTTGCTTGGCGATCGAACGCTCCATCTCGACGAAGCGCACCGACAGCATCACCTGCTGCACGCCCTGGACGGAGAGCATGTTGACCACCTTTCCCGGGGCGTAGGTCTCGGCCAGGGCGACCATCTGCGCCACCTTAGGGCCGCTGCTGACGCGGCCGGAGAGGACGATGGACTCGTTGGCGGCGCTGACATTGACGCCGTTTTCTTCGGGCATCACTTCGTGCAGGCGGCTCTTCAGCCCGCCGACGTCGGCCGACACCACCACATTGATCGAGGAGATCAGCCGCTTGCCCGGCCCGTAGATGCTGAGGACGGTCGAACCCATCTTCTTGCCGACCACGTAGACCGAGTGGGTCGACAGGGGCAGCACATCGGCGATCTCCGGATTGGCGATCATCAGGTCGGTATAGGTCGGGGCCTCCAGGACCTCGGACTTGCCGGCCGGAACCACCAGTTCGTAGCCGCCGCCCACGGCCTGAGCCATGGCGGGGGCCGAGGGCGCGCAGAGCGCCGCGGCCAGCAGGAGCGCCCGCGCCAGGCGCCACGTCGCGCCAAGGGAGCCCTTCGATTTGATCGTCTCGATGTTCACGCCCCTACCCCTGTTCTAAGCGCCGCGCCCCACGGGGCTCATGCGGTCTTGTTCTCTAAGTCAGCGCGACACCGCGTAGTCCGAGGTGATCACGCCGCGGGTGACATTCACGCGCAGGCCTGGCGTCGCGGGTCGGGCGGCGCGGCGCGGCGCGGCCGTCCGCAGAACCATCGGCGCAGCGCCGCGGCCGCCGAGATCGGCGACCGTGGTCATGCGCTTGTCGACCGGCGCCTGATCGCCGACCTGGCGAAGGGCGAGCGAGACCGTCCCGACCGCCTGCGCCAGGGAGATGACCTGGGCCTGGGCGGCCGTCACCTCGAGGGTGATCGCCTTGACCACGACGGGCTTGGTGGTGGTGTCGTCGTCGAGCTGGTCGACCCCGAGCACCTTTAGATTGTCGGCCAGGATCTGGGTGACGAAGGCTGAGCCGGTCTTGCCGCCCTGGGCGCCCACGTCGCGGGTCACCAGGACATCGACCCGGTCGCCCGGAAGCACGAAGCCGGCGACCCCGGCCACGTCGTCGGCGCGGAAGGTCACTGCGCGCATGCCCGGCGTCATGGCGGCCGACAGGTTCACCTTGCCGCCGGGGGCGGTGATCTTGGTCGCCAGGATCGGTTCGTTGACCACGATCGGGCGCAGCGCCAGGCGTTGACCGCCGGCGCTGGCCTCCTCGATGGTGGAGAGCGCCCCCGCAGGTGCGGCCGCTTGGGGGAAGCGGACGACCTTGAGGGCGGCGGGCTGGAGCGCGACGCCCCGCTCGATGGGTTGCGTGGCGACGACCACCGGAACTGTTCCGGCGAGCGACACCGTCGACGCATCTGCATTGCGCTGGCCGCTGAGCCACATATTGGCCAGGGCCACCGCGACAAGACCCAGGAGTATCGCGATCGCGAGAGTAGCGAGCGTGCGGATAGGCATGTTGTAAGACCGCCCGTAAAGAAGCTCGCTTGTCTGTTCGCGATCTTCGAGAAGCTTTACTCGATGCGACTTAAGCGCAGCTCTAGTTAATAGGTCGCGTATGCTGGAGCAGTCGCGGGCCTAGACCGCAGTTGCTCCAGCGGCCCGAAGGCTCAAGACGCGGTGATGGACGAGGACGCAGTGTTCATCGCCGTGGCGATGGAGTCCCGCAGGACGCCGGTCGCGGCGACAATACCGACGCCCACGATGGCGAGGATCAAGGCGTACTCCGCCGCCGAGGCGCCGGACTCGTCTTTGAAGAACGAACACAACTTAGTCATGGAAACCTCCAAGGGACCGGTTGCAGCTTTTCGCGAAGCAGCCCGCGATCCTGTCGATTTGAAGCCGCGAGGACGCCGGTGCGGCTACGACGCGGTGATGGTCGACGAAGCGCTGTTCATCGCGGTGGCGATGGAATTCCGCAGCACGCCGGCGGCGGCCACGATACCCACGCCGACGATGGCGAGGATGAGCGCGTATTCGGCGGCCGAGGCGCCGGACTCGTCTTTGAAGAACGAAACAAACTTGGACATAAGCAAACCCCCATTGATGCTGACCGATCGCCAGATGGCGTCGTCAGACGGTGGTGGGATGCGAGCAGCCCCCGCCGTCTCTTGCCCCAGTTAGACCCTTCGTTAAGAAACTGTAAATCGAAATCTTATGCGTTAACCTTGTTGTTGGAGAAACCGTTAGGAAAGGAATACTTGGCACGCGAATTGAAGGCGCGCGCACAGAGTCGTCATCGCGGGAATTAAGGTGTCTGCACGGCGACGCTTCCGAAATTGAATCTCCCAAGCCAGTCAATCGTTAACCAGCATTTTGCGCCTCTATTTCCGCACGGATAAGCTGTGTGGGAGGCAACTTTAATATTGCCTAATATGGAAATTATTGGCCGCTGTCGGAGTTTTTGCGCAATTGAAGACTGTATCCGCAAGGAAACACTCGCGGCCGTGTAAAACGGTGTCGCCACCCCCTTGATCACTCGGTAGGCGTGAATTCGAGGCTGGCGCGGACAATGTTCGCCGACGTACCAATGGCCAGGAACTGGGCCAGGCGTGAGTATCAAGGGGCGGCGGGGGCGGGGGAAGACATGCGCTTTGCGATTGCGGCCGTGGTGGCGCTGGCGGGGCTGCTGATGCTGCCGACCCTGATCTGGGGACCCGCGCCAATTGACTCCGCAGTCTACAACTACGTCTGGACCAGGCAATTCGGAGAGGCCCTTGGGCAGGGCGTCATGTATCCACGCTGGCTTCCCGGCTCCTTCGAGGGTCTTGGCAGTCCGACCTTCTACTTCTATCCGCCGATCGCCTTCTATATTTCTGGCCTGCTTCAGCTCGCCGGACTGACCACGCTGCAGGCCATCGCTGGAGCAGCCACGCTGGCGCTGCTGGCCTCTGGCCTGTCGATGGCCGCCTGGCTGAAATTCAAGGGCGCCAACCCGCTCTGGGCATTGCTCTACATGGCCGCCCCCTACCACATGGCCGACTGGTACCAGCGCGCCGCCCTGGCCGAGTTCGTCTCGTTCGCCTGGCTCCCGCTGATCGCGCTCGCCATCGAGGCCCAGCCCCGCCGCTGGGCGACGCCGCTGCTGGCGGTGTCGTTCGCCGGCCTGATCATGACGCACTTGCCGGTGGCGCTCCTGACCAGCCTTGGTCTGATTCTGCCCATGGTGATCGCCCAGCGCGAACACCTGAAGGCATACGGGGTCTCAGGCGCGCTGGGGTTGGGTCTCAGCGCGATATACCTGCTCCCCGCGCTCACCCTACAGGACCACATCTCCACCGCCGTGATGTTCTCTCCCTCCTATCAGCCCGCCAACTGGGCGCCGTGGGGGCCGAGCGCGGCGCTGTGGGTTGTCCCGTTGGCCCTGGCGCCTGTCGCCCTGGCGATCGGCAGGTCCCGGTTCTGGCTGGGCCTCACGGTGTTCTGCGCCGCGATGAGTCTGGCCCTGATCCCGTTCGTCTGGGAACTTCCGCCGCTGAGTCAGGTCCAGTTTCCGTGGCGCATGCTGGTGGTCGCCGAGTTCGCCGCCATCACCGCGGCCGCACTCTCACCACGGCTGTCGATCGTGGCTGTCGCGACGGCGATCGCCCTCAGCGCGCCGGCCTATGCGCGTGTGATCAATGTCGCCGTCAACAGTTTGAACGAGCCCCTTCCGGCGTATGTCGAGCGCGACCTGCCCGACGCCCCGGAATATCTGCCCGCGGGCTCGAAATTCGCCGGGATCACGGCGGAGTCCCGGACGCCCGACCTGAGCAAGGCGGCGCGCCCGACCCTCGGGCCCAAACCGGTGCGCGAGACCGTGATCGGCGGGTGGATCAGTCTGTTGGCGGGGCTGTTGTTGGCGATGATGACGGTGATGGCCCGGCTATCCCGCCAGCGCCCGGCGCGAAGTTCGACGCTCCGGGGCTGATTCTGACATGCACCACGGCGATCCGGTCGGCGTGCAGCCGGCGCCAGCCGGGTAGCTCGTCCAGCACCGCCACGGCGGGATTGGTGGGCTGCAGGATCGTCCAGTCCACGTCGCGCGCCTCGAGTTCCGCCCTCAGGGCCGCTGCGTCGGGCCGGGTCAGGCTGGAATAGAGGTGCATGAAGGTGTCGCCGTACATGTCGGCACGCCCGTCGATGAAGGGGCGCACGCCCATGAAGATCAGGTAGCCGCCGAAGCCATACTCGTTGAACACCGGCCGGCGCGCCAGGTCGGGCGGGACCGCGGCGAGGGCCGAGATCGGGCTGTTCACCCCATCGCCGCGGGTTATCGGCAGCGCCAGCCGCGCGGCGCCCACGGCGATGACCGCCAGGCCTAGGACGACAGCCGCGAGAACGGCGGCGCGGCGGTCTCCGGCAGGATGTGGCAGGGCCTCCGCGGGCCGGCTCTTGGCGCGGGCCAGCGGCTCGGCCAGCAGCATTGCGGCGATAAGGGCGAAGGCCGCCTGGTGGCGGATGTGCTGCAGCGCCATGTGCAGCAGGCCCAGCAATAGCAGCAGCCGCACGACCGGAACCTGGACCCCGCGCCACAGGCAGAGGAACAGGACCTCCAGCAGGGCGATCTCGAAGACGCTGAGCTTGCTGAAGTCGGCGCTGCGCCACTCGACGATGACCGGCAGGCTGGTCATGCCCGTGACCTTGAGCGGGAAGATCAGACCTTCGATCCCGTGCGGCGTGACCAGGGCCAGGGCCAGGGCGGCGAACGAGAACAGGGCCCAGTCCCGCAGGGTCGCCCAGAGCCGGTGACGGTTCTCGACCAGGGCCTCCAGCGCGAAGGGCCCGATCAGCGCCAGGCCCAGGACGAAGCTGCCGTGCAGGTTGGCCCAGACCAGCATGAGGGGCAGCAGGCGCCACGACGGCGCGCGGCCTTCCTCCCGCGCCACGACCAGGCCCACGACCCAGGCGGCCAGCACCGGGAACGCCAGCAGGTGGGGTCGGGCCAGCAGGCTGGGCGCGCCGCAGGCGAGCGCGAAGCCGAGGGCGAGCATCAGCGGACCTGGCGCCAGCCAGCGGCGCAGATAGGCCGCGACGATCAGGGCCGCAGCGCCGACCGCGGCGGCGAACAGCAGGGCCAGGCCGCTCCAGCCGCCGGCCCGGAAGACCAGGGCCATCAGCAGTTCGGACAGCCACTCGTGCGCCTGCCACGGCGCGCCGGCGAAGGTGTAGGAGAAGGGGTCGGTGGTCGGGATCGCCCCATGGAGCAGGATCCAATCGCCGGTCGCCAGGTGCCAGTAGGTGTCGCCGTCGTCGAAGATCTTGCCGACCGACAGCACGGCGACGAAGGCGGCGAGGCTGCAGAACGCCACCAGCCGTGGGCCTGAGACGCCGGAGAACAGCCAGGAGAAGAGGCGGTCGACGAGGCCCGGACTCAAGGTGTCGTTGGCTGGGGTTTCGACCATGCGGACCGCCGGACCTTTGTCGATGAAGCGACGGAGCCGGCTCATCACGCCCTGCGCCGCTTAATGTCAGGCTAACGACGACCTGAAGAGATGAACAGGCCGCGATGACAGTCATCGAAGGGCTGTTGTCTTGCTCGCGGCCATGGCGTCATTGTCGGGCATGGAGTCGAAGATCCGCCCTGTCGTCCTGGCCGCCGTCTTCGCCCTGTTCCTGTGGATCGACCTGCGGCTGGTGCTGGCGATGGTCGAGGTCCAGCCGCTAGGCATCGACTTCCTGGCGATCTGGAGCGGGGTCCGCGTCGCCCTGGAGCAGCCGGATCGCCTCTACGACTTCGCCGCGGTCACCCACAGCCAGCAGTGGCTGCTGGGGGCGGGCTCCAAGGTCCGGCCCTTCGTCTATCCGCCGAGCGCGGCCCTGCTGTTCCTGCCGTTCGGTCTGGTCGGCTTCTGGACGGCCTATGCGGGCTTCATCCTGCTCACGGGCGCGCTCTATTTTGCCGCGGCCCGGCGCATCTCGCGCGGGATCGCGCCGCTGGTCCTGCTGGTATTGGCGCCGCCGGTGGTGTTGTCGGGGCTGATCGGCCAGCTCTCGTTCCTGATCGGCGGGCTGGTCCTGCTGGCCCTCATCCTTCGCGACCGACCGGTCGTGGCCGGCGCCTTGCTGGGGATAGCCGCGGCGCTGAAGCCGCAGCTGCTGGTGCTGTTTCCACTCGCCCTGGCCTTGGAGGGCCGCTGGCGGGCGCTGGCGGCGGCCTTCGCGACGGGCGGCCTCGTCTGCCTCGGCTCACTGGCGGTCTTCGGCGTGAGCGCCTGGACGGACTGGCTCGCGGCCCTGCCGAGGTTCGCGCGGCTGGTCGCCGACGACCCCGGCCTGATGCGCAACGTGGTCACCCCGATCGGCGCCCTGGTTCGGATGGGCGCCGGGGGGGCCGCGCTCGCCGTCGCGCAGGCGGCCTGTGTCGCGCTCGCCGCGGGCCTGGTCTGGTGGACCTTCCGGCGGGCCAGCAGCCCCGGTCAGCGGCTGACCGCCCTGATCGGCGCCGGCCTGCTTATCACGCCCTACGCCATGCAGTATGAGATCGCCGTCATCGCGCCGGCCGTCGCGGCCCTTGCGGTCCCGCCCGGCGACAGCCGCTGGCTCTACTACCTCCTGGCGCTGCTTTTGCTCAGCCTGACGCTCCCGGGCCTGGCCATCCTAGCGGGCCTGCTGGTCTGCGTGCTGGCGCCGGGGTCCCTAGGCGGCTCTGAGCGCCCACAGCTTGGAGAGCGCGAAGCTTAGGGCCGGGACGGCGAGCACCACTGGGACCAGGGCCAGCCAGAAGGGCCACCCCGGACGCTTCACCAGGAGGTAGACCAGGGCCGCCGCGCCATAACCGGCCAGATTGGCGTTGGGCGGGGCGAGGCCGAGCACCGCGCGCGCGCCACGCGCCACCGCCACATAGACCAGGGTGGCCGCAATGCTGACAAGGATGAGATCCCACCTTGCCTGACGCCTTCGTGGGGCATCAGGCCGGACGCCGCGCGACGAGCAGGATCGAAACCCCGAACGGCAGGTCCAGGACGCCGAGCAGGCCCCGCTCCAGGGCGAAGACCCGACGCAGGAGGGCGTTGAGGCCCGCGGAGGGCATGGCGTCGTCGCCGCCTGCCGTGTCGCCCATCGCGGCCTTGACCAGCCGCACCGCGGCGATGGGCGGGAAGAGCAGGGTGTTGAAGTGGGTGGCCTTCTCGACCGTCAGCCCGGCCTGCGCGAACAGCGCACGGAAGGCGGGCAGGGCGTAGCGGCGCTTGTGGTGGTGAAGTTCGTCATGCCGGCTCCACATCCAGGCGTTGGCCGGGACCGTGGCGATGAAATAGCCGCCGGGCTTGAGCAGGCGTGACAGGGCCGCGACCGAGGCCAGGTCGTCGTCCACGTGTTCGATGACGTCGAAGGCCGCGACCAGGTCGAACGGCGCCTCGAAGCGCGGCAGGCCTTCGGGCAGCAGGCCGTCCTGGACCTCGACTCCGCCGCGTGCCGCATAGGCTCGTGACTCGGCGTCCGGCTCGATGGCCCGCACCCGGCCGAAGCGCGACAGCATTTCGAGGTTTCCGCCCGTCCCGCAGCCCACCTCCAGGATCGCTGCGTCGGCGGGCAGGTGAAGGGCGGCGATGCGGTCGGCGAGGATCTGCCGCCGGGCGGCGAACCACCAGTGGTCCCGCTCGATCCGGCGCATGGTGTCATAGACTTCGCGGTCCATGTCAGGCCTCGAACCCGACGCGTTCGCGCACGAGATAGAGGGGGCGGCCCTTCACCTCCTCATAGAGTCGGCCGACATACTCGCCGAGGATGCCGAAGGCGATCATCTGGATGGCGAAGCCGAACAGCACCACGACCATCAGCGAGGCGTAGCCCGGCACTTCGCGGCCCACCACCAGCACGCGGACGATCAGCGCCAGGGCGGCGATCAGGGCCGTCGCCGCGGCCGCGAGGCCCACCGCCGTCCAGACCCGCAGCGGGGCGGTGGTGAACGAGGTGATGCCGTCCAGGGCGAACCGCCAGAGCTGGAAGTAGCGCCAGGAGGTCTGGCCGGCCACGCGCTCGGGGCGGACATAGGCCACGCCCACCTGCCGGAAGCCGACCCAGGCGAACAGCCCCTTCATGAACCGGTTGCGTTCGGGCAGCTGCTTTAGGGCCTCGATGACCTGGCGATCCATCAGCCGGAAATCGCCGGTGCTGGGCGGGATGGGGCTGGCCGATATCGCGTTGAACACGCGGTAGAACGACCCCGCGGTCAGGCGCTTCAGCCAGTCGTCGCTGCGGCGGTCGGCCCGAACGCCGTAGACCACGTCATAGCCCTGCTCCCACAGCTCCACGAACTCCGCGATCAGCGAGGGCGGGTCCTGCAGGTCGGCGTCGAGGGGGACCACCATGTCGCCGCCCGCGACGTCGACGCCGGCGGTCAGCGCCGCCTCCTTGCCGAAGTTGCGGGACAGGGCGATCACCCGGATGCGCGGGTCGGCGGCGGCGCGGATCCTCAACTGTTCTAGCGTGGCGTCGCGGCTGCCGTCGTCGACGCAGATGATTTCGGCGTGAACGCCCAGGTCGGCGATGACGGCGTCCAGGGCCTTGAACAGGTGGTCGAGCACCGGCGCCTCGTCGTGCATCGGCACGATCAGGGACAGCAACTTCCCCGCCCGAGAGCGAGGCGTCAGTCGCAAGGCTCGCCCCTGAACATCTGCCGTCACGTCGATCACCCAGACTTGGCGCCAGGTTCCGCGGCGCGAAGAGGCTTTAATACTACTGAATTCTTAAGGTTAGGTTCGCCGCCTCAAGTCTAGGCCGACCGAAAGCCGAGCGCCTTGCGCGCCCGCTCCAGCGGGGCCTCGGTCAGGGCCATGGCGGCCGCGGCGCCCACGGCCAGGGTGGTCAGCAGCATCAGGACGAAGCCGCCTAGGATCTGGGCCAACGGCAGGGTTCCTGGCGGCGCCATGAGGATGACGAAGGGGGTGAACGGCGGAACCCAGGCCAGCCACGCGGTCTGCGCGAGATCGCCGGAGAGCTGCGTCAGGGCCACGAAGAAGACCAGCAGCAGCAGGCCGAAGATCGGCCGCGAGAGGTTCTGCGCGGCGGGCAGGTCCTTGGCCACGGCGCCGACGCCGATCATGGCCGACCCGTACATGGCGAAGGCCAGGAGATAGAAGGCCCCAGCCTGGACCAGGGTCGCGGGGCTCCTGAAGGCCGCCAGCAACAGCGTCTGTAGCCCGCCGCCCAGGCCGCCGAGCGGGCTGGCGGCGACCGCGGCGCCCGCGCCAAGCCAGGCGGCCAGGACAAACAGGGACAGCACGCCCACGCCCAGCAGCTTTCCGAAGATGATCTCGCTGGAGCGCGCGGAGGCGAGGAGGCTGTCGAGGGCGCGGTTCGACCGCTCGCGTACGATGGCCTGCAGCAGCATGCCAAGCGCCCCGATGAGGTTCATCCACAGCAGCATGACGATGGCGAAGCGGCCGACCTGGGGTCCAACCCGCGAGCCGGGCGCGGTGGCCGCGGGCTTGATCCAGGCCACGTCGACCCGAACGGTCCCGGCGGCGTCCAAGGCCGCGTCGGAGACCCCGGCCTCGCGCAGGGCGCGCTGTTGCAGGGTGGCGGTGAGATCACGCCGCAGCACATCGGCGGCGACGGCGGGCAGGGCCTGGCCACGGACGACGACCTGCGCGCCCGATATGTCGATGATGGTGTCGGCCGGCGTCGCGGCGCGCTCGGCCTGGACGGCGAGTCGCAGCCCGCCGAGGCCGTTGGCGTCTTCGATGGCCGCCAGGGCCGTGGCGCGCAGCGCCGGGTCGTTCGCCCGAAGGAGCACTGACTGGGCGGGCGGCGCCGGGCTCCGGCTCTGGCCCGACATTGCGGCGCCGACCAGGCTGGTCGCCAGCATGAGCGCGGGGCCAAGCAGCAGGGCGACCCAGAAGCTCGGCACGGACGCATAGGCGGCGATCTCGCGCTGGGCGATGAGCCAGAGCCTGCGCATCAGGCGGCCGCCTGGTAGCCGGCGAGGGTCCAGAAGGCGCCTTCCAGATCGGCCTGGATCGGCTCGAAGCCGTGGACGGCCAGTTCGCGCTCGGCCATGGCCCGCATGAGGGCGGGGTAGGGGACGTTATGCGGCAGCAGCACCCGCCAGCGCATGGCGTCGCCCATCTTGCTGGGGAAAGCCTGGGCCTCGCCGCCCAGGTCGCGGACGATCTCCAGCAAGGCCGCGTCGTCATTGATGGTGACATAGACCCCGTGCGGGGCGTGGGTCGTGGCCTCGGCCACGGCGCCTTCGAAGACCGTGCGACCGCCCGACAGGATCACCACCTGATCGCACAGGCGCTCGGCCACGGCCATTGAGTGGGTCGAGAACAGGATGGCGCCGCCCTTGGCGCGGTATTCGCTGAACAGCGACTGCACCTCGGCCTGTGCGATCGGGTCGAGGCCCGAGAACGGTTCGTCCAGGATCAGCAGGTCTGGTTCGTGGGCGATGGCGCAGAGAATCTGAACCCTCTGGGCGTTGCCCTTCGACAATTCGCCGACCCGCGCCCGGGTGCGGTCGGCCAGGCCGATGCGCTCCAGCAGGGCGTCGGCACGCAGGTAGGCGGCCTTGCGCGGCACGCCCTTAAGCCGCGCATGGAAGGCGATGGCGTCGCGCGCGCGTTCCCGTGGGGCCAGGCCGCGCTCCTCGGGCAGGAACCCCAGGCGCTTGCGGGCCTCGAAGGACGCCGGACGCCCGAAGAGCTCGATCCCGCCCCGGTCGTGGGCGACCAGGCCCATGATCGCCTTGAGGGTTGTGCTCTTGCCTGCGCCGTTGACCCCGATGAAGCCGGCGATGCTGCCGCGCGCGACCGTGAAGGAGACATCGGTGACCCCCTGGCCGCCGGCATAGGTCTTGGCGAGGTTCGTCACCCGGAGGGATGCGAGGTCTGCGGGCGGGCCAGCCTGGAGCATGGACCAACCTCCGCGCAGATTGGTTTAATTTGGAATAACGATCACTGGCCAAGACTCACGGGCGGCGCCAGGCTGCCTGGATCCAGTCGCCTTGCCGTGCTTGACCACCGTGGCGGCGCCAGACGTCCCGGTTCACCCCTTTGATGAAACCGACGAGGCGCGGCGGGCGTTAACCGAGCCTGGCGCAATCCTGGAGACCGCCCATGTCCCGCATGAAGCGCCTTGCGCCATTCTTCCTGCTCGGGCCGGTGAGCGGCCCCCTGACCGCCGGCATCGTCTTGAACCTGCGCGGCGGGCGGCCGGTCCTGGCGATGCTCTACGGCCTCGCGCTCGCGGAGTTCGTCTTCCTCCTGCCGGTGCTCACCGCAAAGCTGGGCCTGTACGCCCTGTCCTGATGCTTAAGCGTTCGATGGGGCGCGGCCCATGGCGCGCGTCCGGACCAGCCATTCGACCACCCCGACCATGAGGGCCAGGCCCACCACCTCGATGGCGAGCTCCAGATAGTCGAGCGGCCGCGCGGCGATGGGCGCGAGGCTGACCGGCTTGATGAACAGGCTTATCATCAGGTTGTTGGCCAGGTGCGCCCCGAGCGCGAACTCGAGGCCGCCGGTCCGCAGCACCACCCAGGCCCAGGCCGCGCCCATGGCGGCCCTGATCAGGAACGATCCGAGGTTGGGATCGGCGTGGGCGAGCGAGAACAGCAGCCCGTTGAGGGCCAGCAGCAGCGCCACCTTGCCGACGTAGACCGAGGTCTGCTGCAACAGCCATCCGCGGAACAGCATCTCCTCGGCCAGGGCCGCCAGGCACAGGAAGATCGCTGACGCCGCGACATAGGCGAGGCGCGCCCATACGGGGACGCCGGGCGTCAGGACCGGGGCCTGGGACGCGTCACCGGTCAGATAGGCGATGACCACCGACACCCCCAGGACCGGCGTCGCGACGGCGAGTCCCAGGCTGACCAGCCGCCAGCGGAAGCGCGGAGCGACGGTCAGGAAGCTCAGCCGCGGCCGCCGCTCGATACGGGCGGCGACGGCGATGAAGGTCCAGGCGGCCGTGAAGGAGCTCAGACCGGCCAAGGCCAGTTCGAAGATGTAGCTCTGCAGCGTGCGGCCGGTGCGACTGAAGTCGGTGAGGACGCCGATGGCCTCGGTCACGCCGACCAAGCCGCCCGCGGCCATCAGCCCCGCCGCGATCACCAGAACGAGCAGCATGACCAGGCTGGCGGCGAGCAGGCCCGCCAGCCCGCCCAGGGCGAGCACCTGGAGGACGCGCCACCATCGCGCCGCGCCGTCGCCGGCCTGACGCAGGAAGGGGTAGCGATCGGGAGGGCTCTCGCGCCAGTCAGCCAACATGCCTCGCCCCATCCGTCTCACCGGGCGCGGCCGGCAATCCCGCCTTGTGGATGTGAGCGCGCCGATTGGCAAGACAGCGGAGGCCTGTTCAGGATCACCGTTCCCACTACCTTCGACGGCAAAGTAGCGGTCTTGGCGGTTTCATGGCAGGCTCCGACTATGGGGCGTATACTTGATTTATCCGAACGACTGATCTTGGTCTTGCTGTTCGCAGCCTTGGCGAATGCAACCATTCGCTCAGGCGCGCCGGCGAATTTCCTTCTGCTCACGACGGAAGGCATGTCGGTCTTCTTCATCCTGATCCGGCGGCAGGCGATCAGCGCCAGCACGGCGCCGCTCGACTGGGCCCTGGCCCTGGGCGGCGCCATGCTGCCCCTGATGGTCCGCCCGGCCCCCGGGCCGCTGGTGCCGGAGTTTGTCGGGGCTTCGCTGATGGCGGTCGGGGTCTTGGTCACCATCGCAGCGAAGCTCAGCCTGAACCGGCGGTTCGGCCTGGCGCCCGCCAATCGCGGCATACAGGCCGCCTGGGCCTATTCCGTCGTCCGCCACCCGATGTACACGGGCTACATCATCGTCCAGGTCGGCTTCCTGCTGACCAATCCCAGCCTCTACAATCTGGGCCTCTACCTGGTCGCGTGGAGCGTGCAGGTCGCCCGGCTGTTCCGCGAAGAGCGCTGGCTGCTCACGGACCCGGAATACCAGGCCTATGCGGAGCGGGTCCGCTTCCGGCTGATCCCGGGGATCTTCTGATCGCGGATCGTCAGGTCATGTTGAGACGGTAACCCAGGCCGGACTCGGCGAGCAGGAAGCGCGGCGCGGCGGCGTCCGGCTCGATCTTGCGGCGAACCTGCCACGCCAGGACGCGCACATTCATGAAGTCCGCATCGCCGGCGCGTCCCCAGATCGCCTCGATGATCTGGTCATGCGAGACGATCTCGCCCTTGGCGTCGGCCAGCAGCTGCAGCAGCTCGGCCTCCTTGCGCGACAGCCGGACGTACTCGCCATCAACGATGGCGCGGCGGGTGGCCATGTCGATCTGGAGGCCCTTCTTGGACACGCCGGACTCGCTCGCGGCGCACCGCCGGGGCGGACGCAGGGCCACGCGGATGCGGGCCAAGAGCTCGCCGACGTCGAACGGTTTGGGCACATAGTCACTCGCGCCGAGGTCCAGGGCGGCGATCTTCTCCCGCTCCGAACCGCGCGCCGATATGACGAGAATGGGCGCCTTGGAGATCGCCCGGGCCTGGCTGATGACTTCCTTCCCGTCGATATCGGGCAGGCCGAGGTCCAGGAGCACCACGCCGAACTCTTCGAGAACCAGTTGTTCGAGAGCCTCCGCGCCGGTCTTGGCCGTCGTCACCGCGTATCCGGCCTGGATCAGGGTGGAGCGCAGCATGCGCAGCAGCTGCTCCTCGTCCTCGACGATCAGGATTTTCGCGTCGCTACTCATTTCAAGGCCTCTGCAAGCGGCAGGGTGATGGACATCACCAGGCCGGTTTCACCATTGGGACGGTTTCGGGCCTGCACTGAGCCGCCCATGATTTCGACGAGACTACGCGTGATGTAGAGACCGAGGCCGAGACCGGGCGCCTTGGCCCGGCGGCTGCGGAAGAAGCGGTCGAAGATACGATCCTGATATTCCTGCTCGACGCCGGGGCCCTGGTCGGAGACCTCCACCACCAGGTGGGAGCCGGCCTTGCGGCTGCGCACGTCGACCACCGAGCCCTCGGGACTGAACTTGATCGCGTTCTCCAGGACGTTCCCGAACACCTGCCCCAGGAGGCTGGAATCGGCGCGGACCAGGTCTGAGTCGATCTTGACGTGCAGGAACCGTCGGGCCCCGCCAGCCTCTCCGAAGGTTTCCCACACGTCGTAGATCAGCGGCTCGAGGCTGATGTCCGTGAGGTTCACGTCGATCGAGCCGGACTCCAGCCGCGCCACGCTCAGGAAGTTGTCGACGTAGCGGTCCAGCCGGTTCGCCTGCTCCTTGATGATGA
Source organism: Phenylobacterium sp. LH3H17 (assembly GCF_024298925.1). Taxonomy (NCBI): domain Bacteria; kingdom Pseudomonadati; phylum Pseudomonadota; class Alphaproteobacteria; order Caulobacterales; family Caulobacteraceae; genus Phenylobacterium; species Phenylobacterium sp. LH3H17. The sequence continues at coordinate 3,369,279 of NZ_CP101283.1, read as the reverse complement.
GCAGCAGCTCGCGGCGCACGCCGCGGTCGTGCTGCTCGGGGAGGTTCAGGATGCTGGTGACCGAGCCCATGATCCCGGCCAGGGGTGAGCGGAAGTGGTGGGAAACAGCGTCGAGCAGGATGGTCCGCAATTGCTCCGTCCGGGCGACGAACTCGACATCGGCCTTTTCGAGGCCGAGGCGGGAGCGGACGATGGCGGACGCGCCCAGATCGATCAGCGACACCACGATCTCGTTGGCGGCCCGCACCATCGCCGCGGCGCCCGGGATACGCCAGACGACCACCCCCACGTCGCGGCCGTCGGCGGCCAGCCGCTTCACGTTCCAGCCCTCGGCCGAGTCCGGCCGTTGTCCGTCCGACAGGGCTTCAGCCCCCGGCGTCGTATGGCTGATCGTCCCCGCCTCGTCGCGGACCTGCACGACGCCGCCTCTCGGCGCGATCCTGACCAGGCTGTCGAACAGCACCTGTCGGATGGCCACCTCGTCGGTGCTGGCCGAAAGGTCCCGACCGGCGGTGACCAGGGTCTCCAAGGCGCCCTGCTCCTGCTGAAGCCGATCGGCGAGCACGCCGACCGACCACCCCAGGGCGGCGAACATCACCATGCTGAACCCGGCTTCCAGGGGCTTGAGCATGGGCGTGTGCTCGGCTCCGCCGGGGAGGCCGTTCAGGATCAGCATGGCGAATATGCCCGCGGCGAGCCCGAACCGGGCGCCGAACCCGCCCCCGACAATCACCACCGCGACCAGAACAGAAAGCATGGCGGCGAACGGCCCCAGCAGGTATCCGGCCACCAGACTCCCCACCAGGCCGAGGCCCACGATGCAGAAGGCGGCGAACGCTCGCTGGGCCTCTTCGGCCGCCGACAAGCGGCCGGCGTTCAGCCCCCTGTGTCTGGCGACCCGGAAGAAGTCCCCCAGGGCGGGTCCGGACGCATGGGGCGACAGTGGCCGCCCGGCCTCGAGCAGCGACCGCGCCTGCCGGTTGCGCCGCCGCACCACGTCCGAATAGACGCCGGTGGTGACGACGCTGGCGCCGAACAGGGCCAGCAGAAATCCGTCGTCGGAACTCAGGCCGGTCGGCGGAAACGCCAGGCCGCGGAGGAGGTGCAGGGCGGCGAGCCCCGCCACGGCCGCCAGCAGGCCCGAGGTCAGGCCGAACACGACGGCCACGATCAGGGTCATCGCCAGGAAGGCGGTGACCAGATTGCCGAGCTGGGGGCTCTGGGAGAGGCCGAGGGTGATCGCCGCTGCGAAGGCCAGCGTCCGCAGCAGGGCGAAGATGTTGCCCATCGCCTCCAGATCGCTCGGCGGTGAATCGTGCGCCGTCGGCGGCGGACCTCCGCGCAACATGTCAGCCATCAGCCACTCCCCCCGGCCCCCGTCCGCCGCGCCCCCCTGGCGGCGCCCGACACGATCGCGGTCACCAAGGAACAGCGGCGAGACGAAGCCAAGCCAGACTAACACCCTGCTCAGTAATGTTGAAAATTCCGCACGTGCGTTCGCGACGATCTTGGCGCCTCGGCCTGGACTTCGGGAAGAGGTTGGGACCTGAGACCTGGCCGCGCGCTCCGAGGGCGGCGATCCGGTCCGTTCCAGGATATCGGGCGACGCGAACTGGCGCAGAGGAGCACCCATGACTGCCTGCGGGTCTTCGGCGAAACGCAACGTGGCCGCGCCAATTGACCTTGTAATTACCATTGACGCCAAGTTTAGAAAATAAGAGGAAGTTAAAGAAGCATAGCACACGTTCGAAATTTAGCCCGGCGTTCCATAGAGTACGAGATGTGTTCTCATTGTATTTATTGCTGCAATGAATATAGAATTTCGCCTGGCGGGGGAATTACGGACCCATGCGGGAAATATTCCCAATCCTATTCCTGGACTTAACTTTCTCTTATTCCAGAACCCTCGACTGCGGCGTTACATTCGGAACGGCGTGGTTCGGCGGCTGATCGTCGGCGCTGACCTGATCCCGTGCGATAGGGCGTAGCATGACGAAGTTCGACATCCGGGCCTGTCGGCGGCTGGCCGACAGGATCACCGCGAAGGCCGACGCGGCCTTGGACTACCCGACCATGTTGGCGTTCGACGGGTTCGCGCGTGCGTGGCGGCGGCAGGTCGACCTCCTCGAGATCGACGCTGAAGCCACGGCGAGCGTGGACGCCTATATCGGCGCGCGGGTGCGCCAGCGGCGCCATGAGCTGGGGCTGAGCACCAAAGCCCTGGCGGAGCTCTGTGGGATCGCGGTGGAACAGGTCGAGCGCTACGAGGCGGGCCGCGCCGTCATCCAGGCCGCCCTGGTCTGGCGCCTGTCCCAGGGCCTCAATCGACCGGTGGAGTTCTTCTACCCTGAGCGAACCGAGGGATAGGCTACGGCCTGATTCGGCCAAGCCGGCCTGACCCGCTGGGCCGCGACATCTTGACGCCGGGCCGGTGATTATTAGGCGATGTTAAGCCGAGCCTGAGGAAATACCCTCTCTATTAAGGTGCGAACGCCCAGTCCCTAATTGGACCGCGGGATGGCTGTGATATCTGTTGAGCGTCGTCTTTCACCTCCATGAAGGCGCAAGTAAGCCCCTAAATGAGCGGGCTGGTCTGCGTCCTCAATCGCGGATCGGCCCGCTCTCCCCCCCACCTCGGTGATCTCCTATCGACGGCCCGGGTTTCCGGCGCCGCTCTTGCAGCTGTTCCGTCAACGGGTCCGCGGATGTTCGGGCCTGTGCCAATTCGGTCCGCCCGGCGGCCATGACGGGGATAGCAAGATGAAGACCTTCTTTGCGGCCGCGGCCTTCGCCGCCATCTGTCTCACCGGCGCGCAGGCTTCCGCCGCCACGCTGGTGCTCGGCGCCGGCGGTCCGGACTACTATTATCAGGTCCACAACGACGCGGCGCCCACTGGCACGAGCGTCACCCTGACCACCCAACCCGGCGACTACGATGTGTTCTACACGTCGGGCAGCGTCCTCAATCCGGGCGGGAACGGCAACGGCTACGCGACGGTCACCGGGCCCTTCTCCTGGCTGGTCATCGATCCGGACGCTCCCATCGTCGGCTTCACCGATATCGGCTTCAAGCTGGACCCGTTCGTCGGCACGGGCCCCAAGCCCACCTTTACCTTCGATCTGGTTCTGAACTTCGTGGGCGGAGCGCCGAGCCAGACCTTCACCACCGGCTTCGCGGCGAACAACAAGTTCGACGTCCACGCCGGCGCGGGCGAGGTGATCCAGAGCATGGAGCTGCGCAACCTGAAGGCCCTGACGACGATCAAGGGCAAGCAGGGCGCTCCGGACACCCTGGTGACCACCGCCGCCAACTTCGACAACATCCGCCAGGTCTCGTTCAACGGTCCGGTGCTCTCGGCCGTCCCGGAACCGTCCACCTGGGGCATGATGATCATGGGCTTCGGCGCCGCCGGCGCCATGCTCAGGACATCGCGCCGCCGACAGGTCGCCGTCCTGGCCTAGCCGCCAAGAGTCTCGACCCCGCCGCCGGTCTCCAGCCGGCGGCGTCGTCATGTCCGCTCGTGTGCGCGAGTTTCGATCCGGCCTGTTTTTCAGGCGCCGGCGTCCTCACGAAACCGTTTTCCGACAAAGCGTCATTGCGCTGCAGCAAAACTCGGCTACACGCGTTTTGCAGTTGCACAGTAGCGTAGCCCGGTACGGGTCAGAATGAGGCAGTTTCCAATGATCATGACGTCCATGCGAGTTTTCCCCAGCCTGTTCGTGGGTCGGCGCGAGGTGGTCACGGCCTTGGAGACCCCGCACATCTTCGGCGAGGGCGAGCCCGGAACGGCCTTCCTCTGCGGCGCCTGCGAAGAAGTGGTGATGACCAGCCGCGATCGCTCCGACATCGCCGACGTGGTCGTGAAGTGCCGCTGCGGCGAGTACAACCAGCTCTAATACGGTCCGCGGGGCCGGCTAGGTCGCCACGATCCAGCCGGCGGTCAGGGATGACATCTGGACGCCCACCAGGATCATCTGGGCGCCGCCGCCCATGTCGATCACCACATCGCCGCCTACCTGGCCGACCGTGTAGGTCGAGCCCTCGCTCACCAGCACCCTGTCGCCCTCGGAGCGGTTGAAATCCATCACGCGGTCCAGACCCGCGTCGCGCCAGGTGTGGAAGGTGTCGGCGCCCGAACCGCCCCAGATGGTGTCGGACTCGCGGTCGCCCGAGATCCAGTCGTCGCCCGCGCCGCCTTCGATGTAGTCGTTGTGCTGGCCGCCGCGGATCAGATCGTTGCCGTCGCCGCCGTAGCAGGAATCGTCGCCCATGTTGCCGTAGATGACGTCCGAGCCAGCCTCTCCGTAGAGCACGTCGAGATCCTTGCCGCCGACCACCCAGTCGTCGCCGTCGCCGCCGTAGCCGGTGTCGTTCCCCATATTGCCGTGCATGTCGTCGAAGGCCGCGCCGCCAGAGAGCAGGTCGTCCCCTTCCTCGCCGCGGAGGAAGTCCAGGCCGTCGCCCCCGCGCAGGGTGTCATTGCCCGCGCCTGACCAGATGACGTCGTTCCCGCCGTTGCCTTCCAGGACGTTGTAGGCCGTGTTGCCAGTGATGGTGTCGGCGGCGGCGCCGCCCAGGGCGTTCTCGATGGTCACATTGGCCGAGATGGCGACGTTGCCGGTCAGGCCGCCGACATTGGAGAAGTTGCCTGCCCGCAGGTCGATGGTCTGGGCGCTGGACCAGCCGGAGAAGTTGAAGGTGTCGTTCCCGCCGGCGTCCCAGACCGCGAAGATGACCCGCGAGGCGACCGAGGTGGCCTCGAACCACGCCCGCCCGGCGTTGGAGTTGAAGCCGTAGACGGTGTCGCCCGTGCGGGTGGACAGATTGGCCCCGTACTCCTGCTGGATCGCCGAGATGTCGTCGAGCAGCGGCGCGGCGGCGTAACGGCCGCCGAAGCTGGCGCCGGTGTTGGTCTCGCTGAAGTAGCTCATCACCGTGTACTGGCGGGAGTCTTCGTAATAGATCGCGTCGGCGGCGTAGCTGGGTGAGGTGTCGGAGTCGTAGTCGGCCGGGTGGGCCAGGCCGATGGCGTGGCCGATCTCGTGCGCCAGGACCATGCCCCCATGGTTGCCGACGCCGGGCGTGGCGTTGCTGCCCTTGGTGATGTTCACCCAGACGTCGCCGGCCCGCGACGAATAGCTGGTCGAGCCGGGATAGTAGGCGAAGGCGCTGGCTGAATCCGCGCCGCTGGAATAGTTGCCGAACAGGATCGTGGCCTGGTCGGAATAGGCGGTCTCGCCGAACGACCCGAACCCCACCCGGGTGAAGTAGATATTGCCGGCGTCCGACCAACCGGCCAGGGCCATCTCGGCCTGGGCGATCTGGGCGGAGTTGAAGCGTTCGAACCCGGCCGTGTCGTCGGGCATCGTAAATGGCGCGTTGGCCCGGAAGCCGTAGGTGACCGTGAAGGCCTGCCCCAGCACCCCGCCCCAGCCCGCGTCGCCGCGAATGAGCTGGTTGCCGGCTTCGGCGATGGTGTAGCTCTCCTTGGATCCGACCAGGGAGCCACGCTCGTCGGCGTTGAGATAGGCCTGCGGCTGGCCGGCATCACGGGCGACGTCCTCGACCACGAAGTGACCGCACGGGCCGGTGCAGCCACAGCCGCGGGACGTCTCGGAATCAAACAACATTTACACGTTCCACGGCCCCCCGGCCGACCAGATTCATACGGCGATCACGTTCGGCGAACAATGCGAGTTCTGCCCTTGCGGCGATATCGCGCACGTGCATCTCATTGGGATTACAGGATAATTCATACATCAGGCGACCGCGACGCCCCACTCGTTCCACCCGGCGATCCTGGGCGTCTTGGGTAGATAAAACGTTTCCAGATTCTGTATCGAAAGTCCTGACGCCTTTATGGCGGCGGCCACCGGTCGGGTGAGGTGGCAGCCGCCGGCCAGGCGCTTCCAGATCGGCTCGACGCGGCGTTGCCACTTGGCCACGTCGGCGTCGGGGGCCAGGCCATGCTCGCAGAACAGGAAACGGCCGCCAGGCTTCAGCACCCGCCGCGCCTCGGCCAGCGCCCTGGCCGGCGACTGGACGGAGCAGAGGGTGAAGGTGCAGACGACGCAGTCGAAGCTGGCGTCCGGGAAGGGCAGGGCCTCGGCGGTTCCCTCAACCACCGACACGGCCAGCCGCGGATCGTGCGGCGCGGCCTGGGCCAGGGCGCGAAGTTCGGCCGCTGGGTCGACCCCAGTGACGCTCTCGACCTTGTCGGCGTCGTAGAGCGGGAGGTTCAGGCCCATGCCGATCCCCAGTTCCAGAACCCGACCCGAGGCCAGGGGCACGATCTTGGCGCGCTGCCTCATGATCGGCGACGAGGCGCAGGCGCAGGTCAGCAGGCGGGGCAGGATGTGGCGGTCGTAGAAGGATGGCATCGGCCAGCGGCTCCCAGCGTTGGCGGACGATGGCTCAACCGCAGGTCCCCGCCTAGTCCTTCATGCGGAAAGCTTGGCCCTAGGCCGCGACGGCCGCGCCGCCGCCCAGGTTTTCCTGCAGGGCGCGCAGCAGGTTCTCGGGCTTCATGGGCTTTTCGACCACGCCGTTCATGCCGGCCTTGAGGTAACCGGCGGCGTCCTCCGGATCGGCGTTTGCGGTGAGCGCGATAATCGGCACCCGGCCGGCGGGTCCCGGGAAGCCGCGAATCTCGCGGGTCGCCGAGACGCCATCCATACGGGGCATCTTGATGTCCATCAGGATCAGGTCGAAGCGGCCGGTGCGGGCGGCTTCAACCGCCTCCACCCCGTCGACGGCCGACTCCGAGGTGCAGTCGAACATCTCGCAGAGGGTCTCGGCGACCATGCGGTTGGTGGCGTTGTCGTCGACCACCAGGATGTGGGCGGCGCGGTCGTGCTGGACCAGGGTCTCGGGCGCGACGACCTCATCGGGCGCGCGCTGGGCGACGATGTGGAAGGTGAGCGTCTCGCCGGCCCCCACATTGGACTCGACCCGCACATCGCCCTGCATGGCCGTGACGATGCTTCGGCCGAGCGCGACTCCAAGCGCGGTCTCCAGTCCGAACAGGGCCTCGATCTCGCGGATGTCCAGGGCGCGATCGCCGAGCACGCGTTCCGACCCGCCGCGGACGCTGCCTTCCAGCCGCACCTGATCGCCATCGGCGACCGCGCGCAGGGTGGCTTCCACCGCCCCGCGCCGCACCCCGGCCAGGGCCTGGGCGATGAAGGCGTCGAAAACCTGGCCTATGCGCTCGGCGTCGATCAGCACGACCGTGTCGGGATCGCCGTCATACGAGAAAAGAAGGGTGACACCGCCGGCGAGCGCGCGATCCTGCCAGCGGCCCTGAATGTCGTCGGCGAGATCAGCCAGGCGCTTGGGTTCGAGGGTGAAGGTCAGGCCATTGGTGGCGGCGGTCTTCAGGTCGGTCGATGAGGCAAGTATCTGGCGCACGGTTCGCGCGGCCTCGGCCACGCCGGCCACGCAGGCCTGGGCGTCGGCGCCCATCGGCTGGCGCGACAGCCGCTCGGCAAGCGCCAGCACGCCCTCCATCTGTTGATGGATTTCGCTGGTGACACGCTCGAAGAAAAACTCAGGCAAGGACATGAATGGGGGGCGTCCCGGGGAAGCACTTGTGCTCAGGATGGACGTAAGCGCTTGCGGAGACGTTAAATTCCGCCTGTGCGTCAGCGTCGCATCGATACGCGACCGACCTGCGAAAAGGGCGGCGGGATCGCTCCCGCCGCCCTTCGCGTCGTGTGGTTTCAGCCCGTCTTAGAAGCGGTACTGCAGCTCCAGGCCGTAGGTCCGGGGCTGGATCAGGCCGCGCGCGATCGCGGTGCCCGTCTGGCGCAGCGTGCCCGCGGCGGCCGAACCGGGGTTCGGCATGCCGAAGATCGCCGTCGGGTTGGTCGAGCTGGTCGAGTTGTAGCCCTCTTCGTCGAAGGCGTTCTTGACGAAGCCGATCAGGGTGTAGCGGTCCTCGGCGTCGTTCCAGAGCACCCGGAAGTCGGTGACGCCGTAGGACGGCACCTTCAGGTCGCGGCTCTTGAACGGCTGGTAGATGGTCTCGTCGGTCCAGGTGTAGGTGGCCGAGAGGATCAGCGAGCCCGGGGTGAAGTCGAAGGTGTAGTTGCCGTTGAACGCGAACTTGTTCTCGGGCGACTGATAGAGGTTCGAGCCCTTCAGGGTCTGGAACACCAGGCGGGTGCCATTGCTGAGCGCCGAGCCGCCGCTGGGGGTGGCCGCCGGGTCGAGGGCGCCCGGATCCGCCGGATCATAGAAGCAGCAGCCGCGGGTGATCTCGGTGTTCAGATAGCCGTAGCTGGCCGACATCTGCAGGGCCTTGATGGGCTGCCAGATAGCTTCCAGCTCCAGCCCGTAGGCCTCGGCGTCGACATTGACGAAGTTGTTGGCCGCCGCCGTGCCCGCCGCGTTGAGCTGCGACAGGTTGAGCTGCAGGTCCTTGTAGTCGTTGAAGAAGGCCGAGGCGTTGAGGATCAGGCGACCGCCGAAGGTCTTCTTCATGCCGAGTTCGTAGGCGTCGACCTGCTCCTGGTCGGCCTTGGGCTGCGACGACAGGGTGCCGAGCAGGAACCCGCCCGACTTATAGCCGCGGCTGTACTTGGCGTAGACCAGGGTGTCGTCGTCCGGCGTCCAGTCCAGGTTCACCACGCCGGTGACGGCGTCCCAGCTGTCGGACAGGGTGCGCGAGTTCTGCACGCCCGGAAGCGCCGGGTTGGTGTCGGTGGAGACGTCGAACGACGCCGCACCGCCGGCGATGCCCGGCGACAGGATGATCAGGCGCTGGCTTTCGAAGCCGTCCTTCTCGTCCTTGGTGTAGCGCAGACCGCCGGTGATGGCCCACTGGTCGTTGAACCGGTAGGTCGTCTGGCCGAACACCGCCCAGGCCTTGGAGGTTAGGGCCGCCTGGGTGTCGGCGTAGTTGCGCAGCGGGTTCGGGGCCGCAAGGGTCCCGAGCAGGGTCAGGGGCTGCGAGAGCTGCGTCTGGTTCGGGTTCCGCAGCTGGATGCGCTGCTTGTATTCCTCGTGGTACTGGTAGAGGCCGAGGATCCAGCTCAGGGGACCGTCCGAGTTCGAGGTCAAGTTGACCTCGTTCGAGTAGTACCGCTTGTTTTCGTCGAAATCGGTGGTCAGGGTCGGGAAGTACGGCACCGCCATGCCGGGGATGGCGATGGCCGTGGTGCGGCTGGTGAAGTCGTTGTCGCCGCCGGTCTGGTAGTTGTACTGCTGGAAGCCGCCGATGTACTTCAGGTCCGCCCAGCCGAGGTCATAGGTGACGTTTGCGATCAGGACGTGGTTGCCGCGAAGCTGGCCGTAGCCGTCGGTGTTGGTGTTCTGCTTGTACGGGTCGGTCACGCCGGGATTGGCGGTCGTGTAGCCGAATTGCGGGTTCGGCATCAGCTGGCCGATGGGGCCGAACGGGTTGGTGGTGTCGTAGGGGGTGATCAGGTTGTTGAGGCGGTCGCCCACACCCATGCTGTCATCCCAGTTGGAGCGGTTGTAGCGGACGAACACGTCCACATCTTCGCCCAGCTCGGCTTCCATCTGCACTTCGAAATAGGTGCGCTTGATCTTGGCCGCGTCGTTGGCCGAACCGATGTTCTCGATGAAGCCTTCGCGCTGCCAGTCCTGGCTGCCGCCGATCTTGAAGCGCAGGTTCTCGGCCACCGGGATCGAGAGCACGCCTTCGATCTTGGTGCGTTCATAGTTGCCGACGCCGAGGCGGATCTCGCCGCCGAACTCGTCGGCCGGGCGCTTGGAGACCATGTTGATCGCGCCGCCGATGGCGTTGCGGCCGTACAGGGTTCCCTGCGGGCCGCGCAGGATCTCGGTGCGTTCGATGAACAGCGGGGTCTTGAACAGCTCCGAGGACGAAGCCGAATAGAAGCCGTCGGTGTAGGAGGCCACGCCCGGGTCGTTGCCGACATAGAAGGTGTTGCGGCCCGCGCCGCGCAGCGAGACGCGGTCGGTGCCGGAATAGTTCATGCCCGGCGTGAAATTCACGAAGTCCTGGATGCCGGTGATGCCGGCGATGTCGCGCTGTTCGGAGGTGTAGGCCGATACGGCGACGGGCACGTCCTGCAGAGCCTGTTCCCGCTTTTCGGCGGTGATCACCAGTTCCTCGATCTCGAAAGCGTCGTCGGCCGGGGCGGCGTCTTGGGCGAAGGCGGGGACCGCGACCGCCGACAGCGTCATGACGGACGCGCTCATGGCGAGCAGGGTCCGCAGACGCGGAGCGTTGTAAGACATCAGTATCCTCCCAGGGCGGCGGGGACGAGGAATCGTCCGCGTAGCCGCCCGCGTGATGCGCATGCAGTGAAGTCCGGCGCGGGGAGGCGCCGGGCCGCGGAACCTCTGTCCGGTGCTCTGCGGCGTCAATGTAAAGGCTGATCACTTACCGCGTTTGGACGGACGTTTTGTCAGCCTGTGGCGGAAATACCGCGTTTTCGAATAGCATGCACAAAAACGACCGGTGTTCTTTGATGAATTCGTGAATCAAACGGAAACGCCGGCCTCGAAATCGGCCTGAATGTCGAGGTTTCCATACCGAGTCTATGAATCAGCGTTCGGCGACCAACGCGAGACGACATCACGAACAAAAGAAAAGGCCGCCGCCCCGAGGGGCGGCGGCCAAGGTTGTTCGGCTAGGATAGTCTGGTGATCAGAAGCGCTTCTGCAGCGAGATGCCGTAGGTGCGCGGCTCGGTGTAGAAGGCGTTCCGGAACAGGCCCGAGGAGTCATCGGTCAGGTAGAAGTCGGTGATCGCCTCTTCGTCGGTGGCGTTCTTCACATAGGCGCCGATTTCCCAACCCTTCTCGCGGTTGGCGACGGTCAGCGTCAGGTTGACGTTGTGCCAGTTGTTGATGCGGTCCGGTTCGCTGTTGTAGATCCGGGCGAAGGTCTCGGTCTGCTTGTAGTAGTCGCCGCGCACGGTGACGTTCCAGCCGTCGCCGAAGTCCCAATCGTATTGCGCGCCCAGCGAGATGGTCCAGTGCGGGGCGTTCGGCAGTTCCTTGCCTTCCAGACCGACCGGGACCCCGTCGCTGACCAGGCCGCCGAAGGCGTTGGTGCCGACGGCGATGGCGCCGCTGCCGATGTTGGTGCCCGCGCCGGCCGTGGAGGCCGGGGTGCAGACGCTCAGCAGGGCGAACGGGTTGCCGACCGTGTTGGAGATGGTCAGGGCCGTCTGGGCCGAGGCCAGGCTCACCACGCAGTTGGAAGCCGCGCTCGACTTCACCACCACCAGGTTTGGATTGCTCTGGGTGCGGTTGAAGGTGTCGATCGACACGCCGCCCTGGATCTCGGTGTCCAGGTAGCCGATGGCCGCGTTGAGGCGCAGGCCGTCCAGCGGTTGCCAGACCGACTCGAACTCCGCGCCCTTGACCTTGGCGTCGATGTTTTCGTTGGTGGAGGCGCGGTTGACGATCTTGGAGACCTGATAGCCTTCATAGTCGTAGGTGAAGACAGTGAGGTTCGCCGTCATCGTGCCGTCGAGCAGGGTGTTCTTGGCCCCGAATTCGATCGACTTGATGAACTCCGGTTCGAACGACGCCGGTCCGCAGATCACCCCGGCGCCGCCGCTGCAGGGGGAATTGAGGCCCCCGGCCTTATAGCCGCGCGAGAAGAAGCCGTAGATCAGGGTCTCATCCGTGAAGCCGAGGTCCGGCTTCCAGTCGAAGCCAACACGGCCCGTGGTTTCCTTGAACTTGGTCTTCAGGATCGCCGGGGTGCCGGGTAGCGGGCCGCCGATGCCGGTCCCGGGCGTGCCCAGGGTGACCTGGTGGTTCTCCACCTCCTTGTCGTCGACCGTGTAGCGCAGGCCGCCGGTCAGCTTCAGGGTGTCGCTCAGCTCATAATAGAGTTCGCCGAAGAAGGCGTGCGAGCGCAGGTCATAGGGGCCATAGGCGTCGTAGTAGTTGTGGCCGCTGCGGTTGGGGTCCTGGTTCGGGTCGACCCCGACGCAGGGCGCCGCCGTGTTGCAGTTTGGATTGCCGGTCGTGAGCAGGTTGTTCGCCTGGTACCAGGCGGTCCCGGTGTTGAACATCACGAAGTAGTCGCCGGTCGCCTGGAACCGGACCATGATCGCGCCGACGTTGAAGTTGAACGGACCGTCGAAGGCCGACTGCAGCCGGACCTCCTGGCTCCACTGCTCGGTGTTGGCCGAGGAGATGTCGCTGGTGGTGAAGCGGTTGTAGGCGCCGTTCTGCGGATCGTTGACGACGCCGCCGGGGAACAGACCGGCATAGAGGCCCGCATAGCCGGGGACTCCCGCCAGGGCGTTGACTGGATTGGGCGAGCTGTTGAAGTTCGTGCTGGGGACGTAGCGGTTGTAGTCCTGCCGCGTAAAGAGGTCGTACTTGGTGAGCGCGGCCAACCAGGTCAGCTTCAAGTCTTCGGTCAGGTCCCAGTCGACATTGAACATGTAGATGTCGGTCTTGGAATTGTAGATCGGATCGAAGGTCGACTCGATGTCCCGCACGTCCGTCGTCTGCATCTTGCCGGCGTAGGCGTCGCCGGTCTGGAACCCGCCCAGCGCCCCGAACAGGCCGCCGAGCGTGGCCTGGGAGTTGACCGTGCCGAGCACGCCCGCCGAGTAGAGCGAGGTCGCCTGGCAGCCCTGGGTGAAGAAGCCGCGCTGGATCTGGCCGACCAGGCCGCCAGCCGCTGCCGAGTAGCCAACGCCGCCGACATTGGCCGGGCCATTGTCCTTTGTGCAGAACTGCTTGCCGATCCGCGAGCGGTTATCCTCTTCGTTGAAGTGGTCCCACATGAAGTAGGCGCGGAATTCGTCGGTGGGGCTGAAGGCCAGGGTGGCCCGCATGCCGTACAGGTCGCGATCGTCGGCGTCGTTGCCGGTGACCAGGTTTTTCCCGTAGCCGTCGCGCTTCAGGTAGGAGCCGGCCAGACGCAGGGCGAAGGTGTCGCCGAGCGGCACGTTGACCATCCCGCGCAGCTTGCGGCTGGAATAGTTGCCGATCTCGCCGCGGACCATGGCCTCGAATTCGTCGATCGGCTTGGCGGTGATCATGTTGACCACGCCGCCGGTGGCGTTGCGTCCGTATAGGGTGCCCTGCGGTCCGCGCAGGACCTCGACCCGTTCCACATCGTAGAACTCGGTCTCGAACAGGTTGTTGGCGATCAGAGGGGCGTTGTTGAGGTGGATGCCGGTGCCGGCGTCGCCGGAGCCCGCCACCAGCTTGGAGCCGATGCCGCGGATCTGGAAGTTGTAGCCGGTGAAATTCCCCTTGGAGAAGTTCACATTCGGGACGGCCAGCACCAGGTTCGGGCCGCCGTCGATCTTGGCTTTCTCAAGCGCATCCTGGTTGAAGGCCGACACGGCGATCGGGACGTCCTGGAGGGCTTCCTCGCGTTTCTGGGCGGTGACGACCAGTTCTTGGATGACATTCTGGGACCACGCCGGAGACGCGATCGTGCTCAGCGCTACGGCCGACGCGCCCACGATCAGCAGGCTCCGCAAGTGCAGAGTATTGGACATTCCAGGCTCCTCCCATGACGGCCGGGCTCTCTACAAGCCGGCCCGGTCCGTCAGCATCGCCGCTCAAGATATCGATCAGGGGCAGGCGGCCTTTCCCCCAACGTCGCAAGCTCCCGCTTTGCCAGGGAGTCTGTCAACATGACGGTGATAAGTGAACGGCGTTCAGGTCGAAACTTCCACAGGTCTGTGGCGTAAATACCAAGGCTCCGAAGACTGTTACGCGGCGTCAGGTTTGGGGTTTTTTGGACCGCGAACACTTATTTCGCACTTGCGAATAATCGTGCTGCACGTGCGAAGATTTGCGGGCCGGACTTTTTTCAAGCACCCGGTATGCTCAGCCTGCGAAGTCTCGTCGCGCCGGGCTTCCGGTTTGAGCCCGGCGCGCGCATATGGGGCCGATGAGCCGACCTTCGCCACAGATCTCCGATCCGAGCCGCGCCCTGGTGCTGTTTTCCGGCGGGCAGGACTCCAGCGTCTGCCTGGCCTGGGCCCTGGCGCGCCACGGCCATGTGGAGACCGTCGGCTTCGATTACGGCCAGCGGCATGGCGTGGAGATGCGGCAGCGCCAGGTCGTTCGCCGCGAGATCGCCGCGCGGTTCCCGCAATGGGCCCATCGGCTGGGCGACGACCATGTCCTCGACCTGCGCGGTTTCGGCGCCGTCGGTGAGACGGCGATGACGGAGGAGCGCGCCTTCGAGGTCACCGAGAAGGGGCTGCCAAACACCTTCGTGCCCGGGCGAAACCTGGTGTTCCTGACCTATGCGGCGGCGCTGGCCGATCGGCGCGGATTGAAGTTTCTTGTGGGCGGGATGTGCGAGACGGACTTCTCCGGTTACCCGGACTGTCGGCGTGACACCCTGGACGCCCTGGAAGGCGCCTTGAATCTGGGCATGGCCCAGGACTTCGTGGTCGAGACCCCCCTGATGGCCCTGACCAAGGCCGAAACCTGGAGTCTGGCCAAGGCCCTGGGCGGGGAGGCCCTGGTCGAGCTGATTCTGGAGGACAGCCACACCTGCTATCGCGGAACCCGCGGGGAGCGTCACGCCTGGGGGCATGGCTGCGGCGACTGCCCCGCCTGCGATCTGCGCGCCCGGGGCTGGGCCGAATGGGTGGCCGCCGGGCGTCCGGAGCTCGCCCCATGAGCTACGCCGTCAAGGAGATCTTCCTGACCCTGCAGGGGGAGGGCGGCCAGGCGGGCCAGCCGGCGGTGTTCTGCCGCTTCGCCGGCTGCAACCTGTGGTCCGGCCGCGAGCAGGACCGGGTCGAGGCGGTCTGCACCTTCTGCGACACCGACTTTGTGGGCCTGGACGGCCCCGGCGGGGGACGGTTCCCCGATGCGGTGGCGCTGGCCGACGCCGTCGAGGCCGCCTGGATCGCCGGGCCCGACAACCGTCTGGTGGTCTGCACCGGCGGCGAACCGCTGCTGCAGCTGGACGCGGCGGCGATCGACGCCCTGCATGGGCGCGGCTTCCGCATCGCGGTGGAGACCAACGGCACCCTGGCCGCGCCGGACGGGATCGACTGGGTCTGCGTCAGCCCAAAGGCCCAGGCCAAGGTGGTGCAGGTCCAGGGTCAGGAACTGAAGCTGGTCTATCCCCAGGCCGGCGTCGATCCGGCCGCCTTCGAGCACCTGGATTTCGAGCGTTTCCTGCTGCAGCCGATGGATGGTCCGGCGCGACTGGAGAACACGCAGGCGGCGATCGCCTATTGCCTCGCCCACCCTCGCTGGCGTTTAAGCGTGCAAACACACAAGTACCTCGGCATCCCGTGACGTGGGACGCTCCAGAACCTCCTGATGACCCAGCCTGTTTTCGAGATCACCAAGGCCGCGACCTTCGACGCGGCGCACTACTTCGCCGAGGGGCCGCAGCACCGGCCCTATGCGAACATGCACGGCCATTCCTTCAAGGTTGAGGCGACGGTGCGCGGCGCCACCCAGGAACCCGTGGGCTGGGTGGCCGACCTGGCCGACCTGGATGCGGCGTTGAGGGCGGTGGCGGGCGAGCTGGACCACGGCGTGCTCAACGAGAAGCCGGGCCTCGAGCGCCCCACCCTCGAACACCTCTGCCTCTATTTCGCCGAGCGTCTGAAGCCGAGCTTCCCTGGTCTTTCGAAGATCGTGGTTTCGCGCCCGACCATCGGCGAGAGCTGCGCGATGGCGGTAGCCTAGTCGTCGCCGCGGCGCTTCCGGTCGCTCTTTCGATGCTCGTCGTCGTCCCCGCCGGGGATCACCGCGCCCGCGGCCATGCCCACACCCTTGGCCGTCACGCCGACGGCCGCGCCAGCGACCCCGACCGCCCCGCCCACCACGGCGCCTGCGGCCATGGCCAGGCACCCAGATAGTGAGACTCCGAGGACGGTGAGGGCGGCGAGACGCAGGAGCAGTCGGGACATGGCGCCTGCCTAGCCGCCAATCGTCGCCAAAAGGTGACGCGGCTTAGATCTGCACCAGGCGCGCCTGCGGGCCATCGGCGACACGCCGTAGCGGCCCATCGTAGCGCGGATCGTTCCGCCGGCGCCGGTCGGGCCCGAAATAGTCGTCGGTGCGCACGAAGGGCCGCGAGTGGTCGATGATCTGGTGGACACGTTCGATCACCCCTCGCGCGGTGATCGGCTTCGCCAGGAATTCGTTCACCCCCGCGTCACGCGCCTCGCGGATGCGCGCCAGGGTGAAGTGGCCGGTGATCATGATGACGGGGACGAGTTGATTGGGGCTGTCGGCCGCGTTGCGCAGCAGGCGGACGAAATCGATACCGTCCAGCGGCTCCATGGCCAGGTCGGTCAGGACGATGTCGACCGGGTGGTTGCGCATCATCTGCAGCCCTTCGGCTCCGTCGCAGGCCTCATAGATTTGGTTGATTCCGATGGCGCGCAGAATCTCGGCCAGCAAGACACGCATGTGCCGGTTGTCTTCAACGACGAGTATCTTCAGCAGCTCGAAGCGCACTTGGGCCCGACTATCCTTGATCTCCGGCCTGATTCAACTCGCAAGGGTTGCGGAGAATCAAATGTCGGACGCTCGCTGGCGGGGTCATTACCTTTGACGCAGAAGCACGGTCAATAGGGAAAACATCGTTCTTCGAGTCCGGCGCAATCTAAACTTGCGTCGCGGTCGACTAGTCGACTTAAGGGCGTTAGAACCGCCCGAGTTTGCTCTCAGGCGCGTCCGTCTTGGCCGGGCGAAAAGGCTCCGCCGCCGGTCTGGGCCCGGTGCCGCAGGAAGGCGTCGGCCAGTACGCAGGCCGTCATCGCCTCGACCACCGGCACGGCGCGCAGGCCCACGCAGGGGTCGTGGCGGCCCTTGGTGCGCAGGTCGATCTCCACTGCGTTCTCATCGATCGAGCGGCGCAGGCTGAGGATCGAGGATGTGGGCTTGAAGGCGACGCGGGCGACCACCGGCTGGCCGGAGGAGATGCCGCCGAGGATACCGCCGGCGCTGTTGGACAGGAACATAGGGCCATCGTTGCCCATCCGCATCTCGTCGGCGTTCTCCTCGCCGGAGAAGGCGGCCGAGGCGAAACCCGCGCCGATCTCGACACCCTTTGAGGCGTTGATCGACATCAGGGCCGCGGCAAGCTCGGCGTCCAGCTTGCCATAGACTGGAGCGCCCCAGCCGGCGGGCACGCCGCTCGCCTCCACCTCGACGATGGCGCCGGTCGACGAGCCGGCCTTGCGGACCTTCTCGAGATGCTCTTCCCAGACTGGAACCATCTCGGCGTCCGGACACCAGAAGGGGTTCTCGGTGCGCTGGTCCCAGTCGAAGCGCGACCGATCCACCGCGTGCGGCCCGATCTGGACCACTGCGCCGCGGATAGCGACGCCCTGCAGGATATTGCGGGCCACGGCGCCGGCGGCCACCCGGGCGGCGGTCTCGCGCGCCGAGGCCCGGCCGCCGCCGCGATAGTCGCGCACGCCGTACTTGGCGAAATAGGTGTAGTCGGCATGGCCCGGCCGGAACTGGGTGGCGATCTCGCCATAGTCGCGGCTGCGCTGGTCGACATTTTCGATGAGCATCGAGATCGGCGTGCCGGTGGTGACCTGCACCTTGGTCTTCTCGTCCTGGAAGACGCCGGAGAGGATCTTCACCGCGTCCGGCTCCTGGCGCTGGGTGACGAACTTGCCCTGGCCCGGCCGGCGCTGGTCCATCCAGACCTGGACCTCTTCGGCGGTCAGTGGGACGCCGGGAGGGCAGCCGTCGACCACGCAGCCAAGGGCCGGCCCGTGGCTTTCGCCCCAGGTGGTGACTCTGAACAGGTGGCCGAAGCTGTTGTGCGACATGGCCGCGCTTTTAGAACCAGGAGGAGGGAAGCGCTAGGCCGCCCAGGCCGCGGCGAAGCGTCGGCGCAGGGTGCGGGCGGCGGAGTTGGCCTCGCCGGCCGCGACGGTCAGACGCAGGAACAGATGGCCCTGGCGATGTCGGCCGCGGGCGGGCAGGCCCTGGCCGACCAGTCGCACGAGACCACGCTCGCCGGCCTTCTTGGTCACCCAGACCACGCGACGGCCAAGGGGCGTCTCCAGCGCGATACGGCCGCCCTCGGCCAGGAGGCGCGGATCGAGCGGCACGGTGATCCAAAGATCGTCGCCCCGCACCAACATCTGACCGTCGCCACGCAGGGCGACCTCGAACTCGGCCTCGCCGGCCCGGACCTTGTCACCGGCCCGCAGGCCGGGCGGCAGGGTGAGCATGATCCGCCGGCCGTCGGTCATGGCGTGCTCCATCGGTCCCCCGGTCATGGCCAGCAGGGGCGGAACAGGCAGGATCCTGCCCTCGGCGGGGCGGGCCGGCCGCGCCATGGTGGCGGGCGGCTGGAGGATGCGGTCGGAGGGCTTGGCCTCGTGCAGCAGGTGATAAGCTTCCACGACCTCGCGGAAGCGGGCGGCGTCGCCGCCCCTGCGGTCGGGGTGGGCCAGCTTGGCGGCCTCGCGGAAGGCGCGGCGCAGTTCGGCGGGGGTCGCGTGGGTTGCGACACCCAGCACCTCGCGGGCGCGCTTGCCGCTCATGACTGACGATTTGGTTCCGGCCATCCCCCGGAGTCTCGCCCGGCCCGCGTCAATGCGGCGTTAAGCGCTGACGTGACGGCGGCCGCGCGCTATAGGCGGGCCATGAGCAAGGCTGACATTCCCGCCTCCCCCAGTGAGGACGACTACGTTCGTCAGGTGACGAACGCCGAGCCGCCGCCGCTGCTGACCGCCCAGGACCCGTTCGCCCTCTTCGCCGAATGGATGAAAGAGGCCGTGGCCAAGGAGCCCAGCGACGCCAACGGTATGGCGCTGGCCACCGTCGATGAGTCCGGAATGCCCGACGCGCGCATGGTGCTGCTGAAGGACGCCGGCCCCGACGGCTTCGTCTTCTATTCCAACCTGGGCAGCGCCAAGGGACGTCAGCTCGCCGCCAATCCCAAGGCCGCCCTGCTGTTCCACTGGAAGTCCCTGCGCCGCCAGGTGCGGGTGCGCGGGACCATCTCGCCGGTGACACCGGAAGAGGCCGACGCCTATTTCGCCACCCGCGCCCGGTCCGCCCAGATCGGCGCCTGGGCCTCGGACCAGTCACGGGTCCTGCCCGACCGCCTGGCCCTGGAGAAGAGGATCGCCGAGATCGGCCTGAAGTTCGGCCTGGGCAAGGTGACCCGTCCGCCGCACTGGTCGGGCTGGCGCGTGCGGCCCGACAGAATCGAGTTCTGGCGCGACCGGCCGTTCCGCCTGCATGAGCGGCTGGTCTTCGTGCGGTCGGGTCAGGGCTGGACCACCGAACGGCTCTACCCGTGAACGACCTGGAAGAGGCCGAGGTCGCCGCCTGGTTCGGCAAGGCGTCCGAAAAGGGCATCGAGACCGCCTGCGCCCGGGTCTTCCTGGCCGGGGAGACCGCCTACAAGGTCAAGCGCCGCGTCGATCTCGGCTATCTCGACTATTCCAGCCTGGAGCTGCGGCTCTGGGCGCTGGAGCGCGAGCTGCGGTTCAACCGCGCCGCCTCGTCCGACATCTACCGCGCCGTGCGCAAGGTGACCCGCGCCCCGAGCGGCGGCCTGGAGCTGGACGGGCCGGGCACGGTGGTCGAGCACGTGCTGGAGATGCGCCGCTTCGACGAGAACGCGGTGTTGTCGGCCCAGCCCTGGGCGGTGACCGGACCGTTGGCCGATTCCCTGGGCCGGGTGGTGGCCGTGGCCCATGCGGCTGCTACTGTCCGACCGCAGGGCGGGGGCGGAAAGGCGCTGAAATACACCATCGACTCCAACGCCAAGCTGCTGCGGGAGATGACCGGCCGCCTGGGCGAGGCCCGGGTCGAGGCGGTGGTCGCGGCGACCGACGCCGAATATTTCCGCCGCGAGGCCCTGCTGGACGCCCGGCGCACGGCGGGCCTGGCCCGGCACTGCCACGCCGACCTGCACCTGGGAAACATCCTGCTGGAGGACGGCCAGCCGGTCCTCTTCGACTGCATTGAGTTCAACGACGTGCTGTCGGACATCGACATCCAGTACGACCTGGCCTTCCTGCTGATGGACCTGGATTTCCGCCGCCGGCGCGACGCCGCGGTGCGGGTGCTGTCGGCCTATCTGGACGAGGCGGGACGCCATTTCGGCCCGGAGATCCTGGACGGCCTGGCGACCCTGCCGCTCATGCTGGCGGTGCGGGCCGGGGTGCGGGCCCACGTCCAGGCCCACAGCGGCGATGACGCCGCAGCCATCGCCTATCTTGACGCGGCGCTCGCTCACCTGTCGCCGCCGCCGCCCAAGCTGACGGCGGTGGGCGGGCTTTCGGGCTCGGGCAAGTCGACCTTCGCCCGGCTGATCGCCCCCGGCCTGGGCGCCTCGCCCGGCGCCGTGGTGCTGCGCACCGATGAGATCCGCAAGCGGCTGCTGAAGGTGGCGCCGGACGCACGCATGCCGGCCAGCGTCTACTCGCCGGCCTTCTACGCCGAGGTCTACGACACCCTGTTCGCCGAGGCGCGGCGCCTGCTGGCGGCCGGCCGCGCCGTGGTGGTCGACGCCACCTTCATCGGGCCGGATCGCCGCGCCCAGGTCGAGGAGACCGCCATCCTCGCCGGCGTTCCCTTCCACGGAATCTGGCTGGAGGCTTCGCCGGAGGCGCTGGCCGCCCGCATCGAGGGCCGGGACGGGGACGCCTCGGACGCCACCGTCGCGACCCTGCAGATGCAGCTCGACCGCGATGTCGGCGAGATCGGCTGGGTGCGGGTCGACGCCTCCGGCCCGGCCCAGGACGCAGCGGAGGCATGGTCGGCGACCTATGCGAACCTATGATTGACGTCGCGATCATTGGCGGTGGACCCGCGGGCCTGATGGCGGCCGAGGTGCTCAGCGGCGCGGGGCGCTCCGTCACGGTCTACGACCGCATGCCCAGCCTGGGGCGCAAGTTCCTGATGGCGGGGCGCGGCGGGCTGAACCTCACCCACTCGGAGGATCTGGACGCCTTTATCGGGCGCTTCGGATCGCGGGCGGAGACCGTGAGGCCCTGGCTTGAGGCGTTTTCCCCCATCGACCTGATCGTCTGGGCCGAGGGCCTGGGCCAGGAGACCTTCATCGGCTCCAGCGGCCGGGTGTTTCCCAAGGCGCTCAAGGCCTCCCCCCTGTTGCGGGCCTGGCTGGCGCGCTTGGCGGAGCGAGGGGTCGAGTTCCGCCTGCGCCAGGAGTGGACGGGCTGGAACGCGGAGGGCGATCTGACCTTCAAGAGCGGCGAGACCGCCCACCCGAAGGCGACCATCCTGGCGCTGGGCGGGGCGAGCTGGCCCAAGCTCGGCTCGGACGGCGGCTGGACGTCGCTGCTGACCGGGACAGAGATCGCGCCGCTCCAACCTGCCAACTGCGGCTTCCAGGTCGCCTGGAGCGAGGTGTTCCGCGAAGCCTTCGCCGGGACGCCGCTCAAGGCCCTGGCGCTCAGCTTCGGCGGCCGCACGGTGCGGGGCGAGGTGATGCTGACCGCGGCCGGAATCGAGGGCGGCGCGGTCTATGCCCTGTCGGGGGCCCTGCGGGACGCCATCGCGGTGGCCGGCCCGGTGACCCTTGAGATCGATCTGCGGCCGGCCTTGCCCGCCCAGCGCCTGGGGACCAGGCTGGCGGCCGCCGGTCCCGGCCAGACCGTGACCAATGTCCTGCGCAAGGCGGGGCTAAACCCCGCGGAGATCGGCCTGCTGCGGGAGGCCGGCCACGTGCCGAAGGAGCCCGCGAGCCTCGCCCGCCGCATCAAGTCGGTTCCGATCCGGCTCACCGGCGTGCAGCCGATCGAACGCGCCATCTCCACCGCCGGCGGGGTGGCGTTCCCGTCGCTGGACGAGAGCCTGATGCTGCGCGACCGACCGGGCGTGTTCGTGGCGGGAGAGATGCTGGACTGGGAAGCCCCTACCGGCGGCTACCTGCTGCAGGCCTGTTTTTCCACCGGCGTGGCGGCGGCGAAGGGGGTCTTGAAGCGCCTTTCCTAGCTGCTTCCGCTCCTGGGGGACGACACTACGCCGCCTGGCCGGCCACCCACCCCGACGACCACGCCCATTGGAAATTGTAGCCGCCGAGCCAGCCGGTGACGTCCACCACCTCGCCGATGAAATAGAGGCCGGGGACCTCGCGAGCCGCCATGGTCTTGGAGTCCAGGTCGCGGGTGTCCACGCCGCCCAGGGTGACTTCGGCGGTGCGATAGCCTTCCGAGCCGACCGGCTTGACCCGCCAGGCGTTCACCGCCGCGTCGAGCCGCGCGATCGCCTTGTCGGACAGGTCGCCGACATTGCCGGTGGCCCCGGCCTCCTCGGCGATCATCTGGGCCAGGCGGCGCGGCAGGTGCTCGGACAGGACCGTCACCACGGCCTGCTTGCCCCGCGCCGAGCGAGCGGCCTTCAGGGTCTGGGCGATGTCGATCCCCGGCGCCATGTCGATGAGGATCTCCTCGCCCTCGCGCCAGAAGGACGAGATTTGCAGGATGGCCGGACCGCTCAGCCCTCGGTGCGTGAACAGCATGGCCTCGGCGAACTGGGTCTTGCCATGGGCGACCACGGCGTCGACAGCCACCCCGGCCAGGGGTTTCAGCCGTTCGAGCATGCCGACCTCGAAGGTCAGGGGCACGAGGGCGGTCCGGGTCTCGACGATCCGCAGGCCGAACTGCTGGGCGATCTCGTAGCCCCATCCGGTGGCGCCCATCTTGGGGATCGACTTGCCGCCGCTGGCGACCACCAGGGCCGCGCAGGCGATCGTACGGCCGTCGGTGAGGGTGAGGTGAAAGCCGTCATCGGTCCTGTCGACCCTGGCCACCGCGGTTCGCAGCCGCAGCGTCACGCCCGCCTCGCGCATGGCGTCCAGCAGCATGGCGATGATCTCCCTGGCCGAGCCGTCGCAGAACAACTGGCCCAGGGTCTTCTCGTGATAGGCGATGCCGGACCGCTCCACCCAGCCGACGAAGTCTTTGGAGGTGTAGCGTCGCAGGGCCGAGATGGCGAAGTGCGGGTTGGCCGACAGGAAGTTGGCGGGCCCGGCGTTGATATTGGTGAAGTTGCAGCGCCCGCCGCCGGAGATGCGGATCTTCTCGCCCGCCGCCGCCGCATGGTCGATCACCAGCACCCTGCGTCCGCGCCGGCCCGCCTCGATGGCGCACATCATGCCCGCCGCGCCGGCCCCGACCACCACGACGTCGAAGGATTCCAAGGTCTCGTCTCTCCGAACTCGCGCCGTTTCGATACGGAGGCGGGGAGCAAGTCAATCGCCGGGCTTGCGCTTGGCCGGATTCCGGGCGACCCCCGACCCATGCCGAACGCCGAACCCCGCGCCTCGCTGGCCGCCCGTCGGCCCCGCCTGACGCTCGCCGTCGCGGTGGGGCTGGGACTGCTGGCGACCTGGTGGTTCCAGTCGCGGCCGCCGCCCTGGCGCAAGCTGGAACTCACCCCCGTGGTCGCCGCCGTGCTGAAGGACGACGGGGCGCCCAGCCTCGGCCTGGCCAGCGCGGACGTGGTGGTCGTGGTGTTCACCGACTACCAGTGCCCGGTCTGCAAGCAGACCGACGCGGCGCTGGAGCGGCTGGCCGCGCGGGATGGGCGGGTGCGGGTGGTCTACAAGGATTGGCCCATCCTGGGCGAGGCCTCGACCCAGGCCGCCCGCGTCGCGCTCGCCGCGGACCGCCAGGGCCGTTACGCGGCCGTCCACCGCGGCCTGATGGCGAGCCGCGCCAAGCTCGACGCCGACCGGATTCGCGCCATCGCCGTCGAGGCCGGCGTCGACTGGCCGAGGCTGGAGGCGGAGCAGGCCGCCCATGCCGCGGCGATCGAGGCCCGGCTGGAGGCCCATGCGGCGCAGGCGTGGTCGCTGGGCCTTCAGGGGACGCCGGGTTATCTGGTCGGACCGTTCCTGGTGAAAGGCGGACTCGACGACCGGGCCCTGGAGCGGGCGGTGGTTACCGCGCGCAAGGCTGGGCCGCCGCGCTGATCTCGGCGGGCGGGCGCCCCGAGATAGGCGGTTCCTCGCCTCAAACGGGCGCCGCATTGCGGAAAGCGCCTGTGGAAACTAGCTTAATGCCGAGTCCAGAAGGGCCGGGGCTGGGAGGAGACTATATGCAAGGGTTGATGCAGGACTGGCCGCTGACGGTCGACAAGATCATCGACCACGCCAAGGCCTGGCACGGCGGCCGGGAGGTCGTCAGCCGCTCGGTCGAGGGGCCGATCGTCCGCACCACCTATGCGCAGATCCACGCCCGCGCCCAGCGGGTGTCCAACGCCTTGCTGGCGCTTGGCGTCCAGCCCGGCGACCGGGTCGCGACGCTGGCCTGGAACACCGGACGCCACATCGAGGCCTGGTACGGGATCATGGGGATCGGGGCGGTCTGCCACACCCTCAACCCGCGCCTGTTCGCCGAACAGCTCTGCTACATCGTCAACCACGCCGAAGATAAGCTCATCTTCACCGACCTTACCTTCCTGCCGACGCTGCTGGAGAACCGTTCCAAGATGCCGACGGTGCAGCACATCGTGGTGCTGACCGATCCCGACCACATGCCCAAGGATTTCCCGGGCGCGCTCTGTTTCGAGACCCTGGTCGAGCAGGCCTCGGCCGACTGCGCCTGGGGCGGGTTCGACGAGAACACCGCCGCGGGGCTTTGCTACACGTCCGGGACCACCGGCAATCCCAAGGGCGTGCTCTATTCGCACCGCTCGAACTTCCTGCACACCCTGGTGACCATGGGGTCCGACGTCCTGGGCATCCGGGCCACCGACACCGTGCTGCCGGTTGTGCCGATGTTCCACGCCAACGCCTGGGGCCTGGCCTTCTCGGCGCCGGCCGTCGGCGCCAAGCTGGTCATGCCTGGCGGCAAGCTGGACGGCGCCTCTGTGCACGAACTGCTGGAGACCGAGGGGGTCACCTACTCGGCGGCCGTGCCGACGGTCTGGCAGATGCTGCTGACCCACCTGCGGGCCACCAAGGGCCAGATCACCACCCTGAAGCGCGTCGTGATCGGCGGTTCGGCGGTGCCCGAGGCCATCGTCCGCGGCTTCCGCGACGAATATGGCGTCGATGTCACCCACGCCTGGGGCATGACCGAGACCTCGCCGTTGGGCACCCAGGCGACGCCCAACGCCGCCATCGGCGCGATGGATCCCGAGCAGCAGTTGCAGTTCAAATTGAAACAGGGCCGGGCGCCGCTGGGTATCCAGCTCAAGCTGGTCGACGACGCGGAGAAGGACCTGCCGCACGACGGTCACACCTTCGGGCGGCTCAAGGTCGCGGGCCCCTTCGTGGTCGGCGAGTACTTCAAGGGCGAGGGCGGCAAGATCCTCGACGCCGACGGTTATTTCGACACCGGCGACGTGGCGACCCTCGACGAGCATGGCTTCATGCAGATCACCGACCGGGCCAAGGACGTGATCAAGTCGGGCGGAGAGTGGATCTCGTCCATCGAGATCGAGAACATCGCCGCGGGCCATCCGAAGGCCGAGCTGGCCGCGGTGATCGGCGTGGCCCATCCCAAGTGGGACGAGCGACCCCTGCTGCTGGTCAAGCTGAACGCGGGGGAGACCGCCACCAGGCAGGAATTCCTCGACTACCTGGAGGGCAAGATCGCCAAGTGGTGGACGCCCGACGACGTGGTCTTCGTCAACGACATCCCGCTGGGCGCCACCGGCAAGATCGACAAGAAGCTGATCCGCGACCGGATGAAGGACTATGTCCTGCCGACCGCCGCCGCCGCGAGCGCGCCCGCCGTGGCCCTGGCCGCGCCGGCCGAGCCGAAGATTTACGCCCCGGAGCCGGGGCCGCCGACCGCGCCGAACCTGGAAGCCGAGAGCCTGGACTGGACCCCGAACGCCGCCCAGCGGATCGAACCCAGGCCGGAACCCGTGGTGGCGGCCTTCCCCGCCACGTCGGAAACCAAGGCCGAGGAGGCCCCGGCGGACGCCCAGGTCCCTTTTCCCGCTGAGCCGGCGACGAGCGCCGGCCCCGAGGCCGACCTACCGCCGGCCGAGGGCGTGATCACCCCGTCGATGTTCACCGCCGCGCCGCCCGCCGGCCGAAAGGTGTCGCCGGGCCGCGCCCGGTTCGCCGATCTCTATCTGAAGCTGGCGGCCATCGTGGCGATCACCCCGGCCGCCATGGTCGGGGTCGCGTTCCTGGGGGTGCAACTCAACCTGCTGGACCGGGCGGCATTCGTGCGGCTGGCGTTGGACCTGGCGCCGCAGGTGGCGCTGATCAGCGTCGCCACCGGGGTCGCTGGCCTTGCCGTGGCGCTGGCGGCCGGCTTCAACCGCTTCTGGCTGCGCGGCCTCATCGTGCTGTCGATCAGCGCCGCGACGTTGGGGGCCTATGTGGTGGCCCGCTCGGCCGGCGGCCAGGCGCCGGTGGTTCAGTCCGCGAGCCGGTAGTCGCTGTCGAGGCCGGCCTCGCCGTCGGCGGTCACAAGGCCCCGGCGGACCAGATCGATCATGTGGCCCAGGACCGAACGCGCGGCCGCCGGCCACAGTCGCTTGTCGACCGCGGCGTAGAGCACCGGCACCATGTCCTTGATCCGCCCGTGTCCCTCGGCCACAGCGGCCAGCACCTGGGCCTCGCGCGCCCGGCGGTGGGCGATATAGGCGTCGACGAAGGGCGTCACCTCGGTGACCGGCGGGCCATGGGTCGGCCACAGGGTCGCAAAGCCGCGCGCCCTCACCAGGTCAAGGCTCTCCATGTAGTCGGTCATGTCGCCGTCGGGCGGGGTGATCACGGTGGTCGACCAGCCCATGATGTGGTCGCCGGAGAACAGCGCGTTCTCCTCGTGCAGGGCGAAGCAGATGTGGTTGGAGGTGTGGCCCGGCGTGGCGATGGCCTCCAGGGTCCAGTTGGGACCCTTCAGCACCGCGCCGCCGCCGCACAGGCTGATGTCGGGGGAAAAGCCGTAGTCGGCCCCAGCCTCGGTCTTGATGGTCGATTCCTCGGCCTGGACGCCTACCGCGCAGCCGTAGATCGGCGCGCCGGTCTTCTCCTGCAGAGGCCTGGCGAGCGGCGAGTGGTCGGAGTGGTGATGGGTGACCAGGATATGGCTGACCGTCTCGCCGGGCTGCAGCGCCGCCAGGATCGCGTCGAGATGCGCGGGCAGGTCGGGACCCGGGTCGATCACCGCAACCTCGCCCTGGCCCACGATATAGGTTCCGGTGCCGAGGAAGGTGAAGGGGCCGGGATTGTTGGCCACCACCCGGCGGATCAGCGGCGAGACCTGGTCGCAGGCGCCGTAGTCGAAGGTGATGTCGCGCACATAGGGAATCATCGGTCAGCTCCGGCGCCGGTCTTGCCTCGACACCCCTGGTAAGCAGTCCAGCGAGGGCGCGATGGCGGCTGATGCGGCGATCTTTGTTTCAAAACGGCTTCAGCGCGCGGCCTTCGCCCTGTTGTGTATCCTTGCGGCGCAGATGGTGCTGGCCGTGGCCGGCCACCAGCCCGAGCCGGTCGCCGCCCGCATTGAGCTGCCGCGCTAGCGCGGGAAGGCCCCCGCGAGGTCGTAGCCCGCCTGGGCGCCCAGTTCGACCAACTCGTCACGGGTCCGGGCGTCGGCCTGGAACTCGCCCAGCGACCAGGTGACGATCGAGCGGGTCCCCGAGCGGCAGAAGGCCAGCACCGGCCCGTCGGCCTGCTCCACGGCGAGACGATTGGCCTCCACCTGATCCGGGGTCGGCCCGCCCCGCACCGGGATGTGCGCATAATCCAGGCCGAGCGCCCGCGCCGCGGCCTCGACCTCGGCGCTGGTCGGCTGCGACGGGTCTTCCCCGTCGGGCCGGTTGTTGATCACCAGCTTGAACCCCTCGGACTTGGCCCTGGCCAGATCGTCGAGCGCGATCTGGGGGCTGACGGAAAGGTTGTCGGTGACGCGTCGGAATTCGGTCATTTGCACTGCCAAGCTTCGAATTAGGGGCCCTTCGTTGACATCATCGGGGCCCGGTGGAAGTTTCGCAACGCCCGGCCGTCGAAAGGCCTCACCTCGAGCCTCTGCCAGATGTTGCGTTTCATAGGCCGCCGCCTGCTCGTGGCCATCCCGACGCTGTTCCTCGTCGTCACCGTGGCCTTCTTCATGATGCGCGCCGCGCCGGGCAGCCCCTTCGACATGGATCGCAAGCTGTCGCCCGAGATCGAGCGCAACGTCATGGCCAAGTACGGCATGGATAAGCCGCTTTCCGAACAATACTTCAACTATATCAAGGATGTGGCTCGCGGCGATTTTGGCCCCTCGCTGAAGTACAAGGACAAGACCGTCCTGCAGATCCTCCAGGAGAACTACAAGGTCAGCCTGACGCTCGGCCTCTCCGCCATCGTCATCGCCGGGATCTTGGGCGTCACCCTGGGGGTGCTGGCGGCCCTGCGGCAGAACGGGACCATCGACTACGGCGTCATGGCCATCGCCATCGTCGGCGTCTGCATCCCGTCCTTCGTCACCGCGCCGCTGCTGGTGCTGCTGTTCGGGTCCAAGCTGCAGATCCTGCCCTCCGGAGGCTGGAACGACGGGGCGCTGGCCAATCTGATCCTGCCGATCACGGTCCTGGCCCTGCCGCAGATCGCCATCATCTCGCGCCTGACCCGCGCGGGGATGATCGAGGTGCTGCGTTCCAACTATGTCAGAACCGCGCGCGCCAAGGGCCTGCCGGAGCATCGCATCGTGCTGAAGCACGCCCTGCGCGCGGCGATCCTGCCCCTGGTGAGCTATCTGGGCCCGGCCTGCGCGGGCCTGCTGACCGGATCGCTGGTGGTGGAGAAGATTTTCAACCTGCCGGGCCTGGGGAAGTTCTTCGTCATCTCCGCCCTGCAGCGCGACTACACGGTGGTGATGGGCATGGTGATCTTCTACGCCGCGCTCATCCTGGTGCTGAACCTGATCGCCGACCTGCTCTACGCCCTGCTGGATCCGCGGGTGCGGCTGTCATGAGCGGTCCGGTCCTGGCGCCCGGCTCGCGGGCCGGCGCAGCGCTGATGGAGAAGGCGGTCAAGGGCCGCAGCCTGTGGGACGACGCCGGACGCCGCCTGCTGCGAAACGGTGCGGCGGTCACCGGCATCATCGTCCTGCTGCTGCTGGTGCTGATCGCGGTTATCGGCCCGGCCTTCGTCCCGTTCAGCTACGACCAGATCAACAAGAACGACGTCTGGGCCCCGCCGCTCACCGCGGGTCATCTGCTGGGCGCGGACTCGCTCGGCCGCGACCTCCTGGCCCGGTTGCTCATGGGGTTGCGGGTCTCCCTCGCCATCGGCCTGGTGGCGACCATGGTTTCCCTGGTGATCGGGATCATCTGGGGCGCGGTGGCAGGCTTCGTCGGAGGACCTCTCGACGAGCTGATGATGCGGGTCGTCGACATCCTCTATTCGCTGCCCTTCATCTTCTTCGTCATCCTGTTGATGGTGACCTTCGGCTCCAACATCATCCTGATCTTCGTGGCCATCGGCGCGGTGGAATGGCTGACCATGAGCCGCATCGTGCGCGGCCAGACGCTGGGCCTGAAGCACAAGGAGTTCGTCGAGGCCGCCCGCGCCGCCGGCCTGACCCAAGGGGCGATCATCGCCAAGCACATCGTGCCCAACCTGCTGGGGCCGGTGGTGGTCTACGTGACCCTGACCATCCCGGCGGTGATCCTGGCCGAGAGCTTCCTGTCGTTTCTGGGTCTGGGCGTGCAGCCGCCGATGGCCTCGCTGGGCACCCTGATCGCCGGCGGGGCTCAGGACATGGAGCTGGCGCCCTGGCTGCTGATCTTCCCGTCCCTGACCATGGTGCTCACCCTCATGAGCTTCAACTTCATCGGCGACGGCCTGCGCGACGCTATCGATCCGAAGGACCGCTGAGCGGACCGTAATTTCGAACAAATGTTCGAATCGACTTGCCTCTCCCTCCGGAAAGGATCGAGGCTGTGAGCCAACAAGAAGCACACAGCGGAGGACACCGAATGGCTATCGATTTCGACATTCCCGAAGACGCCAAGGCGATCCGCCTCAAGGTCCGCCAATGGGTGGAGGATGAATGCATCCCCGCCGAGAAGAAGCTGAAGGACAAGGAGTCCTACAAGACCGTCCTGGCCGAACTGCGCACCAAGGCCCGCGCGCAGGGCCTGTGGCTTCCCTTCATCCCCAAGGAATACGGCGGCATGGGCCTGGGCCCGCTGGCCAACGCCCTGGTGCAGATGGAGTTGGGACGCAGCCATCTGGGCGCGCTGTCGATGAACAGCCAGGGCCCGGACGACGCCACCATGCTGACCCTGCTGGCGCACGGCACCGAGCACCAGAAGGAGAAGTTCCTCAAGCCGCTCTTGGCCGGCGACAAGCGCGTCTGCTACTCGATGACCGAGAAGGCCGCCGGCGCCGACGCCACGGGCATGCGCACCACCGCGGTCAAGGACGGCAACGAGAACTACATCCTCAACGGCGAGAAGTGGTTCTCCTCGGCCGCCAGCGCCGCCGACCTGGCCGTGGTCATGGCCCGCACCGATCCCGACGCGCCGCGCCACCAGCAGTTCTCGACCTTCATCGTCGAGCTGCCGAACCCCGGCTACAAGATCAAGCGCGACATCAAGACCATGGCCGTGGAGAGCGAGCTCGGCCACATCATGGGGGGCGGCCACTCCGAGATCGAGATCAAGGACCTGGTCATCCCGGCCGAGAACCTGCTGGGCGGGGAGGGGCGCGGCTTCGACATGGGCCAGCACCGCCTGGCCTACGGACGCTTGCGGCACGGCATGCACAATGTGGCCATGGCCCAGCGGGCGCTCGACATGGCCGCGGCCCACGTCACCAAGCGCGAGACCTTCGGCAAGCCGCTGCACGAGCGGCAGGGCGTCCAGTTCATGTTGGCCGAGTGCGCCAGTGAGCTCTACATGGCCCGGCTGATGCTGCTGCACATCGCCTACAAGGCCGAGAAGGGGATGGACCTCCGTCAGGAGAACTCCATCGCCAAGGTCTTCCTGGCTCACATGGTCCACAAGGTGGTCGACACCGCGATCCAGCTGCATGGTGCGCTGGGCTACAGCCAGGATACGCCCCTGGCCTCCTGGTACACCCACATCCGCTCGCAACGCCTGGTCGACGGGCCGGACGAGGTCCACAAGTGGACGGTCGGCCGCAACGTGATCAAGGCCTACCAGCAGCACGGCACCACGGCCTCGGCCGCGGGCGGCGACCTGCTGTAACTGGAGAGCGGCTTCCGATCCTCCTCTCCACCCGTCTTCCGGGGGAGAGGAGGCGATAGCTCGGCGGCGGGTGAAGCCTGGCCCTACTTCACGCGGCGGGCGCGCACGGCGCGTTGGCCGTCGGACTTGAGGAAGTAGGAGCCCATGGCCGCCTTGCGGATCTCGACCTTGGAGCCCTTGTCCGGCTGGCGGCCGAGGGTTTCGTTGTCGGTCTGGGCCCAGACGGCGCCGCCTTCCAGCTCGAAGATCCACTTGCCGTCGCCACCGCGATAGGCGCGATCGGCCACGCTGGCCAAGCTATCGACCTCCTCCGGCTTCTCGGTCCGCTCGAACATGGCCAGGCTGGGCATGTTGAAGCCGAAGGCCTGGCGGCGGACCGACTTGGCCTGTTCGCGGTCGACCACCACGATGTCGCCCTTCTGCTCGGCGCCGGCCAGCGCCCCCACCGCGGCGTCGTAGCAGGCCAGGCGCTCGGCGCCGTCAGCCTTGGCCTTGCAGTCCAGCAGGCTCTGGAACTGAGCGGCGCGGCCCTCGGGCTTGGGCTGCGCGGAAAGCGGCGTCGCGGCCAGGCCCAACAGCACCAGACCCAGGGCGGCCAGCTTTGTACGTGTGGAAAAATATGTCATCCGTGACCCATGAGTTCGATGTTCCGCATTGATAGGGCGCTCCCGGCGCTGGGCAAGCTGCTCTTGGCGGGTTTGGCGGCCATTTCGTTGGCCGCCTGCTCCCCCAAGGGGCCTTCCAGGCCGCCCTGTCCGCAGGGGGCGGTGTGCATAGAGGCCGGAAACGTCTCCGAGCCGGCGACCCTGGACCCGCACAAGTCCACCGGCACCTGGGAAGAGCGGATCATCTCCAGCCTGATCGTCGGTCTCACCGACGCCGACCCCAGCGGAAACGCCGTGCCCGCCATGGCCGAGCGCTGGGAGACCAGTTCTGACGGCCTGACCTGGACCTTCTATCTGCGCGACGCGACCTGGTCGGACGGCGTGCCGGTCACGGCCGACGACTTCGTCTTCTCCCTGCGCCGCATCCTCGATCCGAAGACCGCGTCGGAATATGCTTCGCTGCTCTATCTCATCAAGAACGCCCAGCCGGTGAACGAGGGCAAGGCGCCGCCGGAAGCCCTTGGCGTGCGCGCGGTCTCGCCCAAGGTGCTTGAGATCGTGCTGGCGCACCCGGCGCCCTACCTGCCGCAGCTCGCCAAGCACTACACCATGTTCCCGGTGCCCCGGCATGTGGTCGAGAAGCTGGGCGACGCCTGGATCAAGCCGGAGAACTACGTCTCAAACGGGCCCTATGTGGTCACCGCCTGGAAGCTGGGCGACTACGTCCAGCTGGAGAAGAACCCGCGCTTCTACGAGGCCGACAAGGTCTGCGTGGACCTGATCCGCTTCTATCCGACGTCCGACTCGACCATGGCCGAACGCCGCGTGCTGCGCGGCGAGCTCGACATGAACGCCGACATGCAGTCGAACCGCATCGCGTTCCTGCGCGAGAAGGCGCCAGACTATGTCCGGACCCACACCTATCTCGGAGTGACCTATCTGGCCTTCAGCGCCTCGGAACCGGCGTTCAAGGACAGGCGCGTCCGGCTGGCCCTGACCATGGCCATCGACCGTGAGTTCATCGTGAACAAGCTGTTCCGGGGGGGACAGACCGCGGCCTACACCTTCGTGCCGCCGGGCGTGGCCGGCTACGAACAGGCCAAGGCGCCGGCCTGGGCCGCCTGGCCGCTGGAACGGCGCCAGGCCGAGGCCCGGCGGCTGCTGGCGGAGGCGGGCTACGGGCCCAAGCGTCCGCTAAAGGTGGAGGTCAAGCACCGCAACACACCCGACCCCTCGCTCTACCTCCCCGCGGTCCAGGCCGACTGGAAGGCGATCGGCGTCGATGCGAGCCTGGTGCAGAACGAAGTCCAGATCGCCTACGCCGCCTATCGCGCCCGCGATTTCCAGGTGGCCGACGCCGCCTGGGTCGCCGACTACAACGACGCCATGAGCTTCCTCTATCTGCAGCAGTCGGCCACCGGTCCGCAGAACTATGGCGACTACAAGAACCCCGTCTACGACGCGCTACTGGCCAAGGCCGACGCCGAGCCGGACGCCAAGGTCAGGGCCGGCCACCTGGCGGAGGCCGAGGCGGTGATGCTGGCCGACGCTCCCATCGCGCCGATCTACTTCTACGTGAACAAGAACTTAGTGGCGCCGAAAGTGACCGGGTTTGTCGACAACATCGTCGACCAGCACCGCGCCCGTTACTGGTGTGTCGCCTCAAAGCCACCCAGCCCGGCGTCGGTCAGACCCCCGCAAGGGTAAATTTGTGCGCGCATTGTGGCCCAGAGCACATTCTGTGACCAGAATGCGACAGGTTGCCGTCCTTAACATTGCCGGGACGTAATGGGCGTTGACCCCCTACGGGTATGACTCGTAACTCCTGCGTAACCGAGCTCTCTTCGAGTCCGGGACCGTACCTTTTATGGGGAGCAGGTGCTGCGGGTCGTAACGACCGGCGGACCGCTGGAGGATCTAGACCTTGAAAATCAAAACCATGCGGGAACGCCTGCTGGCGTCTTCCATGATCTGTGGCGCGGCCTTTGTCGCCTTTTCGGCGACCGCCGCCTACGCCCAGGAAGAAGTCCAGGAAGTGGTCGTCACCGGCTCGCGCATCGTCCGTCAGGACTATGTCGCCAACAGCCCGATCGCGACCGTCACGGGCGACGCCGCTGTCGCCAACGCCGACATCACCCTCGACACCTATCTGAACACCCTGCCGCAGGTTAACCCGTCCGGCACCACCACCTCCAACAACCCCGGCAACGGTGGTCAGTCCAACATCGACCTTCGCGGCTTCGGCGCGAACCGTAACGTCATCCTCGTCGACGGCCGCCGTCCGATGGTGTCGGCCAACAACCTCACCGTCGACCTCAACACCATCCCGCAAGCCCTGGTCGACTCGATCGAAGTCATCACCGGCGGCGCGGGCTCGGCCTACGGCGCCGACGCCATCGCCGGCGCGGTGAACCTGAAGCTGAAGAACAACTTCGAAGGCATCGACATCCGGGCCGGGTACACGAACTCGACCGAGTTCTGGGACGCCGAGGAGTATCAATTCTCCGCGGCCATCGGCGGCAACTTCGCCGACGGCAAGGGCAACGCGGTGTTCGGCTTCGACCGTTCCTACCGTGAAGCGATGATCAAGTCGCAGCGTGCGTTCTCCCAGAACGCCACCTCGACCACCTCCTTCCTGCCGGAAGGCGCCCTGTTCTGGGCCGGCAGCAACGCTCCGACCAAGGCCGCCCTGGACACCATCTTCGCCGGCTACGGCGTGACCCCCGCCCAGACGACCCTGACCTCGGGCACCATCGGCTTCAACCTCGACGGCACCCTGTTCCACAAGGGTATCTTCAACAGTCCGATCAACGCCCAGAACTATCGCGGCCCGATCGACGGTACGGTGAACCAGTCGCTGTATCCGGACCTGTACAGCTACAACTTCGACTTCGTGAACATCCTGACGCTCCCGCTGGACCGTTACTCGTTCATGTTCAAGACGAACTACGAGCTGGACAACGGCATCGAGTTCTTCGCCCAAGCCGGCTGGACCGAGTACAACGCGACCACCGCGCTGGCCCCGACCCCGTTCCCGACGGTCAACACCCGCAACATCAGCACCGCGCGTCCGCAGGACGTCATCTCGTCGCTGATCACGCCCGGTCAGCAGATCGCCCAGCAACTGGTGATCCCGACCACGAACCCCTTCATCCCCGCTGACCTCCGCACCCTGCTGAACTCCCGGACCGGCGACGATCCGGCCCTGGCCGGTGCGGGCGCGACCGAACCCTTCCGCATGCGTCAGCGGTCGCTCGACCTCGGCCTGCGCCAGTCGGACTATGAGAACACGGTCGTCCAGTTCCTGGCCGGCGTGCGCGGCCCTCTGGGTGACACCGGCCTGACCTTCGAAGCCTCGATTTCCGAAGGCCGGACCGAGATCGACCAGACGCAAAGCGGTAACCTGAACACCCAGCGTCTTCAGGCCCTGGTCGAAGCGGCGGACGGCGGCGCCAGCCTCTGCGCCGGCGGCTTCAACATCTTCGGACGTCAGCCGATCTCGGCCGCCTGCCAAGAGTATCTTGAAGTCTCCACCACGCTTTCGACTTCGATGAAGCAACAGATCGGCCAAGCCTACATCACCGGCCCGGTCTTCGAACTGCCGGCCGGCGACCTGTCGATCGTGCTGGGCGCGGAATATCGCGGCTTCGAATACAGCTTCGATCCCGGCGCGGCCTCGGGCCCGATCTCGGGCTTCAACACCCAGGACCCGGACGAAGGCACCACCTCGTTCCGCGACGTGTTCGGCGAAATCCTGATCCCGCTCGTCAAGGACCAGGCCTACATCCAGAACCTGGAACTCAGCCTGGGCGCCCGCTACTCGGAATCCGAGTTCGCCGACAAGATCACCGGCAACGGCGTCGATGCTCGCGGTTCGTGGGCCTACAAGGGCGAGCTGGCCTGGACCGTCAACGATCAGCTGCGCGTCCGCACCTCCTACCAGCGCTCGGTGCGTGAACCGAACTTCAGCGAACTGTTCGCTGGCGGCGGCTCGGCTCCGCAGTACTTCGATCCCTGCTCGGTGACGTCGACGGCCCGCACGGGCGGTTCGGCCGCCCAGCTGGCGGCGCTCTGCCAATCGGCGGGCTTCAACGGCGGTGTGGCGGCCTCGGCCATCAGCACCTTCGTGCAGACCCCCGGCTCGCAGATCGGCGTCGACCTGCTCGGCAACACCGATCTCGATCCGGAAATCGGCAAGACCTTCACGATCGGCATGGTGTGGAAGTCGCCCTGGGAGAACCAGTGGCTCTCGCGCCTGCAAGGCTCGGTGGACTACTACAATATCAAGATCGACAAGGCGATCCTGACCCCCACCCCGAACCAGATCGTGGCGGCCTGCTACAACTACTACGGCACCAACTCGACCTACACGCCGACCAACGAAAACTGCGACGGCATCCTGCGCGTCGGCGGGGACATCCTCTGGGTGTACAACCCGGCCAGCGGCTATGCCGAGTTCAACGCGAGCAACGACGGCAGCCAGAAGTCCAGCGGTCTCGACTTCCAGATCGACTGGGGCTTCGACATGGCCTGGCTGGGCGCCTCCGATGACTGGGGTTCGGTGCGGATCAACGCGCTGCTCACTCACGTGATCGAGTTCAAGCAGCAGGATCCGATCAACGGCGTGCCGGAACTCGACTTCGCGGGCACCGTCTCCTACTTCGGGGCCGGCCTGGGCACGAGCTTCCCGGAATGGAAGGCCACCATCAACACCGAGTGGAACCTGTTCGAGGACTACAAGGTCAACGTCCGCGCCCGCTACATCGCGGCCATGGACAACCGCCTGAGCGTCGAGTTCCCGGGTGAACAGTCCTTCACCGGCACGGATGCGATCTGGTACTTCGACGCGTCCGGCACCTGGGCCGTCACCGACAATGTCGAACTGCGCCTCGGCGTGAACAACGTGTTCGACGAGCAGCCGGAAGAGTACGCTCCGAACGTGCAATCGGGCACCGATCCGTCGACCTACGACGTCGTCGGCCGCCGGGTGTTCGGCGCGATCAAGCTGCGCTTCTAAGCACGGCTGACGCCAAACGAATTGGGGGCGGCGGACTTCGGTCCGCCGCCCCTTTTTCGTGGCCGAAGATCGGCGATGTCGATTGTCTTCTCCCCGTGCGGGAGAAGGATCGGAGCGAACCTAGGCGTAGCCGAGCAGGGCGCGCAGGCCGGGAGCCGAGTGCTCCACCAGCTGCTTCTGAATGTCCGGCAGGGTTTCCGGCATGGTCTGGCCCACCGAGAGCGCCTCGCGTGACGTGGCGCTGTGCTTGCGGTCGGATCCGACCTTGACCCGCTCGCGCCAGTCACCGGTCAGCGCGATCCCGAACTTGCCGAGCAGGTCGGCGAAGAAGGCCTCCGCCGCCGGCGCGTCGAGGTCGCGCAGATGGGCGACGATGTCCTCGTAGCGCACCACATCCGCGCCGGTCCCCATCCAGGAGACGGCGTGGAAGGTGAAGACCTCGCGCAGGGCCGGGCTGCGGCCCGGAATCCCGAAGATCATCATGTTGAGCATCTGCTCGACGCTGACCGCGCCGCCTTTCAGGTGGTTCAGCTGTGGGTGGTTGAACTGGTCCGACAGGGTGAACCGCGCCCGGGCGAGCACATAGTCATGGGGATCGCGCACCAGGATCACGTGCCGCGCGTGCCTGAGCGCGATGATCGAGATGTCGGCGAACAGCATGTGGCCGACGCTGAACAGCGGGCGGTCCTTGGCCAGGGCCGGCATGTGCTGCTGCAGGTTCGGGATCTGGATGAACTCGCGGTCGTAGTGCTGCTCGACCGGCACGAACATGCGCACGATGTTGCGCAGCAGGTGGGTCCCGCACTTCGGCACGCCGTTCAGGAAGGCGGTCTGGCGCAAAGGCGTCTGGGCGAACCGCCGGACGTCCGGATTCAGGGTGTCGGGCCGGCTCATCACAACGGCGGCGGACATGGAGAGTCTCCTTCGACTGGCCGACATCGCTAGGCGGACGGCGTGCAACAGGCAATAGCGACCCTAGGGCTTCGCGGCCGCGGAGGGGCCCGGACGCAAGGCCTTGGTGCGGAACCACTTGGAGATGACCCACTTCTCGCCGCGGGTGGGAGGGGCGCCCATGTGCAGGGTTGCAGGATCGACCGCCCCGTCGGCCTTGACGCTGTCGAAGATCAGGGCCGAACCCCGGGGCGGCTTGAAGCTGAGTTCCAGGCGCGGGAACTCCGTGGCGCCGCCATCGAAGCCCTCGTTGAGATAGACCAGGACCGTACGCACCCGCTGTCCCCGCGCGGCCAGGTGCGCGGCGTTGGCGGGGGTGTCGGGGATGTAGTCCACGTGCGGCGCGTAGCGCTCGCCCGGCGCATAATGCAAGACGCCCAGGCCTTCGGCGTTCTCCGCGGGCATGCCGGCGGCAGCGGCGATCCGGCTGTTGACCAGTTCCAGAACGACATCGCTGTCGGCCAGGCCGAAGTTCATCACCCGGTTGGATCGAACGTCCTCGACGCTTTCGCCGCCAGCCTGGTTGACGACCATGCCCCGCTGCAGGGCCGGCTCGGCCATGGCCATGACGTAGTCGCAGACCCATCCGGGCAACAGGTCGGGGACGAGGGCGATCGCAGGCGAGGCGCGGACCTCCTCGCGGGGCAGGGGCCCCTCGAAGGCGGAGAGATCGACCGCGGCGCGGACCGCGGCCCAGTCGATGGCGCCGGCCGCAAACGGCTGGGAGCCCAGGGCGCGCCTCGCGGGTTCGGAGCCCGCCGCGGCGGCGCTGGCCAGCACGGTTCGCGCCAGGGCGGCGTTGGGGCCGGAGAGGCCGACCAGCAGTCCGAGCTGGCAGGCGGCCTGGGCGTCGCCTGCCGTGGCGGCCTGGGTCAGCCATCCCAGGGCGCGGGCCACGTCGCGCGGCGCGCCGATCCCCCCGGCGTCGATCACCGCGGCCAGGCTCAGGCCGAGCGGGTCGCCCGCCTGGGCGGCGGCGGCGACCCGCGCCACGCCCTCCTGGCTGTTCTGGGGCAGCTTGAAGCCCACCAATTGCCAGAGGCCGAGCTTGGCGTGGGCGGCGGGAAATCCGCTCTTGGCCGCCTTAACCCACCAGGTCAGGGCCTCGTCGATTCGGCCCATCTGTTCCAGCGCCTGGGCCAGGAGGTCTTGCGAGGCCGCGTCGCCGGCCTGGGCGGCGGCCTGGACCTGTTCGAAGGTTTTCATCGCATCCTTCTACAGCCTGGGCTCCGCCGCGAAAACCGACGCGTGGGGCGTGGCCGGCCCGGTGTTTTCGTTTTGCGGGTCAAAATCGCCGTGGCATGTCGGGATCGGGGGGAAGGCGCAGGTGAAAGTGACTTGGACTCGCAGACGCGCGGTCACGGTGATCGGCGCCAGCCTGGCGACGGCCGGATGCGCCGCCACGGCGTCGCATGTCGGCCCGCCGATCCTGGTCAACCTGGCCGACCCGGCGCCGAGCGACGACACCGCCGCCCTGGGCTCGGCGTCGGACGTGGCCAGCCGGATGACCGCGCCGGTCTTCATCAACGGCCAGGGACCGTTCGACTTCGTGGTCGACACCGGCGCCAACCGCACCGTCATCTCGCGCGAACTGTCCCAGCAACTGCGGCTGCCGTCGGCGGGAAAGGCTCAGATCCATGGAATCGCCGGGGTAGAGCCCTCCGAGACCGCCATGATCGATCGCCTGGACGTGGGAAAGGTGTCGTCCCGGCGCCTGCGGGCGCCGACACTGGACCGCGCGCGCCTGGGCGCCGACGGCCTGATGGGGGTCGACGTGCTGAAAAACCGGCGGGTCGCCATGGACTTCAAGCGCAACTTCCTGACCATCAGCAAGGCTGACGACATCAGCTTCCGCACGCGCCAGAACGTCTCCGACAGCCGGTTGCGCGACAACGCGGCGGACGAAGCCGCCATCGACAATGTGGTCATTGTCCCCGCGCGCTATCGGTTCGGCCAGCTGATCATCATCGACGCCGACCTGGGCGGGGTGCCGGTGACCGCCTTCCTGGACTCCGGATCGCAGAACACGGTCGGCAACCTGAAGCTCTACGAGCAGCTCCGGTCCACGCCGATGGGCCTGACGGCCCAGGTCTCGGTGGTCGAGCTGATCAGCGCCACGGGCCAGCGGGCGCGCGGGGAGCTCTCCTCGGTGCCGCCGTTGCGGATGGGTGGCCTGAGCATCGGCAACCTGTCGGCGGTGTTCGCGGACCTGCACATCTTCAAGCTCTGGGACCTGAGCGATCGTCCGGCGATCCTGGTGGGGATCGACGTCATGCGCCATTTCGAGGCGATCGAACTCGACTTCGGCAATCGCCGGGTGCTGTTCCGCACCCCGCCCAAGACCCTTCGCCGGATCGGTTAGTTCACCGGCGTCGGAGCCAGGACCATGGCGCCGGAACCGCGCATCCGCTCGGCGGCCATCTGGTCCAGCAGGCCCTTGGCGCGCGGATCGCCCAGGATCCAGGCCGCGGCCGCCAGGGTTCGGACCGAGGTCGCTGAGACGCCCAGCGCGCTCTCCAGCGCCTCGAACGGCGAGACGGACGCAGTCATGCGCTTCAGCCGCACGTCGCCCTTCAGGCCGGCGAGGCTCTTGGCCTTGTCCACCGCCTGGTAGAAGCCGCCCACCTCGTCGACCAGTCCGAGTTCGCGCGCCTGGGCGCCGGTCCAGACCCGGCCCTTGGCGACCTCGCCCACCCGCTCGGGCGACAATTTGCGACCATCGGCGACCCGGGCGATGAAGTTGGCGTAGATGCGGTCCATCCAGCCGGCGAAGGCGGCGCGCTGGACCGGGGTGAGCTCGGATCCCAGGCCGAAGGTCGCGGCATACTCGCTCCCGACGCCCAAATGGCGCACATCGACCCCGAACCGACCCAGGGCCTCGCCGACCGCGAACTTGCCGCCGAACACACCGATGGAGCCGGTGAGCGTGGTCGGCTGGGCGACGATGGCCGAGGCCTGGCTCGAGACCCAATAGCCGCCGGAGGCCGCATAGGTCCCCATGGATACCACCACCGGCTTCTTGGCCGCCTTGGCGGCGCGCACGGCGGCGAGGATCTGTTCCGAGGCGGTGTCCGAGCCGCCGGGGGAGGAGACGCGGAAGACGATGGCCTTCACGTCCTTGTCCTCGATGGCGTCGTACAGCGCCTCGGAGATGTCGTCTGAGTGCATGGCCGAGCCGCCGGCGAACGGGTTGGCCGTACCGTCATGGCCGGTCACGATGGCGCCCTCGCCCTCCACGATGGCGATCGCCGGGCCGGTTCCCCTCTCGTGATCGCGACCGCGCATGTACTTCTCGAAATCGATCAGTTCGGCGCCTTTGCCGGCCTTGGCCAGGGCGGCGGTCTCGGCCTCCTTCACCTGGCCGACCCTGTCGATCAGCTTCAGTTTGATGGCGTCCTCAGCCAGATAGGGTCCGGCCTCCATCGTGGCGCGCAGGCGTCCGGCGTCAGCCTTGCGGTCGAGGGCGGCGGTGGCGAGCGCGCTGGAGTAAACCGAGCCCATCCAGGAGAGCGTGCTCTCCCGGTGGGCGGGCGTGTAGTCGCTGTAGAGGTAGGGATTGACCGCGTTCTTGTACTCGTGGCGCTGCTCGTACTGCGGCTTGACCCCATACTTGTCGAAGGCGCGCTTGAGGAAGATGTCCTCGCCGGACAGGCCCACCACCTGGAACGAGGCGCCGGGCTGCATCCACAGCTCGTCGGCCGAGGCGCCCAGCATATAGGTCGAGGAGACCACGCCGGAGGGATAGAGCCCCTGGCTGTGGGCGATCACGGACTTGCCGCTGGCGCGGAATTTCTTGATCGCCAGCCGGATCTCGTCGGCGGCGGCCGGCGCCATCCCGCCCTCGGGCAGACGGACCAGGACGCCCTTGACCTTGCCGTCCTTGCCGGCCCGATCGAGGGTCTCGATCACCGACATGACCGACATCGAACGGCGGCCCAGGCTGGCGAAGGGATTGATCGGATCCTGATCGGTCAGGGGATCGCGCAGGTCGAGTTGCAGCACCGCGTGGGCCGGGGTGGGCGTCGGCTTGGCGGCCCCGGCGGCCATGACGATCAGCAGGAAGGGCACGCCAACCAGGAAAAGCACCAGGCCCGCAAAGACGCCGGCCGTGGTGATGAGGAATTGCTTCATGTGATCCTGTTCGTTGGACGTTCGCCGCCCAAACTATATCGGAGCGCTCGTCGTTCAAATGAAGAGCTTGCAATCGAAAGGCGCGAAAGGGCCGGCGCAGTCTGGCTCAAGCGTTGGGGGGACATGTCGCCGCGTCGATAGGATGCCCGTGCGTCGCTGGAGGGACCTGCGAATCGAACCCATCTGGTCGCAGGTCTCATCCGCTACGAGCTGACCGATCCCGGCCTCGCCACTGCCCCGGTCGCCGAACGCCGTGCTGCGGGCTGGATCGTCGTTGTCGCCGATTGACGCCAAATCGTTCGGGCGGTGCGCTCTCGGCGCCATATTCGCCCGAAAGCCGGATCGAATTGGTCCGGCCGGACTTCCTGAACGCCGATTAGTATGAATTCATCTCGCCGCCTGACCCCGGACTGGATTCCAGGGGATCGATCCTGCGGCGGTCGGGCGCGTACGAGTGGTGGGGGTGATCGTGGGTATTGCAGGGCGTGGCCGGCGGATCGTCGGGGTATGGTTCGCCGTCGGCGTCGTCCTACTCTCCGGCGGGGCCTCGGCCGGCGAGCCGCGGGCGACCGCCATCGTGGGCGCCACGGTGTTCGACGCCACCGGCGCGGCCCCCCGTCTCGCCAATGTCGTCATCCGCGACGGCCGCATCGTCGCCGTGGGACCAAAGGTTCGGGCGCCCCGCGGCGCGGTGGTGATCGACGCCAGGGGCAAGGCCCTGTTGCCCGGCTTCTTCGACGTCCACACCCACTGGACCCCCGGCGGGGATCCGCGGATCACGCCGGCCATCGCCAGCGCCTATATCGCCGCGGGCGTGACGACGGTGAACGACTTCCATCAGCAGCCGGAGTCCTTCGCCCCGCGCCGTCGCTGGCTGACCTCTCTGGCCACCCCGCACGTGAACTTCGTGGCGCGCATGAGCACGCCCGGCGGCCATGGGGCCGACTGGGCCGACGAGGCGACCACCAAGTGGGTCTCGAGTCCGCAGGACGCCCGTACCGAGGTCAGGGCGCTGGTCCCCTACAAGCCGGACTTCATCAAGGCCTTCACGGATGGCTGGCGCTACGGCGCCTCGGCCGACAACACCAGCATGGACCAGGGCACGCTCACCGCCCTGGTGGACGAGGCCCACAAGAACGACATCAAGGTCCTGACCCACACGGTCACCCTGGAGCGCGGCCGGATCGCCGCCCGGGCCAAGGTCGACATCATCGCCCACAGCCTGCAGGACCAGCCGATCGACGCCGAGACAGTGGCGGTGATCAAGGCGGCGGGCACGGCCTATGCGCCGACGCTCGCGGTCTACGATCCCGACAAGTCCGGCCGCGAGCAGCCCGACACCCCCACGCGCCGCCAATCGGTGGCCAAGTTCGGCCATGCCCTGGGCAATGTGAAGGCCTTGAGCGACGCCGGGGTCAATGTGGTGCTGGGCACCGACGCCGGCATGCCGGGCACGCCGCACGGGGTCTCGACCCTGCGCGAGATGGAGTTGCTGGTGAAGGCGGGCCTGACGCCGACCCAGGCCCTGATGGCCGGCACGTCCAACGCCGCCCGCGCCCTGGGCGAGATCGCCGACCGCGGAACCATCGAACCCGGAAAGCGCGCCGACCTGGTGCTGGTCGCCGGAAGCCCGTGGACAGATATCGCCGACGTACGCAGGACCGACCGGGTGTTCGTGGACGGCAAGCTGGTCCACGGCCCGGGCTTCAAGGCGCCGCCGGCCAACGGTCATGACGCCATGCCGTCGATCGAGGTCGCCCCCTTGATCGACGACTTCGAGCGCCCCGACGGCCGCTCCAGCCTCGACACGCTGCGTCTCAACGACATGGACGGCGGTATCGACCGCACGGTGCAGGTCGCCCAGGTCATCGATCGCGCCGGCTCGGGCCACGCGCTCAGCCTCGCCGCGCGCATGGCCGCCAAGGACGATCCGACGGCGGGCGTGATCATTCCGCTCACTCGCGGTTCGGTGGAGCCGGTGGACGCCCGCGCCTTCAAGGGTGTGCGTTTCGAATTGCGCGGCGCGGGGACCTACAATCTCGACATCAACACCACGGGCGGCAAGTGGCGCGCCGAGGTCGCGGCCGGCGCCGACTGGACCGCGGTCGACATCCCGTTCAGCGCGCTGAAGCGGGCGG
Source organism: Phenylobacterium sp. LH3H17 (assembly GCF_024298925.1). Lineage (NCBI taxonomy): Bacteria > Pseudomonadati > Pseudomonadota > Alphaproteobacteria > Caulobacterales > Caulobacteraceae > Phenylobacterium > Phenylobacterium sp. LH3H17. The sequence continues at coordinate 3,325,351 of NZ_CP101283.1, read as the reverse complement.
CCGGACGCGGCGCCGGAACCGGTCCCTGGAGCGGCGACAACCTGCTGGAGGTGGGGTTCGCGGGCAGCCGGGGGCCGGGCGAGAAGCTCTGGCTGGAAGTGGACAACGTGACTTTTAACTGACCCGCGACCGGGCGCCTGGCGTCCGCGGGTGAAAATTCTAGTGGGGACTTAGATCAATGAAATCCGTCGTTTCCTGGCGCGGCGCCATGCTCGCCACCTCCGCCCTGGCGGTGCTTTCCCTGGCGAGCCAGGCCGCCGCCCAGACCACGCCCGCCGAGGAGGTCGAAGAACTGGTGATCGTCGGCTCGCAGATCGCCGGCGCCAAGGTCACCGCCGCCGTGCCGGTCACGGTGGTGGGCGCCGAGCAGCTCGACGCCATCGCCGCCACCTCCGGGGACGACCTCTTCCGCTCCATCCCGCAGATGGGCGATGTGAGCTTCAACTCCAGCTTCCTCCCCAATTCCAGCAACAGCGCCCGCGGCGACGTGGGCTCGGTGAACCTGCGCAACCTGGGCGTCGGCAACACCCTGGTGCTGCTGAACGGCCGCCGGGTGGTGGCCCACCCCTCCAGCCGCGCCGACGAGAACCTGGTGCCGGTCCTGACCTACAACACCAACGCCATCCCGGTGAGCGGGCTGAAGCGCCTGGAGGTGCTGCGCGACGGCGCCGCGGCGCTCTACGGCTCCGACGCGGTGGCGGGGGTGGTCAACACCGTGCTGCAGGACGATTTCGACGGGATCACAGTCGACGCCCAGTACGGCGCGGCCGAGGGGACCAAGCTGCGGGAGCTGGAGTTCAGCGCCCAGCTCGGCCGCAATTTCCAGGACGGCCGCGGCAATGTGAGCCTGTTCCTGAACTATACCGACCGCACCGCCTTGAACGCCGCCGACCAGGACTACACGGCCAGCTCCGACAGGCGTCTGCTGTTCGCCGACACCCGCTTCGCGGGGGCTTCGGTCCCGGACGGACGCCTGACCGCCACGCCCTGGGGCTCCCTGCAGACCCCCGCCTCCTTCGGGACGGTGCGCCAGGGAACGACGGCGATCACCACCAGCGCCGGCGCCTTCCACCCGCAGCCCTCCACCTTCGCCAGCTGCAACATCCCGTTCGGGACCGGGTACTGCCTGGACGACGGCACGCCTGCCACAGCCGGCGCCGACCGCAACCTGCGCTATGACGCGCCGCTGAGCGACAACACCACGATCATGCCGGAGGTGGAGCGGTTCAACGTCTTCCTGACCGGCCGCTATGACCTGACCGACAACCTCGAGGCGTTCGGGGAGGTCGGTTATTACACGGCCACCACCAGCAGCGCCCAGGCGCCGACCGGCACGCTGTCGTCGCTGCCGATCACGGTTCCGTCCGCCAACTACTGGAACCCCTTCGGGCCGACGGTCTTCGCCAATGGCCAGGCCAATCCGAACCGGCTGGCCAACCTGAACGTGCCGGCCGCGGGCCTGCCGGTGACCATCCGCACCTATCTGTTCGCCGACGCCGGCCCCAATCAGGTGGACGTGGAAAACTCGCAGATGCGCCTGCTCGCCGGGCTGAAGGGCGATGTGGCGGGCTTCAGGTGGGAGAGCGCGCTGCTCTATTCCGAGGCCGAGGTGGAGGACGTCTCCGACGGCATCAGCGCCACCCTGCTGCAGAAGCAGCTCGGCCTGTCGACGGCCGACGCCTACAACCCGTTCAACGGCGGCAGCCTGACCAATCCCAGCCTCGGCGACGCCACGCCGAGCAGCCAGGCGGCGCTCGACGCCATCCGCATCAAGACGGTGCGCAAGAACACCAGTTCGCTCGCCCTGGCCGACTTCAAGGTGTCCAAGGTCGACCTGTTCGCCCTGCCGGGCGGCGATGTCGGCTTCGCCGCCGGTGTCGAGTATCGCCGCGAGACCCAGAAGGACGACCGCGACGCGCGTGTCGACGGCACGACCAACTTCACCGACTCGGTGACCGGCCAGGCTTTCACCGGCGACCTGATCGGCTCCAGCCCGTCGCCGGACACCAAGGGTTCGCGCAAGGTTCTTTCAGCCTATGCCGAACTTGCCGTCCCGGTGGTCTCGCCGGAGATGGAGATCCCGCTGGTGCGGAACCTGGAGTTCCAGCTGGCCGGCCGCTACGAGGACTTCAGCGACGCCGGCGACGTGGCCAAGCCAAAGGTGGCCTTCGCCTGGGACCTGATCGAGGGCCTGCGGCTGCGGGGCTCCTGGGCCCAGGGCTTCAAGGCCCCGAACCTGGAGCAGGTGAACGCCACCCTGGTGACCCGCGCCAACACCCGCACCGACTGGGTGCGCTGCGAGGCCGACTTGCGGGCCGGCCGGATCGCCAGCTTCTCCGCCTGCGCGCGCTCGGGCACCACCACCGCCCAACGGGCCGGCAATCCGGACCTGAAGCCGGAGGAGTCGGAAACCTGGGGCGGCGGCGTGGTTTTCGAACCGACCTTCGTGCCGCCGGAGCTCGGCCACTTCATTTTCACCGTCGACATGTGGCGGGTGAAGCAGGCGGGCATCGTCGGCCTGTTCGGTGAAGGCAACGCGCTCATCGCCGACTATCTGGCCCGGGTGAGCGGGAGCAGCAATGCGGACGTGGTCCGCGCCGACCCGACCGCCGACGACATCGCCGCCTTCGCCGGCACGGGCCTGGCCCCGGTCGGCCAGGTGCTGTTCGTCAAGGACCAGTACCGCAACCTGCTGCCCCAGGAGGCGCGCGGCGTCGACATCGGGGTGATCTGGGACCTGCGCACCGAGAGCTGGGGCGACTTCAACATCAACTTCAACGCCGCCAAGCTGGTGAAGTTCTACCGCTCACCGTCGCCCGAGATCGCCGCCCTCATCGCGGCGCGGGCCGCCGGCCAGATCAACGCCGGCACCACCATCACCGGTGGCGGCGACCTGATCCGCCAGAACGGCCGCCCGGAATGGAAGTGGTCGGCCTCGGCCACCTGGAGGTACGAACAGTTCCAGGTCGGGGCCTTCACCCAGTTCATCGGCGACGTGCAGGACACCGACCTGCTGGATGCAACCGGCGACGCCTGGGTGGTCGAGAGCCAGATGACGGCCAACCTCTACGGCCAGTACGAGTTCACCGACGGCCTGGCGGCCAACACCCGCCTGCGCCTCGGCGTGCGCAACATCACCAACGAGAAGCCGCCCCTGGAATCCGGCGACGGCTTCCTGGGCGCCCTCTACCAGCCCTATAGCCGCTACTGGTACGTCAGCGTCCGCAAGACGTTCTAAGCCGGATCGGAGGGCGGCTACGGCGCGCCGCCCTCCGTGTTTCGTCGAAGGCGCCGAACCCCCCGGGAGTCAGGCTCATGCGGCGACATTCAATCGGTATCGGACTGGCCCTCGCCCTCGTCGGCGGCCTCGCCCAGGCGGCGGACCTCACCCCCGGGGAGCGCCAGTCGATCCTCGGGGCGGTTGACAAGAGCGCCCCGCGCACGGCCGAGGTCGCCCGGGCGATCTGGGGCTTCGCCGAGGTCGGCTACCAGGAGACCCGCTCGTCGGCCCTGCTGCAGGGCGAGCTGAAGAAGTCGGGCTTCAAGGTCGAGGCCGGAGTGGCCGGCATGCCCACGGCCTTCGTCGCCAGCTTCAAGACCGGGCCCGGCCCGGTGATCGCCATACTGGCCGAGTTCGACGCCCTGCCGGGCATGGCCCAGACCGCCGACCCGGCGCGCTCGCCCATCGCCGGCCAGGAGGCGGGCCACGCCTGCGGGCACCACATCTTCGGCGCGGCCTCGGTGGCCGCTGCCCAGGCGCTCAAGGACTGGATGGTGGCCAACAAGGTCTCGGGCGAGATCCGGGTCTATGGCGCTCCGGCCGAGGAGGGCGGTGCGGGCAAGGTCTATATGGTGCGCGCCGGCCTCTTCAACGATGTGACCGCCACCCTGCACTGGCATCCCTCAAGCGAGAACAGCGCCTCTCAGAGCGTGTCCCTGGCCAATGTCAGCGGCAAGTTCCGCTTCACCGGCGCGGCCGCCCACGCCTCGGCGGCGCCCTGGCGCGGGCGCTCGGCCCTGGATGGGGTCGAGGTGATGAACGTCGCCGTCAACATGATGCGCGAGCACATCCCCGATGGGACCCGCATCCATTATGCGATCACCGAAGGCGGCAAGGCGCCCAACGTCGTGCCCGACAAGGCCGAGGTCTATTACTACGTCCGCCACGCCGATCCGCAGGTGGTGCGCGACGTGGTCGCCCGCCTGATGAAGGCCGCCGACGGGGCGGCGCTGGCCACCGAGACCAAGGTCGAATTCGAGCAGACCGGCGGCGTCTACAACATGCTGCCCAACGACACCCTGGGCCGGGTGATGGACAGCGCCCTGCGCCAGGTCGGCGGAATCAACTGGGACGCCAAGGAGCAGGCGTTCGGCGAGGCCATGGCCAAGCAGTTGCCGCCCAACAAGGCGACCCTCGCCAGCGTCGGCGTCATCCAACCCTACAGCATCGGCGGCGGGGGCGGCGGCTCCACCGACGTGGCCGATGTGAGCTGGGTGACCCCGACCGCGGGCCTGGGCACGGCCACCTGGGTGCCCGGCACCCCGGCGCACAGCTGGCAGGCAGTGGCCGCCGGCGGGACAAGCATCGCGGCCAAGGGCGGGGTGGTCGCCTCCAAGACCCTGGCGCTCGCCGCCGCCACCCTGTTCCGCGAGCCGGAGTTGCTGACCAAGGCCCAGCAGGAACTGGAGGCTAAGCGCGGCTCGGACTTCGTCTACAAGGCCATGGTCGGCGACCGCGCACCGCCGCTGGACTATCGCCGCAGCGCCTCGGGCGCGGAGTAGGAGAGGCTCAGGCCGCCGCCCTGGCCGGGGCGGCGATGGGGCTGGCGTCGCGGATCATGGCGTCGAGCCGGGCGGCGAGATCCTGCCCCGCCAGGCTGAGCTCGGCCGCGGTGATGGAGCCCATCTTCCAGCGCCCCACCTGGATGAGCCCCAGGGTCGTGAGGGCCTGGACATTGCGCCAGGTCTGGACCGCGCTTGTGTGGGTGCGCCGCTGAAGGTCGATCATCGGGACCGGCTCGTCCTCGTCGGCGATGTGCAGGAAGGTGACGATCTGGGCGAGCGTCAGGGTCGGCGCGACCTCGCGCAGCAGCTCCAGTGCTTCCAGAATCGCGCTTCGACGGCGCACGTCGTCTCCTCGTCAGCCAACAGTTACAGATGGACCGGTTCCGGCGCGCGCTGCGCGCAATCTGCAGGTGTGAATTGCCGCGGGACGGCGTTGTGCGAGGTCGGAACGCTCCAAAAGTGCATACGGCGGCGCTTACACTTAGCAACCGTCGTGCAATCGCATTGGAGTGGCGCATGAAGCTGTGGGGACAGATTTCGGTCGAGCTGAATGTCGAGGATTTCGTCGAGGCGGCCGATCACCAGAAGCGGCTCGAGGACATGCTGCGCCTGGTGCGCGCGGCCTATCCCGAGGCCACCCTGGCCATGCGCGAACGGCGCCAGCGGCGTCCCACCCCGGTGGTCCGCGCCCGCCCGCCCGGACTGGGCACCGGCCAACTCAACGACTACGCCGAGCGCTGAGCGCCATGCGGCCGCGCGATTCCCTGCTCGAGGCGCTGTCGCTGTTCAAAGCCCTCAATCCGACCATCACGGTCAATGAGATCGTCAGCTTTCTCTATACCTGCGAGAACGAGGGCCTGAGCGTCCAGGAGCTGGCCTATGTCAGCCGGATGACCGAGCCGACCGCCTCGCGCAGTGTTCGCTCCTTCGGCCCGCCCGGCTCGGAATGGGCCCGGGCGCCGGCCTGCGGCCTGGTGGAAGCGTTCCTCAATCCCAACGACGGCCGCGGCCGCGTGCTGCATCTCACCCCCGAGGGCCGCGCCGTGCGCGAGCGTCTCGACGCCATCATCGGCCAGGCCATCCCCATCGCACGCTGAGCACGTCGACCGGCTGACCCGCTACGGCTTGCGTTCGCCTTGGTAATTGCGAATGTGCAATCAATATTGCTACAATAATCAAACCGACAGAATGTTGCAAAGTCGCGACAAAAATAAGTATATCGCCAAACCAGACTCCTCGGGTGTTGACCCTCTTTTACCGCGCGGCGTAACTCGCCGGTAACCGGACCTGCTTGCGTTCGGCAATTTTTCGCGGGGTGCGGCTCTCGCCTTCGATCCTCTGGGTCGGGCGAGCCGCTGGAGGATTCAGACCTTGAAAATCAAAACCATGCGGGAGCGCCTGCTGGCGTCTTCCATGATCTGTGGCGCGGCCTTCGCGGCGTTCTCGGCGACGGCGGCCTACGCCCAGGAGGAAGTCCAGGAAGTCGTGGTCACCGGTTCGCGCATCGTCCGTCAGGACTTCGTGGCCGCCAGCCCGATCACCACGGTGACCGGCGAGCAGGCCACCGCCAACGCCGACATCACCCTCGACACCTATCTGAACACCCTGCCGCAGGTCAGCCCGGCGGGCACCACCACCTCCAACAACCCGGGCAACGCCGGCCAGGCCAATGTCGACCTGCGCGGCCTGGGCTCCAACCGCAACCTGGTCCTGGTGGACGGCCGCCGGCCGATGATCTCGGCCAATACGGTCACCGTCGACATCAACACCATCCCGCAGGCGATGATCGGCAGCATCGAGGTGATCTCGGGCGGCGCCGGCGCGACCTACGGCGCCGACGCCGTGGCCGGTGTCGTGAACCTCAAGCTGAAGAACAACTTCGAAGGCCTGGACTTCCGGGCCGGCTACACCGACTCGACGGACTATCACGACGCCAAGGAGTTCCAGTTCTCCGCCGTGCTGGGCGGCAACTTCGCCGACGGCAAGGGCAACGCGATCTTCGGCTTCGACCGCTCGTATCGCGAGCCGGTGACCAAGGGGCAGCGCCCGTTCTCGGCGCTGGCCACCTCGACCACCGGCACGCCGCCGGCCGGCGTGGTGCGCTACAACTCCGCCAACGCCATCCCGCTGTCGGCGGTCCAGGCCCTGTTCGCCACCTATGGGGTGGCGCCGACCGCGGTCAGCAACGGCTCGGGATCGCTGGGCTTCAACCTGGACGGCACACTGTTCTACGGTGGGGTGGGTAACAACCCGACCCTGCAGGTCCAGAACTTCAAGTACCCGGTCGACGTCAACGTCAACACCCGCTTCTACCCGGACTTCTACAGCTACAACTTCGACGCCCCGAACCTGCTGACGCTCCCCCTGGACCGTTACTCGTTCATGACCAAGTTGAACTATGAGTTCGACAACGGCGTCGAGGTCTTCGCCCAGGCCGGCTGGACCGAGTACACCGCCAACCAGGCCCTGGCCCCGACCCCGGTCCCCACCGTGGCCACCGCGGCCATCGGCACCGCCACCAACCTGCAAGTGGCTTCGGCTCTCGTCACCCCGGGCCAGAACATCGGCGCGAACCTGGTGGTGCCGGTCACCAACCCGTTCATCCCGAACGACCTGCGCACCCTGCTTGCCGCCCGCACCGGCGACGATCCGCTGCTGGTGGGCTCGGGCGCCACCGAACCTTTCCTGTTCGCCTTCCGGCCGCTCGGCTTCGGGGCGCGGATCTCGCAGTTCCAGAACACGGTCGTCCAGTACATGGCCGGCGTGAAGTTCCCCATCGGCGAGAACTTCAAGGGCGAGGCCTATATCAGCCAGGGCCGCACTGAGATCGACCGCACCCAGTTCGGCAACATCAACACCCAGCTCCTCACCGACATCCTGGCTCACCCGACCCAGAATCCGGCCGGCTCCAACGGCGCCTGCGCCACGCAGAACTTCTTCGGTGATCGCCCGCTGTCCAGCACCTGCCGCGCCGCGCTGGAATCGCCGGTCACCCGGCGTGAGCAGTACGAGCAGACCATCGGCCAGTTCTTCATCAGCGGCGATCTGTTCGAGCTGCCGGCGGGCCCGGTGCCCATCGTCCTCGGCGCCGAACATCGGGGCATCGAGTACAACCTGCGCTTCCTGTCCAACCCTGGTCCGTTCTCGGGCTTCACCGTCGGCCTGCCCGAGTCCGGCAGCAGCGCCTTCAACGACCTGTTCGGCGAGACGATCATCCCGATCGTCAAGGATATGCCCTATATCGAGAGCCTCGAGATCGGCCTGGGCTTTCGCTATTCCTGGGCGCAGTTCGAGGACCTGCTGACCGGCGCGCGCACCGACAACCGCGGCTCGGCCACCTATAAGGCGGAGCTGAACTGGAAGGCCAACGACTGGGCCCGTGTCCGCGCCTCCTACCAGCGCGCGGTTCGTGAGCCGAACTTCCAGGAACTGTTCGTCGGCACCGCCTCGGCGCCGCAGATCTTCGACCCCTGCTCGGCCTTCACCGTGGCCTGGAAGGCGTCGGGAACCGGCCCGGGCACCCTGCGTGGCCTTTGCGCGGCCCAGGGCGTTCCGGCCACCGGCGCCACCACCGCGCCCGGCTCGCAGGCCAACATCAACCTCTCGGGCAGCCTCAATCTCGATCCCGAAAAGGCCGACACCTACACCGTCGGTCTGGCGCTTTCCTCGCCCTGGGAAGGCCAGTGGACCAGCCGCCTGCGCGGCTCGATCGACTACTACAATATCGAGATCGCCGACCCGATCATTATCTTCGACACCAACACGGCGATCGCGTCCTGCTTCAACTACAACGGCGCCAATCCGAGCTATTCGAACACCAACCTCTACTGCGCCGGCATCGCGCGGACCGGCGGCAACCTCACCAACTCGACGATCCGCAACCCGCTGCTGCCCGGCAACAGCCCGTGGCCGTTCGAGAACGGCGGCGTCATCAAGACCTCGGGCCTCGACTTCCAGATCGACTACGGCTTCGACTGGGAATGGTTCGGCGCTCCCGATTGGATGGGGACGTTCCAGGCCAACCTGCTGCTGACCCACGTGCTGGAATACAAGCAGGCTGATCGCACCGGGCTGCCGCCGGTCGACTACACCGGCACCATCTCCTATTTCGGCGCCGGCCTCGGCACGAGCTTCCCCGAGTGGAAGGCCACCTTCAACGCCCGCTGGGACCTCGGTCAGGTCGGCATGATGGGCTACACCACCGAAGATCTCAGCTTCGGCGCCCGCGTCCGCTACATCGACGCCATGGAGAACCGCCAGTTCCGGCAGTACGAGGGCGAGACCTTCCTCGGCACCGCCGGTGTCCCCTCCAACGTCCCGGCGACCTACTACATCGACCTGGACGCCACCTGGGGCGTCACCGACAATGTCGAGATCAAGCTCGGTGTGAACAATGTGGCCGACCAGCAGCCGCGCCTGTACGCCCCGAACGTCCAGTCCGGCACCGACCCGTCCACCTATGACGTGATCGGCCGCCGCGCCTTCGGACAGATCAAGCTCCGCTTCTAGAAGCCGGAACCATCACGGGAGGGGCGGCGAAGCCATTCGCCGCCCCTTTCGCATGCGTGAAAGATTACAGAAAAGTCAGGAAAACACGGTCGATGTAACAAGATACGCCAAGATCGGATGTCGTATCGGATGGGTTACGTCAGTAATGGCCGAAATCTGTCGAGAAATTAATTGGCGAAGACAGGGCGAAACGGGTTCACCTACCAGCGTTCAGGGAGCGCGTAGACATGACCGTGACATTCGCCTTGGCGAGCATGCCGATGTTGGTCATAGGGCGTGGCGTTGGATGACGCCGAACCTCGATAGGCTGGATTTTCAGATCCTGTCCGCGCTTCAGGACTCCAACCAGATGACGGCCCACGACCTGGCCGACCGGGTGCCGCTGTCGCCCTCGGCGATCCAGCGGCGCATCCGTAACTACCGCAACACCGGGGTGATCACCGCCGACGTCTCGGTGGTCAATCCGAAGGTGGCCGGCGAACAGCTATCGGTCGTGCTGTTGATCCAGCTGGCCCAGCAGAAGCCGCATTCGGTGGCGGACTTCCGCGCCTTCCTCGGCAAGTCGCCGCAGGTGCAGGTGATCATGGAGATCGCCGGCGCCTACGAGCTCATGTGCATCGGCATGTTCGACGGGATCGAGAGCTTCAACGACTTCGCCGACGCCCATATCGGCGAGCATCCCTCGGTCAGCCGGTACGAGACCATCTTCGTCCGCCGCCGGGTGAAGTTCGGCGCGAAGATCCCCCTCTAGGACCTCCCGCCGCGCGGCGCCTAATTGCTAGGCGCCGTGATGATGCTTTCATGTTCAAAGCAGAAACGGGTTGATCGCGCGAGCCGCCCGGGCGCCGGGTGGCGGCGAATGAAGGTCATCATCATCGATCCCGACGAGGCGCGGGCGGCGCTGGTCGCCGAAGGGCTGGCGGACGTGCGTCCGCTGGAGGTGCGCCGCGCCTCCAGTTTCGAGGCCATCGAAGGCGAGCTGCCATCTTTCGCCCCCGACGTGATCGTCATCGCCTGCGACAGCCCCGACCGCGACACCCTGGAAAGCCTGCGCGAGGCGACCTCCGACAATCCGCGACCGGTGGTGATGTTCGTCGACCGCTCCTCTCCGGGCCTGGCGGAAGCGGCGGTGGAGGCCGGGGTCGCGGCCTATGTGGTGGACGGCCTCTCGGCGGGGCGGGTGCGCTCGGTTCTGGAGGTGGCCATGAGCCGCTTCGAGCTGATGCAGAAGCTGCGCGCCGATCTCGACAAGGCCAAGGCCGATCTCGCCTCGCGCAAGACCGTCGAGCGCGCCAAGGGCCTGCTGATGAAGGAGCGCGGCATCGATGAGGACCAGGCCTACAGCCTGTTGCGTAAGCTCGCCATGGACACCGGCCGGCCCATCGGGGCGGTGGCCAACGACCTGCTCACCTTCGCGGGCGTCTTGAAGGGAGACCGGTCATGAGCCTGGAGCGGACCCAGCTGAGGCTGGGCTTCATCGCCTTGAACGACTGCGCGCCGCTGGTGGTCGCCCGCGAGAAGGGCTTCTTCGAGAGCGAGGGACTATCCGTTGACCTGTCGCGCGAGGCCTCTTGGGCCAATATCCGCGACAAGGTGGCCATGGGCGCGCTGGACGGCGCCCACATGCTAGGCCCGATGCCGCTGGCCGTGCGGCTGGGGGTCTGCGGCGAGCCGGCGCGGATGATCGTGCCGATGTCGCTCAATCTGAACGGCAGCGCGGTCACCGTCTCCAAGGCCCTGGCCGACGCCATGCGCTCGGCCGATGCCCAGGCCATGGCGGTGCGACCCCGCACCGCCCGGCCGCTGGCCGCCGTCATCGCGGCGCGCAGGGCCCAGGGTCTGCCTCCGCTGACCTTCGCCGTGGTCTTCCCCTTCTCGGTGCACAACTACGAACTGCGCTACTGGCTGGCGGAGGCCGGCGTCGACCCAGACCGCGATCTGCGCATCGTGGTGACGCCGCCGGCGCGAATGACCGCGCGCCTGGCGGCCGGAGACATCGACGGCTTCTGTGTCGGCGCACCCTGGAACGCCCTGGCGGTCGCCGACGGCTATGGCGAGATCATGGTCTACGCCGCGGAACTCTGGGGCGTGGGGCCCGACAAGGTGTTCGGGGTCACCGAAGGCTTCGCCGAGCGCCATCCCCTGACCCTGGGGGCGACCCTTCGAGCGCTGATCAGTGCAGCGGCCTGGGCCGACCAGCCGGGCAACCGGGGGGAGCTGGCCACGATCCTGGCCCACAATCGCTATGTGGGCGCGCCGGAGGAGGTGGTGGCCCGATCGCTCACCGGCGCGCCGCCCTACGCCCTGGGCGAGCCCGGTCCCGACCATCAGGATTACATCATCTACCACCGCTACGCCGCGAACTTCCCGTGGCGCAGCCACGCGGTCTGGTTCCTCACCCAGATGCTGCGCTGGGGCCAGATCGGCCCGGAGGCCGACATCGCCGCGACAGCCGAGGCGGTCTACCGGCCCGACCTGTTCCGCGCGGCCGCAGCCGAACTGGGGATACCTGCGCCTCTGGTGGACGAGAAGGTCGAGGGTCTGCACGCTTCGCCCTGGACCTTGGACGAGGCCACCGCGCCCATCCCCATGGCTCCGGACCTGTTCTTCGACGGCGGGCGGTTCGACGCCGCGCAACCGCAGCGCTACGCCGCCGGCTTCGCCATCGGCCGCACGCGCTCCTGAGTCGGCCGTCCGGCGCTCGTTCCTTGTGCGCTGCACTGCACAATGGCGCCCATCCTTGATGCAATTGGCCTCCTGAAGCTGGCGGAACGCCGGTATGCGCCATTTCGCAGTTGCGAGCAGGCGAGGGGCATGGCGGCCTGAGGGCGACATCGCGGGGCAATGGCGTCCCGCGAACGATCCGAGAGGGTCGCCGGGACCGCGAGGTTTCGGACTTGGAAGGACAACGACGTCCGCGCGGGGCTCCCACCCCGGCGGACGTCTTTTTTTGCTCGGGGGATAGGGCGATGAATATGAGGAGAGGCTTTCTGACGTCTGCGGCGATCGCCGCGGCGCTGGCTTCAGCAACAGGGGCGGCGGCTCAAGCTCCGCCCGCGGTGGCGGCGGAAGAAGCGCCCGCGGTCGCCACTGAGGAACCCACCGCGGCGGTCGCCGAGCCTGAGCCCGAACCGGCCCCCGAACCGCCGCCGCCGGTCGCGCCGCCGACGATCAGCGAGGCCATCGCCGGCGGCAAGCTGATCCTGGAGGCGCGTCTTCGCTACGAAGGCGTGGACCAGACCCGGACCGCGGTGCTGCGCAAGGAGGGCGAGGCGCTCACCCTGCGCACCCGGCTCGGCTGGGAGACCGGCGAGTGGAACGGACTGCGTGGCCTGGTGGAGTTCGAAGATGTCCGCCAGGTCGGCGCCGAGCGGTTCTCGGTCAATGTTCCGGGCTCCACGGCCCCGCCGCTGAACGGCGCGGACAAGGCCCGCTTCCCGATCATCAACGATCCGGATGTCACCGAACTCAATCGCCTGCAGCTCACCTGGACGCCAAGCGCCGCGGCGGTGGTCACCCTGGGGCGGCAGCGGATCCTGATCGACGACCAGCGCTTCGTCGGCAATGTCGGCTGGCGCCAGGACGAGCAGACCTTCGATGCGGTGCGCGCCGACCTGGCGCTGGGCCGCTTCAAGGCGACCTACGCCTATGTGACCCACGTCAACCGGATCCTGGGCGAACTGCGCGATTGGGATAGCGACAGCCACCTTCTGAACGCCACATGGTCGCCGGCCGAGGCCCTGCGCCTGCAGGGCTTCGTCTACGCCCTCGACTTCCAGAACTCGGCGCCGAACTCCTCGGTGACCAAGGGGGTCAAGGCCTCGGGCAAGACCTGGGTCGGGCTGTTCCAGGTGGCCTACAACGCCACCTACGCCCAGCAGGGCGACTATCACGGCGCCACCGCCGGCTACGATCTCGACTATTTCGGCGCCGACGTCGCCGGGACCTTCGACATCTACACGGCCAAGCTCTCCTGGGAGTCGCTGGAGGGCAACGGGACCCGCGGGTTCACCACGCCGCTGGCGACCGTCCACGCCTTCCAGGGCTGGTCGGACGCCTTCGTCCAGCCGCTGGGCGGGAACAAGGGCTTCGTCGACGGCATCGAGGACCTGAACCTCAGCTTCAACATCAAGCCGCGGTTTCGCCGGACCTACTTCTTCAACACCGACATCCTGGTCCGCTACCACGACTTCAACGCCGAACGGACCGGCGCCGACCTCGGCCACGAGTGGAACGTCCAGGTCCAGGCGGCGATCACGCCCAAGCTCTCGGTGGCGGCCAAGTACGCCGACTTCCAGCGCGAGGCCTTCGTCCCCGTGGGCGGAGCCGCGCCGCCGCCCTCCCGCACCAAGGTGTGGTTCACCCTCGAATACAAGCTGTGAGCGATCCCATGACCGACAAGACCCTCACGCGCCGCACGGCGCTCACCGCCGCGGCCGCCACCCTGCTGGCCGCCAAGACCGCCCTGCCGTCCGGCGCCTTCGCCGCGGGCCCGGGCCCGGAAGTCGCCAGGGCCAAGCTGGGCTTCATCGCCCTGACCGACGCTTCGCCCCTGATCATCGCCAAGGAACGCGGCCTGTTCGCCAAGTACGGCATGCCCGACGTCGAGGTGCTGAAACAGGCCTCATGGGGCGGAACGCGGGACAACCTGGTCCTGGGTTCCGGGGGCGGCGGCATCGACGGCGCGCACATCCTGACGCCCATGCCCTACCAGTTCACGACCGGCGTCGCGACCGGCGGCCGGCCCGTGCCGATGAACATCCTGGCGCGGCTGAACACTAACGGCCAGGCGATCTCGGTCGGCAACGACCTCAAGGCGGTGAAGGTCGGCCTCAACAGCGCTGGCGCCAAGGCCAAGTTCGCCCAGATGAAGGCGGCCGGGAACATCCCCAAGGTCGCGATGACCTTCCGGGGCGGGACCCACGACCTGTGGCTCCGCTACTGGCTGGCGGCGGGCGGCATCAATCCCGAGACCGAGGTCTCCACCATCGTGATCCCCCCGCCGCAGATGGTGGCCAACATGAAGGCCGGGACCCAGGACGCCTTCTGCGTCGGCGAACCCTGGAACGGTCAGCTGGTGAACCAGAAGGTCGGCTACACCGCCTGCCTGACCTCCGAGATCTGGATGAACCACCCGGAGAAATGCCTCGGCGTCCGGGCCGACTGGGTGGCGAAATACCCGCGTGCGGCCCAGGCGCTGACCATAGCCGTCATGGAGGCCCAGATGTGGTGCGACAAGGCGGCCAACAAGGCGGCCATGTGCTCCATCGTTTCGGGCCGCCAGTACATCAACGTGCCGATGGGCGACATCCTGCCGAGACTGCAGGGGACCATCAACTACGGCGACGGGCGCGCGGTGAAGGGCTCGGGCCACGTCATGAAGTTCTGGGCCGACAACGCCTCCTTCCCGTTCAAGTCGCACGACCTCTGGTTCGTGACCGAGAACCAGCGCTGGGGCGTCATGCCCAGGAACACCAACGCCGCGGCCCTGGTGGCCAAGGTCAACCGCGCCGACATCTGGCGGGCGGCCGCCAAGTCGCTCGGCGTGGGGGCTCCGGCCTCCGACAGTCGCGGCGTCGAGCGGTTCTTCGACGGCAAGGTCTTCGATCCCGCCAATCCCGCCGCCTACCTGGCGAGCCAGCCGATCAAGAAGCTGGTCTGACCCTTCCCCTGGCTAGGAGCTTTCCATGAGCCTGCCCGCCCAAAAGTTCGAGGTCGCCGGCGAAGTCGAGCCGCCGACGAACCTCGCGCCCGCGACGATCGCCCGGCTCCCCACGCCGGGACCGTCGCGGGCGGTCCGCACCCTGACGGCCGCCAAGGCGGTCGCCGCGGCTGTCCTGCCGCCCGCCCTCATGTTGCTGGTCCTGCTCGGTGTCTGGCAGTTCCTGGCGGGGGACGGGGCCGGCCTGCCGGCGCCCAGCATGATCTGGCTGGAGTCCAAGGACCTGATCCTCGACCCCTTCTTCGACAACGGCGGGGTCGACAAGGGGCTGTTCTGGCACGTCGCCACCAGCCTCAGCCGTGTGGGGGTGGGCTTCGGACTGGCCGCCGTGGTCGGCATCGGCCTGGGGGTTTTGGTCGGCGCCAATGTGTGGGCCCACCGTGGCCTCGATCCGCTGTTCCAGGTGCTGCGCACCGTGCCGCCCCTGGCCTGGCTGCCCATCTCGCTGGCCGCCTTCCGCGAGGCCCAGCCATCGGCCCTGTTCGTCATCTTCATCACCTCGATCTGGCCGATCATCATCAATACGGCGGTGGGGGTGCGGAACATCCCGACCGACTATCTGAACGTCAGCCGCACGCTGAGCCTCTCGCCGCTGGAGCACTTCTGGAAGATCCTGCTGCCGGCCACCACGCCCTACATCTTCACCGGCCTGCGCATCGGGGTCGGCATGAGCTGGCTGGCCATCGTCGCCTCCGAGATGCTGCTGGGCGGGGTCGGCGTCGGCTTCTTCATCTGGGACCAGTACAACTCGTCCCGCATCTCCGACATCGTCGTCGCCCTGGTCTGGGTCGGCCTCGTGGGCTTCGCGCTGGACCGCGGCGTGGCCCTGCTGGGACGTCTCGTCAGCCGCGGCTCGGCGCTCTCCTGAAGGGATCCCGCACATGCCCAAGGCCTTCCTCTCCATCGAGGCGCTCGGCGTCTCGTTCCCCGGCCGCACCGGCGCCAACGAGGTGCTGCGCGACGTCAACCTGCAGATCGACGAGGGCGAGTTCGTCTCGATCATCGGCCACTCCGGCTGCGGGAAGTCGACCCTGTTGAACGTGGTGGCGGGTCTCGTGCCCATCACCACGGGAGCGGTGATCCTCGACCACTCGGCGGTCGAGGCGCCGGGGCCCGACCGGGCGGTGGTGTTCCAGAACCACTCTCTGCTGCCTTGGCTCTCGGTCTACGAGAACGTCCGGCTGGCGGTGGACAAGGTGTTTCGCGGCAAGAAGAACGGCCGCGAGCGCCACGAATGGGCGATGGAGAACCTGGCCCTCGTCCAGATGACCCACGCCGCCGACAAGCGTCCCTCCGAGATCTCCGGCGGCATGAAACAGAGGGTCGGCATCGCCCGGGCCCTGGCCATCCAGCCCAAGGTGCTGCTGCTGGACGAGCCGTTCGGCGCCCTGGACGCGCTGACCCGCGCCCACCTGCAGGACAGCGTCATGGATATCCACGCCAAGCTGAAGAACACCGTGCTGATGATCACCCACGACGTGGACGAGGCGGCCCTGCTGTCGGATCGCATCGTGATGATGACCAACGGCCCGGCGGCCACGATCGGCGAGGTGCTGGGCGTCGGCCTGGCCCGGCCCCGCAGGCGGCTGGAACTGGCCACCGACCTCGACTACCTGCGGGCCCGCAAGTCGGTGCTGGAGTTCCTCTATGCCCGCCACGCGGTGGCGGCCTAGCGGCTGGCGAGGGAGACCATCAGCAGCACCAAGAGGATGAGGGCCGTGACCTGCCAGAAGCGCAGCGGGTCGCGGTCGTAGAGCGAGGGGCGCGTCCGGCGGGCCGGCGCGCCCCTTATCGCGCCGTTCTCCAGCTCGAAGGCGAGTTCGAAGCCGTCCTGGAACCGCTCGGCCGGATCGACGGCGACGGCGCGCGCCAGCACGGTTTCCACCCAGGCCGGCAGGTCGGGCCGCCAGGCCGAGAGCGGCGCCGGGCGGCGATGGCGGGGCGTGGTGAAGGGCTCGATCTCGCCATAGGGAAAGCGCCCGCCCGAGAACATCGCATAGAGCGTCACGCCCAGTGCGAAGATGTCCGAGCGCTCGTCGCCCGCCAGACCCGCGAACAGTTCCGGCGCCATGTAGCTGGGCGTCCCGGGAATGTCCGGGGGCAGGGCGGCCTCCAGGTTCGGCAGCCGCGCCACGCCCAGGTCGATCAGCTTCAGTCCGCCGCCCGGTTCCAGGATCACGTTCTCGGGCTTGATGTCGCGGTGGATGACGCCCGCCCGATGCAGGGAGGCGATGGCCTTGGTCAGCTTGACGGCGATGTCCAGGCCCTGGTCGAGACTCACGGGCGGCGACCGTGACAGCCGCCGCTCCAGCGTCTCTCCCGCATAGAAGGGCTGGACGAGGTAGAGGCTCGTGCGCCGGCCGGCCGGCAGGTCCAGCACCGCGCCCACGAAGGGGTTCTGCACCCGGCTCGCCACCCAGGACTCGCGCAGGAACGCCGCCCGCGCCGAGGCTTCGGCGCCCAGGGCCTGGGGCTTGGGGAACTTGACCAGGACGCTGGCGTCGCTGTCGGCGTCGCGCGCCCGGAACACGCGGCTGTAGCGGCCGTCGGCGACCAGGGCCTGGAGCTCGAAGCCGTCGACGCTCTCGCCAACCTGGGGCGGCTCGCGCATGGGCAGGGCATCGACCTCCTGGCTGAGGCCGGCCACGTCGGCGGCGGGCAGCTCCAGGACATCGACCACCAGGGCGGTGACATTGTCGTCGGATCCGGCCTCCAGCGCGGACTGGACCAGGCGCCGCGCGGTCTCCTCGGGCCCCTCGCGCAGGGCAAGCATCTCCTCGATGCGGCGGTCGTTCAGGGCGCCGTGGACACCGTCGCTGACCAGCAACAGCCGGTCGTGGGGCGCGAGGTCCTCGCTGGCGTAGTCGATGCGCAGGCTCTCGCCGATGCCGACGGCGCGGGTCAGGATATTGGTCGTGCCCTCCAGCCTGTGGTCGACGGTCAGCCGCGCCAGCCGCCCGTCGCGCAGCCGGTAGAGGCGGGTGTCGCCCACATGCAGCACGTGCAGTCGCCGGCCGCGCAGGATGGCGACCGTCAGGGTGCAGCCCATGCCGGCCAGCTCGGCGTCGGTCTGCCCCTGGGCGTGGACCCAGCGGTTGACGCCGTCGATGGCGTGGGCGGCGGTGCGCCGCACGCTACGGGTCTCGCTGGCCCCCAAATAGCCGTCCAGCACCGCGCGGACGGAGAGCTCGGCCGCCACTCGCCCGCCCTTGGCGCCGCCCATTCCGTCGGCGATGGCGCAGGCGACGCCGGTCATCCGGCCGGGCGGCTCAAGCACCGCGGCGGCGAAATCCTCGTTGCGCGCCCGCCGGCCGGTCTCGCTGGCCAGGCCGGTGAGGACGCGCAGACTGGTTCCCGTGGTTTCCATCCCTGCCCGTCAGCCGTCATCGCGGCGCGGCTGTCCAGTCCCGGCGCCCATTTTTGTGCAAGTGCGAAGGGCTGGCGCCGCATCTTTGCGCAAACACACATCGAATCTCCGGCCAAGCTCTCGCAAGGCGCCACAGGACCGGGCGCCGGGCCCTAGATGACGCCCATTCGGCGAGCCGTTTCGCCCGCGCCAATGGCGACGCGGGCCCCCAGGACGCTCTGGACGATCCGCCCCCTCATCCATTCGTGTCGCCCAGGCGACGCCTGTTCCAGAGCGCGGTCATGATCGGCAAAGAGTTCTTCAAGGCGGGCCACACGCCCACCCTGGCGTCGGCCTTCTTCTACTTCGACATGAGCTTCATGGTCTGGGTCCTGCTGGGCTCGCTGGGCGTGCAGATCGCCAAGGACCTGGACCTCAACGCCGCCGAGAAGGGCCTGATGGTCGCCCTGCCGGTGCTGGCCGGGGCCCTGCTGCGCATCGTCAATGGCGTGCTGGTGGACCGCATCGGGCCCAAGCGCGCCGGCACCCTGTGCCAGATCATCGTCATCGTCGGCCTGCTGATCGCCTGGATGCTCAAGGTCGACACCTATGCCGGGGTTCTTGCGGTGGGCCTGGTGCTGGGGGTGGCGGGGTCGTCCTTCGCCATCGCCCTGCCGCTGGCCTCGCGCTGGTATCCGCCCCAGTACCAGGGCGTGGCCCTGGGCATCGCCGGGGCCGGCAATTCCGGCACGGTCTTCGCCTCGCTGTTCGCGCCGGGTCTGGCCAACCTGTTCGGCTGGCAGAATGTGCTCGGCCTGGCGACCATCCCGCTGATCGTCGCCTTCCTGGTCTATCTGGTCTTCGCCAAGGACAGCCCCGATCAACCCGCGCCTAAGCCCCTGGCCGAGTACCTGTCGGTGCTGAAGATCGGCGACGCCTGGTGGTTCATGCTGTTCTACGGGGTGACCTTCGGCGGCTTCGTGGGCCTGTCCTCGTCCCTGACCATCTACTTCAACACCCAGTACGGCCTGGCGCCGGTGATGGCAGGCTTCTTCACCGCCGCCTGCGTGTTCGCAGGCTCCATGGTGCGGCCGATCGGCGGGGCGCTGGCCGACCGCATCGGCGGCATCCGAACCCTGTCGATCATGTATGTGGTCGCCGCGGCGGCCCTGACGGTCATGAGCTTCGGCATGGCCGACGTGCGCGTGACGCTCGCCGTGGTGATCTGCGGCATGGCGGCGCTCGGCATGGGCAACGGCGCGGTGTTCCAGCTCGTTCCGCAGCGGTTCCGCAACGAGATCGGGGTGATGACCGGCCTGGTCGGCATGACCGGCGGGATCGGCGGCTTCTACCTGGCTTCCAGCCTCGGCCTGGCCAAGCAACTCACCGGCTCCTACCAGGCGGGCTTCCTCGGCTTCGCGGCCCTGGCCCTGGTGGCCCTGGTGGGCCTCACCAGCATCAAGAAGCAGTGGCGCACCACCTGGGGCGCGGCCTCGGCCACCGTAGCGCGGGTCTGAAGGCGCCCAAGGGATGGGCGTCGCGGTGGCGGGTCGCCTCATTTTCGAGCGGTCCGGCTGTCGAGGCCGCACCTGGCGCCTCCCGACGCTGCACCGCAACAAGCTTGCCGTAGAAGGGGTAGGCGTGAGGCAACGAAGCTTCGCCGTCCGGCTCTCGCGAGCCGAGGTCCTCGTGGGGCCAGACCGGGCAAAGGCGTCCATCCGAACAGTTTGTCGCTCCGCGCATCGCGGGGCCCAAGGCGGAGAGGGCGATGTCCCAGCCTAAGGAACGTCTGGTTGTCATCGGCAACGGCATGGCCGGGTGCCGGGCCATCGAAGAGGTGCTGAAGCGCGATCCGACGCGCTACGACATCACTGTCTTCGGCGCCGAGCCGCGGGTGAACTACAACCGCATCATGCTCTCGCCGGTCCTGGCCGGGGAGAAGACCTTCGACGAGATCGTCATCAACGATGTCGCCTGGTACGCCGACAACGCTATCACCCTGCATTCCGGCCGCAAGGTCATCCGGGTCGATCCGGCCGCCAAGGTCGTCGAGGCCGAGGGCGGTCTCAGCCTCGCCTATGACCGGCTGATCCTCGCCTGCGGCTCCGATCCCGTTCGCCTGCCCCTGCCGGGCGCGGATCTGGAGGGCGTTGTCACCTTCCGTGACCTGGACGATGTCGAGGCCATGGTCGCCGCCGCCGAGCGCGGCGGGCGCGCCATCGTCATCGGGGGCGGCCTGCTGGGCCTCGAAGCCGCCTACGGCCTGGTCCGCCGCGGCATGGGCGCCACGGTCATCCACCTGATGGACGTTCTGATGGAGCGCCAGCTCGACGAGTCGGCGGGTTTCCTGCTGCGCGAGGCCCTGGCCGAGCGTGGGGTGGAGACGGTGCTGGGCGCCCATTCCGAAGCCATCCTGGGCGAGAACGGGCGGGTCGCCGGTCTGAAGCTGAAGGACGGCACGGTCATCCCCGGCGACATCCTGGTCATGGCGGTCGGCATCCGCCCCGCCACCGGCCTGGCCGCCGCCGCCGGCATCGTCTGCGGCCGTGGCGTGGTGGTGGACGACCAGATGCGCACCTCCGACCCCGCCATCTTCGCCATCGGCGAATGCGCCGAGCATCGCGGCGTCGCCTATGGCCTGGTCGCGCCCATCTGGGACATGTGCCGGACGCTCGGCGAGGTGCTGACCGGCGCCGACGCGACCTATGAGGGCTCGCTGCTGCAGACCCGGCTGAAGGTCTCGGGCGTCGACGTGTTCTCGGCCGGCAAGTTCGGCGGCGGGGAGGGCTGCGAGGACGTGGTGTTCCGTGACGCCGGGCGGGGGGTCTACAAGCGGGTGGTCATCGAGGACGGCAAGGTGGCCGGCGCGGTGCTGTTCGGCGACGCCGCCGACGGCGGCTGGTACTTCGACCTGATGCGCACCGGCGCCGACGTGGCCGAGTTGCGCGACACCCTGATATTCGGCCAGGCGATCACGGAGGCCCTTCGGGGGGTGGACCCTAGGTCGGCCGTTGCGGCCATGCCGGACTCGCAAGAGGTCTGCGGCTGCAACGGCGTCTGCAAGGGCGCGATCACCGGCGCCATCGCCGAGCTCTCCTTGACCACCCTGGACGGCGTGCGGGCCCACACCAAGGCCTCGGCCTCCTGCGGCTCCTGCACCCCGCTGGTCGAACAGCTCCTGCAGCTCACCCTGGGCGACGGATTCGAGGTCCAGACCGGGCCCAAGCCAGTCTGCGCCTGCACGCAGCACGGCCATGACGAGGTCCGCAAGCGCATCCTGGCCGAGGAGCTGAAGTCCCTGCCGGCGGTCATGCAGGCCCTGGAGTGGCACACCCCCGACGGCTGCTCCTCCTGCCGCCCGGCCCTCAACTACTATCTGCTCTGCGCCTGGCCCGGCGACTATCGCGACGACAAGCAGAGCCGCTTCATCAATGAGCGGGTCCACGCCAACATCCAGAAGGACGGCACCTATTCCGTGGTGCCGCGCATGTGGGGCGGGATGACCACGCCCGACGAGCTGCGCGCCATCGCCGACGTCGCCGACAAGTTCGCGATTCCGGCCGTCAAGGTCACCGGCGGTCAGCGTATCGACCTGCTGGGGGTCAAGAAGGACGACCTGCCCGCCGTCTGGGCCGACCTCAACGCCGCGGGCATGGTCTCGGGACACGCCTACGCCAAGGGCCTGCGCACGGTGAAGACCTGCGTCGGGTCGGATTGGTGCCGGTTCGGCACCCAGGACTCCACCGGCCTTGGCGTTCGGCTGGAGAAGTTCATGTGGGGGTCCTGGACCCCGGCCAAGGTCAAGCTGGGCGTCTCCGGCTGCCCGCGCAACTGCGCCGAGGCCACCTGCAAGGACATCGGCGTGATCTGCGTCGACAGCGGCTACGAGATCCACATCGGGGGCGCCGCGGGCCTGCACATCCGCGGCACCGAGCTCCTCACCCGGGTCGCCACCGAGGAGGAGGCGGTCTGGACCATCTGCGCCGTCACCCAGCTCTATCGCGAGCGCGGCTGGTACCTGGAACGGATCTACAAGTGGATGGACCGGGTGGGCCTGGCCTCGATCCAGGCCGAGATCGAGGACCCGGAGAACCGCCGAGCCCTGCACGACCGCTTCGCCTACTCGCAGCGCTTCTCGCGCATGGACCCCTGGGCCGAGCGGGTGGCCGGCCGCCACGCCGAAGAGTTCAACCCGCTCAGCCGCCGACTGGAGTTCGCCCCCGCATGAACGCCCTCGTGAAGGACCCCATGACCTGGACCGACGTCGGCGCGGTGACCGATATCCCCCTGCGCGGCGCGCGGCGGGTGCCCAGCGCCCAGGGCGACATCGCCATCTTCCGCACCGGCGACGGCAAGGTGTTCGCCCTGATGGACAAGTGCCCGCACAAGGGCGGCCCGCTGAGCCAGGGAATCGTCCACGGCCACGCCGTGGCCTGCCCGCTGCACAACTGGTCGATCGAACTGGCCACCGGTGAGCCGATGGGCGCAGACCGCGGCAAGGGCTGCGCGCCGGTGGTGCCGCTGGAGGTCCGCGACGGGCGGCTGTTGTTGGGGCGGACCTGACCCATGGCCGACGGCGCCGCCTCGCCGATCAGGACCACCTGCCCCTATTGCGGGGTCGGTTGCGGCGTGGCGGGTCGGCCGGAGGAGGCGCGAGGCCTGGCCGTCGCCGGTGACAAGGACCACCCCGCCAATTTCGGCCGCCTGTGCTCCAAGGGCTCGGCCCTCGGCTCGACGGTTCACCTGCAGGGTCGGTTGCTGCATCCCACGGTCGGCGACCGCACCGTGGGCTGGGACGAGGCGACGGCCGCGGTGGCCGGCGCCTTCTCACGGACCATCGCCGAGCATGGGCCGGACTCCGTGGCCTTCTACGTCTCGGGCCAACTGCTGACCGAGGACTATTACGCCGCCAACAAGCTGATGAAGGGCTTCATCGGCTCGGGCAATATCGACACCAA
Source organism: Phenylobacterium sp. LH3H17 (assembly GCF_024298925.1). Classification (NCBI taxonomy): domain Bacteria; kingdom Pseudomonadati; phylum Pseudomonadota; class Alphaproteobacteria; order Caulobacterales; family Caulobacteraceae; genus Phenylobacterium; species Phenylobacterium sp. LH3H17. The sequence continues at coordinate 3,302,031 of NZ_CP101283.1, read as the reverse complement.
TTCGCGGCTCTGCATGGCCTCGGCCGTGGCGGCCCACGGCCAGGCCTTCGGCGCCGACCTGGTGCCGGGCTGCTACGAGGACCTAGACCTCGCCGACCTGGTGGTGTTCTCCGGCCACAATGCCGCCTGGACCCATCCGGTGCTGTTCCGCCGCATGGAGCAGGCCCGCTCGCGAGGTCAGCGCTGGATCGTCATCGACCCGCGCCGCACCGACACCGCCGAAGGCGCCGACCTCTTCCTGCCGCTCGCGCCCCAGACCGACGTTCGCCTGTGGAACGGCCTGCTGGCCTGGATGGATACGAACGGCGGGGTCGACCGGTCCTATGTGGCGGCCCATCTGAACGGCTTCGGCGACGTCCGCCGGGCGCTGGCCGCCGACGACCAGAGCCTGGAGGCCATCGCCGGCGACTGCGGCCTGACGCCCGACTCCGTGCTCGCCTTCTACGCAGCCTTCGCCGAGACGCCGAAGACGGTGACCCTGTTCAGCATGGGCGCCAACCAGTCCGCCCAGGGGGTCTCCAAGGGCCTGGCCATCCTCAACGCCCACCTGGCCTCCGGCAAGATCGGCAAGCCGGGGGCGGCGCCCTTCTCGATCACCGGCCAGCCCAACGCCATGGGCGGGCGCGAGACCGGCGGCATGGCCACGACGCTCGCCGCCCACATGGGCTTTGGCCGGGCCGACCGCGAGCGGCTCGCCGCCTTCTGGAACACGCCCCGGGTCGCGCCCGCGCCAGGCCTCAAGGCGGTGGAGATGTTCGAGGCGGTGCGCGACGGACGGATCAAGGCGATCTGGATCATGGCCACCAATCCGGTGGTCAGCCTGCCGGCCGCCGCGCGGGTGGCCGAGGCCCTGGCGGCCTGTCCCTTCGTGGCGGTGTCCGACGTCATGGCGGAAACCGACACCCTGGAATTCGCGCACGTGAAGCTCCCCGCCCTGGCTTGGGGTGAAAAGGACGGCACGGTGACCAATTCCGAGCGCCGCATCTCGCGCCAGCGGCCGCTGTTCGGCGCGCCCGGCGAGGCCCGCGCCGACTGGCGGATCGTCGCCGACGTGGCGGCCGCCATGGGTCACGGCGAGGCCTTCGGCTGGGGCGGCCCCGGCGACGTATTCCGCGAATTCGCCGCCCTGACCCGCTTCGAGAACGATGGCGCGCGCCTGCTCAACCTGGGGCCGCTGAGCGAACTGTCGGACGCGGCCTACGATACGCTCAAGCCGATCCAGTGGCCGGTGGGGCCCCAGGGCGGGACGGCGCGGCTGTTCACGGCGGGCGGTTTCCAGACGCCCGATGGACGGGCCAACCTGAAGCCGGTGAAGCCGCAGGGGCCCGCTCGCCCGACCGACGCCGACTATCCCCTGGCGCTCAACACCGGCCGGGTTCGCGATCACTGGCACACCATGACCCGCACGGGCCTGGCCCCCGAGCTCTGCCGCCACGCGCCGGAGCCGATGGTGGAGATCCACCCCGGCGACGCCGCTCGCTTCGGGATCGCCGATGGCGAGCTGGCGCGGATCGAGACCCGCGTGGGCCAAGCCGTCGTCACCGCCAAGCTCAGTGATCGCCAGCGGCCGGGCGGGATCTTCCTGCCCATGCACTGGACCAACGCCTTCGCGCCCTCCGGCCGCTGCAACCCGCTGGTGGAGCCCTTCGTCGATCCCACCTCCGGCCAGCCGGAGTTCAAGCACACCCCGGCCCGGGTCAGCGCCTACGGCGAGGCGTGGCGCGGTTTCCTGGTGACCCGCGAACCGCAGGCGCCGCCCGTTGGCCTAGACCTGGTGTGGCGGCGCACCCCCTATGATGGCTGCCACGTCCACGAGTTCGCGGGGCTAGGCGGTCTTGACGAGCGCCAGGCCGCCGCCGCCGCCCTGATGCCGGAAGGGGAGGGCGAGGCCCTGGCCATGGACGACCCGGCCCGCGGCACGGTGCGTCGCGCCATCCTGCGCGACGGCCGGCCCGAACGGGTGTTGGTGGTCACCGAGATGGGCGGCCTGCCGGTGCGCGGCTGGATCGCCGACCGTTTCCTGGACGAGGCGCTGTCGATGGCCGACCGCGCCGCCCTGCTGGCCGGCCGCGCGCCCGGCGCCCGCGACGAGGGCGCGATCGTCTGCGCCTGTTTCAAGGTCGGGACCCACAAGCTCACGGCCGCGATCGCGGAGGGCGCCGAGACGATCGCGGCCCTAGGCGCGGCCACCGGGGCGGGGAGCAACTGCGGGTCCTGCCGGCCCGAACTCGCTCGTCTGCTGCGCAACACGTCCAAGGAGGATGCCCGTCATGCCGCTTGAAATGGGCAGGGTTCGCCTGGTGGGCGCCGGCCCCGGCGCCGTCGACCTGATGACGCTCCGCGCCCTGCGCGCGGTGGAGAGCGCCCAGGCGCTGCTCTACGACGCCCTCGTGCCGGACGAGATCCTGGCCCTGGCGCCGCCCGGCTGCGTGCGCATCCAGACCGGCAAGCGGGCGGGCAAGGCCAGCATGGGGCAGGAAACCATCAACCGCCTGATGCTGCGGCTGGCGCGCCGCGGGCTCGAGGTGGTGCGGCTGAAGGGCGGCGACCCGTCGGTGTTCGGCCGCTCGGGGGAGGAGCGCGCCTTTCTGGAGGCCCATGGCGTCGAGGTCGAAATCGTGCCGGGCGTCACCGCGGCCAGCGCCGCCGCGGCCCAATTCGCCTTCCCGCTCAGCCATCGCGGCGAGGCGCGTCGCGTCACCTTCACCACGGCCCGCGTGCAGGACGGCGCCATCGTGGAGAGTGGCTGGAGCGGCCTGGCCGACACTGAGACCACCCTCGTCCTCTACATGGCCCGCGACGCCGCGCGCGCCGCCGCGGACCGCCTGATCGCCGAGGGCCGTGCGCCCGGCACGCCGGCCCTGGCTATCGAGAACGCCGGGCGGCCCGAGGCGCGGATCATCTCAACGATCTTGAGGATGTTGGGCCAGGAAGTTGAAAATGCGTCACTATCAGGCCCTGTCTTACTGGTAGTCGGCGACGTCGCCGGCCAGGCCCGGGCCGCCTATGCGCCCAGCCTGCGCTCGGCCTCGGCGAGGTCCTGAGGCGTGTTGAGGTTCAGGAAGGCCGCGGCGTCGGCATAGTCGACCAGACCGCAATCGTGGTCCTCCAGGAAACCGTGGACCGGCGGATGGCGGCCGTCCGCCAGAGCGGCTTCCAGGTCGCCGATCAGGTCGACGCTCCAGGCGGCGCAGAGCGACTGCAACCCATCCGGCGACCGCGCCACCGCGCAGCGCCGGCCCTGCGCCGCCGCGATCAGCCGCGCGACCAGGTCGTCCGGCAGTAGGGGCGTGTCGCAGGGCAGGGTGATCATCAGCCTGGCCCCCCGTTCCCTCGCCCATCGTAGTCCGGCCAGGACACCGCTCAGCGGACCGCTCGCCAGGCCGGGGGGATCATCGAGCGCCGGCACGCCGAGCCGCCCCGCCTCCGCCGCGCCCTCGCCGCGGGCGTTGACCGCCACCACCGTGCAATCGGCCGCCAGCCGCGCGCAGGCCCGCGCGAGCAGGGAGCGTCCCCCCAGCATCGCCACGGCCTTCTCGCCGCCGAACCGCTGGGACCGCCCACCGGCGATCACCAGACCCACTGCCTGCCGGTTCTGCATGGTGAGAAGGTCTCAGAGATCGCCATCGGCGGAAAGCCAGCTTGGCGCCGCTGTTGACTGAAGGGGTAGGGGTGTGACCCAAACCGTCATGTATCCCAGACGGCGGGCGCTTTAGTCTGCAACCGGGGCCGTTCGTGCGCGTTAGAGCTAAGCTTCCTGCAAACGCGGGGGGCATTGGAGTTGAAATGAAAATTCGGTGGGGCTGGGCGGCCGTGACGGTTGTTCCCGTGCTCGTCTGGATGTCAGCCGCCGCGATCGGTGGAGACTCCGACGGAGGCGGAAGCCGAACTCTGGCCGCCGTCGTGGGTGATCCGCTTTCTTTCCTGGCGAAAAGGTCGCCCGGGGGGCGAGGCGCCGGCGCCCTCCTCAGCACGAAACCTCACCGGACCGCCGTGGGCGCCGCCGCGGCCCCGCCAGCCCAGCGCGTCCTGGGCAGGGTGCGCGAGCGGCCACCGATCATTCCCCCCCTCGAACCTGTCGCTCCGACGGCGGCCGCGGCTTCGGATATTGGCCCGCTGGCAAGTATCGCACAGCCCGGCTTCACGCCCGGCGGCGCCCAGCCGCTGTTCGGCGGCCCTCCGGTTGGCGAACCGGGCTTCCCGTACATCGGCCCAGGCGGGGGCGGGCCGATATCGCCGACCCTTCCGGGGACGCCTGACGTTCCTGTGGTGCCAGTCGTCCCGGTCGAACCCGTCGTCCCGGTCGAACCCGTCGTCCCGGTCGTGCCCGTCGTCCCGGTCGTACCCGTGCTGCCGCCTGTTGGCCCAGTCGTGCCGGTTGAACCTGTCCTGCCCGTGGTCCCGGTCATACCCGGCGGTCCTGTGTCGCCTCCGACGCCCAGCGCGGTGCCCGAGCCGGCCTCCTGGGTCATCATGCTCGTCGGATTTTTCGCCGTCGGATGGTCGATACGGCGCTCGGGAACCCGCCGCCTCGGCTATCGGCCAAGCTAGGGCGGGGCGAGGAATGGTGCAGAGACCTGGCCGGGTTGAACTCCTCGTCGCCGCCTGCGCCGCTCTTTGCCTTGCGGCTTGCGGCCCTAAGGATCGGACGCGGCCGGAGATCGAGCAGGCGCGGGCGCCCGTTCCGGCAACCGCCGCGGAGGATAGCGCCCGCGTCCATTTTTCGGAGACCGCGCAGCCATGGCTCCCCCTGCCCGATGGGCAGGCGCGAACCGTCCACAGCTTGCTGCGCGTGGATAAGCCCATGCGCTATGGCGACTATGTCTGGGAGGACAGCGGGGTCCCAGCCGGGCCGGTCTGGGTTCGTGTCGACGTCAGCCGGCAACTGGTCTCGGTCTTCCGCGGCGGCGATGAAATCGGGTCGGCCGTGATCCTCTATGGCGCCGAGAGCAAACCGACCCCCGCCGGGGCTTTCACGGTGCTTCAGAAGGCCCGTGACTACCATTCCCAGACGTATGACGCGCCCATGCCCTACATGCTACGCCTCACCCAGGACGGAGTGGCCATCCACGGCAGCAACGTCCGTGAAGGGTGGGCCACGCACGGCTGCATCGGCGTGCCGGAGGCCTTCGCGAGACGGCTCTTCGCCGAGATGAAGCTAGGCGACCCTGTGTTCATCGTCAGCTAATCGGTCCCGGCAAACCCGGCCCAACGGACTGGCGCGCGGCGCTGAGGCTTAAAGGCCGTTAACCGCGTTCCTAAACGCGGACCTTACCTGCAGGGCGCACCCTCCTCGTAACAGGGGGAGTGGGTTCGTCATGTTGCGGTGTCGCGGGCGGCTGGCAGGAACGATCGTCGCCTTAATCGCGCCGCTCCTCTCGGGCGCGCAGTACATCAGAGCTGACCTCGACGATCGCATCCTGGCGACACACAACCTTGAACGCGCCAGCGTGGGTGTCCCGCCATTGCGTTGGAACGCTTCGCTGGCCGGCTCGGCCGAGGCCTGGGCTAACCGGCTCGCATCCACCGGCAGGTTCGAACACGCGCCGGAAGATCCCCGGACACCTGAGGGAGAGAACCTCTGGGCCGGGACGCGAGGACGCTTCGCGCCCGAGGCGATGACGGCGGCGTGGATCGCCGAGAAGCGGCACTTCCGCCCTGGTCTGTTCCCGGACAACAGCCAGACCGGCCGATCGGAGGACGTCGGCCACTACACCCAGGTTGTTTGGCGTAACACCCGCGAAGTGGGATGCGCGCTGGCCTCGACCCGCGACGAAGACATCCTGGTCTGTCGCTATGCAGAGGCCGGAAACTATCGGGGCGAACGCCCCTTCTGACGGGACGGGGGGTGGGATCGCTTCGAGCGCCCTCCCGTTTCCGTCCTCGGCCCGTCGACACGCACTGAGGCCTCGGTGTGGGCTTGGGCCAAGCGGTCCTGGCTCTCGCTCAGGCGCGGGTTCGCTCAAGCTCGGCATCGGAGCGCGGCTGGGAGGAGGCCGATGGAAGGCCCTCGGCCCGGGCGATCAGCGTTTCGAGGGCCGAGCCCACTTCGTCAGGCGCGATGTGATGGACCATATGGCCAGCGCCCCGGACGGTGTGCAGTTCGCATCCAGTGCGCCGCGCAAACTTAACCGACTGGTGCTTGAAGCTGGCGATCTTGTCGCCATCACCCGCGATGAGCAGGATCGGGCAGGCCAGCTCGTTGTAGAGCTTTGATATGCTCAGGGCTTCGAGCGGCATCATGGCGGTGTCGCCCGCGGAGGCCCGGATCTGGCCGGGGCGCAGCGCCATTGAGGTTGGGAACTCCCCCTTGAAGTCTTGCGTCACCTTGGCCGGCGAGAACACATGCCTGAAGGCCAGCGGCGCCATCAGCCGGCCCATGAGCGGCGACACCGTGAAGCGCATGACGTCGCCGAGCACCGGAATGGCCGGGCCGCTCATCATCGGCACATCCAGGCGCGGGGTCGGCCAATAGTAGCCTGACATCAGTCCGAGCCCCGCGACGAGATCGGGCCGTTGCAGGGCCAGGCGCAGAGCCACCAATGTGCCCCAGGAGTGGGCCACGACCACGGGATTCTTAACGGCGAGCAGGTCCAGCGCCGCGGCGATGAGCTTGGCCTGGGCCGATGCCGTCCAGATCTTGTTTCGGGGTCGAGCGGTGTAGCCGAAGCCGGGCCGATCGAACGCGATGACGCGATGGTTGGCGGCCAAGCGGTGGAACAGGCCGCTGACGACATAGTCTTCGGCCGTGACGCCATTGCCGTGGATGAGCACGACGGGCGTGCCCGTGCCGGCTTCGAAATAATGCAGGCGGACGCCGTCGACCTCTATGACCTGGCCCCTCGGGGGATGCCGGCGCTCGCTGCGCTTGGCCAGCAGTTGATTGGTCGCGGCGACCGCGGCGAGGGCCGCGACGGCGCCGGCTATCAGGACGGCTTTGGAGGCGTCCGGCCGCGCCGGGCGGAGGGCAGTGGGCAATTTCATTGTGTGTGTCCAGCGACGCGATCGTCGAGTCGTGGTTCCAACGTGGTGCAGCGCAGCATCGTTCCGCGCCGCGCGGCCTCTTATTCGACCAGAGGCCAACCGGTGCGCGCCGAGAGCCGCTGCACGGATTAGCTAAACGCCTGGGCGCGGATTTATCGAGAGAACCGAGTTCGGAAACGCCGTCCGGTCGGGGGCCGGAATGATTGGTCGGAGTGGCAGGATTCGAACCTGCGACCCCCGCGTCCCGAACGCGGTGCTCTACCAGACTGAGCCACACTCCGACTTGAGAGCGCGCCTTATAGAGGAGCCCCCGCAGCGCCGCAAGCGACCGTGAAACAAGCTTTTGCGGAGGCGTTGCATCGCCGGTTCGGTTGGGCTATCTCCACCCGCTCGCGGCGGGTCCATCCCGCGCGCTGTTCCTGCTGGGGAATGGTGTAATGGTAACACAGCGGTTTTTGGTACCGTCGTTCTAGGTTCGAGTCCTAGTTCCCCAGCCAATCTCTCCCCCGACCCGAAAACGGCCGCCGGCCTCAGCCGGCCATGCTCTGAGTCAGCACGCGGACGAACAGGCCGATCTGGATCAGGGCCAGCAGGGCCATGCCGGCCAGGATGACGGTGAGGCCGCTGCGCGCCCATTGGACGGCGTTGCGGCGGAGGTTGAGGCGCACGGTGGACTCCTTTGGGACGGCGCGAAGGTCTTCGCACCATCCCGCGCAAGTCGCGGGCCATGGCTCCGTCCGGGTCAGGCGCCGCCGAGCGAAAGTCCCGGGGCGTCGGGCGCGCTGGCGTCGCCGCCGTTCAGCGCCTTCTGCATCCAGACGATGTCGACCCAGCGGCCGTGCTTGAAGCCGAGGCTCTTTCCGACGCCGGCGGGCTCGAAGCCCAGGGCGCGGTGCAGGGCGATGGAGCCGGCGTTGCCGCTGTCGCCGATCACCGCCACCACCTGCCGGATGCCGAAGGCTTGGCAGGCGCTCAGGACCTCGCTGAGCACCGCCTTGCCGACGCCGCGGCCCATGGCGTCCGGAGCGATATAGACGCTGTCCTCCACCGTGTAGCGATAGGCCGCCCGCGGCCGGAACGGGCCGGCATAGGCGAAGCCCAGCACCTGGCCGGCCACCTCAGCCACCAGATAGGGCATGCCCCGCTCCACGATGGCCGCGCGGCGTCCGGCCATGTCCTGCGGCGTGGGCGGGACCTCTTCGAAGGTGCCGAAGCCGTGCAGCACATGGTGGCCATAGATGGCGGCGAGCGCCGGAGCGTCGGCTTCCAGGGACGGCCTGACGATCATGCGTTCTTTCCTCCCCATGAATGGGGGAGGAAGGACTATTTCTCCCAGCCCCGATCCGCCGCCCAGATGGCGAAAGCGTAGTCCAGGGCGATCTCCTTCAGGAAGTCGAAACGGCCCGAGGCGCCGCCGTGGCCGGCCTCCATGTTGATCTTGAGCAGGATGGGAGCGCGGCCAGTCGTATTCTCACGCAGCTTGGCCACCCACTTCTGCGGCTCCCAATAGGTGACGCGGGGATCCGACAGACCGCCGGTGGCCAGAATCGCCGGATAGGGCTTGGGTGCGACCTGGTCGTAGGGACTGTAGGACGCGATGCGGTCGTAGGCGTCGGCGTCCTCGATCGGGTTGCCCCATTCGGGCCACTCCGGCGGGGTGAGCGGCAGGGTGGTGTCGCTCATGGTGTTCAGCACGTCGACGAAGGGCACCGCGGCGATGACCCCGCTCCAGAGCTCAGGACGCAGGTTGGCCACCGCGCCCATCAGCATGCCGCCCGCCGAGCCGCCATAGGCCGCCATCTCGCCCAGCGCCCCATAGCCGTGGGCGGCCAGATGCTCGGCGCAGGTGATGAAGTCGGTGAAGGTGTTGGCCTTCTTCTCCTTGCGCCCGTCCAGGAACCAGCCCCAGCCCTTGTCCGAGCCGCCGCGCACATGGGCCACGGCCCAGATCCATCCACGGTCGACGAGGCTCAGGGTGCGGATCGAGAAGCTGGGCTCCATGGCGTGGCCGTAGGAGCCGTAGCCGTAGAGCAGCAGGCGCGCCGAGCCGTCCAGGGGCGTGTCCTTCAGCATCAGGACGGTGATCGGCACCTCGGCGCCGTCGCTGGCCGTCGCATAGAGCCTGCGCGCCACATAACGCTCGGGATCATGGCCGGAGGGGATTTCCTGGGTCTTGCGCAGGGTCCGCTCGCGGGCGGCCATGTCGTAGTCGAACCACTGCCGGGGCGTGGTCGGCGACTGGTAGACGAAGCGGGTGAGGGTGGTCTCGTACTCGTAGCCGCCCTCCAGGGAGAGCGCATAGGCCTCCTCGTCGAAGGCCACCACGTGCTCCTCGCCGCCACGGGCCATGACCACGATCTCGTCCAGGGCGTTGACCCGCTGGGCGCGGACCAGGTGGCCGGCGAAGGCCGCGAAGCCGGTGATGTAGCGGCCCGGCTGGTGGGGGACGAAGTCGGTCCAGCTCGACTTGGCCGGGATCTCCGCGCTCGAGGCCATCAGCTTGAAGTCCACGGCGCCGTCGGCGTTGGTGCGGATCACCCAGCGGTCGGTCCAGTGATCGAGCTCGTACTTGACCCCCACCCGACGGGGTTCGGCCACGAAGGGCGGCCGGGTCGGGTCGCTGGCCGGAATCAGCCAGATCTCGGTGGTCTCCTGGTTGCCCACATGGACGACCATGTGGCTGTCGTCGGAGGTCTTGCCGACGCCCAGGAACATGCCCTCGTCCTTCTCCTCATAGACCAGCACGTCATCGCCGCCTCGGGCCGGACGACGGAAGACCTTGGAGGGCCGGGCGTTCTCGTCGCGCCAGATCCAGAACAGCCACTGGCTGTCCGGCGAGAAGGTGAAGTCGCCATAGGCGCTGTCGATCTGGAAGGGCAGGGTCTCGCCGGTCGCCAGGTCCTTGACCCGGATCGCGTAGTACTCCGAGCCCTGCTCGTCGGCGGCCCAGGCGTAGAGCCGGTGGTCGGGACTGTGGTGGGCCGCGCCCACCTGGAAGAAGGCCTTGTCCTTGGCGAGCGCGTCCTCGTCCAGCAGCACCACCTCGCCGTCGGAACGGCCGCGCGGCCGGCGGCCATGCACGGGATGCTCGGCGCCGATCTCGTAGCGCACGTAGTAGTCCCAGGCGCCATCGGAGGCGGGGACCGAGCTGTCGTCCTCCTTGATGCGGCCCTTCATCTCGGCGAACAGCTGGGCTTGCAGCGCTTCGGTGCCGGCCAGCATGGCCTTGGTGTAGGCGTTCTCGGCCTCGAGATGCTCGCGGATGTCGGCGCGCAGGACCTTGGGGTCGCGCAGCACCTCCTTCCAGTTCTCATCCTTCATCCAGGCGTAGTCGTCGGTGCGCGTGCGCCCGAGCTGTTCGATGATCTTGGGGTCACGGCGGGCGACGGGAGGTTTGGGAGCGCTCATGGCCCGCTACATGCGACGCCCGGCGCGGGCTCTCAAGGCCCCATGCGCGAAGGGCGTGTCCCGGCGGCCACTTCTTAATAAGAGCTGTTCCGCTCATGAGATCGTGAACGCAGGGAACCTTGGGCTGTGGCCTCGGCGGCCTGGAGTCTTGAGTGTTGATTTTAAAGGTGTTCTCAAGGCCCAGCCTGCCTGCCGGACAATCAGGGCGCGGCGATCGGGCGCAGTCTGGGCGGGGTTCGTGGCCTAGGCGTTAACCATGTTCTTAAACAACTAGTGGAGGGTCTGGAGCGTACGATTTGTGGCGTAAAGGGGGCGGGCAATGGTCATGGACCTTTCAGTGGAGCTCATCCACGCAACCGTTCAGCTCGAGCAGCCGCTGGGCGACGGTACGCGCACCGTCGGAACCGGCTTTCTGATCACCTCGGCGGGTCCCGACGGAGCGCCGCGCACGGTGCTGGTCACCGCCAACCACGTCCTGGCGAAGATGCCGGGCGCCGAGGCCCGCATCGGCTATCGCATCGCCAATCCCGACGGCAGCTGGAGCTATTCGCCCCAGACGCTCCGCATCCGTGACACCGGCGGCGGCAAGCTTTGGACCGCTCATCCGTCCCGCGACGTGGCGGCCATCTCGATCACCGCGCCCGAGCCCTTCGCCAAGGCGGCGATCCCGCTCTCGTGGCTGGCCGAGGACGACACCTTCAAGGCCAACCAGGTCGGCGCCGGCGACGAGATGATGGCCCTGGGCTTCCCCCGCGGCCTGGCCGCCAACCAGGCGGGCTTCCCGATCCTGCGGGCCGGCCGAGTGGCCTCGTTCCCGGTGGCCCCGGCCAAGGTCTTCCCGACCTTCCTGCTCGACTTCTCCGTCTTCCCGGGCAATTCGGGCGGGCCGGTGTTCATGTCCCAGGCCGCGCGTCGACGCCTGGGCGCGTCCGAGGCCACGGAGGTCCAGTTCATCGCCGGCCTGCTGACCCAGCAGGTGGAGCTGAACAGCGAGCGCCTGGAGATCGGCATCGTCACCCACGCCAAGTTCATCCGCGAGACCATCGCCCTCATCGACAACCCCGCCGCCCCGGTCACCCAGGCTCGGACCGAGGTGTTCGCCGGCGCCAAGGCGGCCTCGGCGGAAGAGGCCGTGGCGCGGGACTGAGCGGTTCCAAGATGCTCCCCTCCTGGGGGAGCTGTCAGCGAAGCTGACTGAGGGGGACTTCGACTCCTGCCTGGGGCTTCAGCCCCCTCCGTACCGTCGCCGAAGTACGCGACGCGCCACCTCCCCCAGATCGCCTACGCGCTGGGGGAGGATCTAGCTTGCGTTCTTAAGCGCCGTAGATGACGGAAATCGTCTCGGCGATGCAGGCGGGCTTGGCCTCGCCCTCGATCTCAATGGTGCACTCGTTCTTCAGCTGCATGCCGCCGGCCTTGGGCTCGGCGCCGATCAGCTTCTGGCGCATGCGCACGCGCTTGCCGACCCGGACCATGTTGATGAAGCGCACCTTGTCGGAGCCGTAGTTGATGCCGCGGACGACGCCCTTCACCGGCAGCATGCCGGCGCCCAGCATCGGGATCAGGGAGAGGGTCAGGTAGCCGTGGGCGATGGGCCCGCCGATTTCCTTGGTGGCGCGCTCCACGTCGACGTGGATCCACTGATGGTCGCCGGTGGCTTCGGCGAACTGGTTGACCCGCTCCTGGCTGATCTCGACCCAGTCCGACACGCCGACTTCCTGGCCGACCAGGCCGGGCAGGTCCTTGAACTCCACCGGGTTCATCGTCTTCTCCCTCATCGTTGAAACAGGTGTTCGAGGGATAAGCGTCCGCTTGGAACCGAGCAAGGCTTTGACGTGGCCGTTTCCGACTTTAAACAGCCCCCATGCAACGCGCTCTCTCCGTCAGCCGGCTGACCGGCAACAAATCGACCTTCCCCGACTGGTACCAGGCCATCGTTCGCGAGGCCGACATGGCCGAGCTGTCGCCCGTGCGCGGTTCGATGATCATCAAGCCGTGGGGCTATGGCGTCTGGGAGCGGATCCAGCAGACCATGGACCGGCGCATCAAGGCGATGGGCGTCGACAACTGCTACTTCCCGCTGTTCATCCCCCTGGGCTTCTTCGCCAAGGAGGCCGAGCACGTGGAGGGCTTCGCCAAGGAGATGGCGGTGGTCACCCACCACCGGCTGAAGCTGATCGACGGCAAGCTGCAGCCCGACCCCGACGCCAAGCTCGACGAGCCGCTGATCGTGCGGCCGACCTCCGAGACCATCATCGGCGACGCCTTCTCCCGCTGGATCAAGAGCCACCGCGACCTGCCCATGAAGATCAACCAGTGGGCCAACGTGGTCCGCTGGGAGATGCGCACGCGGCTGTTCCTGCGGACCTCGGAATTCCTCTGGCAGGAGGGCCACACCGCCCACGCCAGCCGCGAGGACGCGCTGAAGTCCACGCTGGAAGCGCTGGAGATGTACCGCGAGTTCTCCGAGACCGTGCTGGCCGTGCCGGTGATCGCCGGCGAGAAACCGGAGAACGAGCGCTTCCCCGGGGCCGACAACACCTTCTCCATCGAGGCCATGATGCAGGACGGCAAGGCCCTCCAGGCCGGGACCTCGCACTATCTGGGGACCAGCTTCGCCCGCGCCCAGAACATTAGATTTCAGAGCGAAGATGGCGGGCTCCAGTTCTGCCACACCTCAAGCTGGGGGACGTCCACCCGACTGATCGGCGGGCTGATCATGACCCACGGCGACGACGATGGCCTGCGCCTGCCGCCGGCCGTCGCGCCCCGCCAGGTGGTGGTGGTGCCCATGCTGCGCGGCAAGCCCGAGGACGCCGAGGTGCTGGCCTATGGCCAGGCCCTGGTGAAGGACCTCGAGCAGCAGTTCGCCCTGGGCGAGCCGATCCGCGCCCTGCTGGACGTCAAGGACCAGAAGTCGGCCGACAAGCGCTGGAACTGGGTGCGCCGGGGTGCGCCAATCATCGTCGAGCTAGGGCCCCGCGACGCCGCCGGCGGCCAGGTCACCTTCATGCGCCGCGACGACCTGCGCGACGGCGACCGGGTGAAGAGCCAGGCCATGAGCCGCGACGACTTCGTCACCGCCGCGCCCGGCCTGCTGGCGTCCATCCAGCAGACCCTGTTCGACGAGGCCAAGGCTCGTCTGGACGCAAACATCGTCACCGACCTGACCACCTTCGACCAGGTGGCCGAGCACTTCGGCCAGGTGGCCGACGAGGACGAGGAGGCCAGTCCCTTCCGCGGTTGGATCCGCGCCTCCTGGTCGCGGCCGAGCGGCGAGGAACTGGAGGCGGTGGTGCAGAAGCTGAAGGCCTTCAAGCTCACCCTGCGCAACGCGCCGATGGATCAGCCTGAAAGCTTCGGCCCCTGCATCTTCAGCGGCGCCCCGGGCGTCGAGGAGATCCTGATCGGGCGGGCGTACTAGGCGCCGGCCGAACGCACCTGGGCGCGCTGATAGGCGGGTCGTTCCGCCAGGCGCTCGCGATAGGCGACCAGGCGGTCGGGGATCACGCCGTTCAGCGCGCCGCGCCAGATGCCTAGCGCGGTGCCGACGGCGATGTCGGCCAGGCTGAAGGCGTCGCCGGCCAGGTAGGGCTGGTCGCCGAGCGTGTCGGAAACATAGCCCAGGGCGTGGGCCATTCGGTCCTCCAGGCTCAGCACCGACCAGTTGCGCTTGTCGGCGTCGGGCGCGACGAAGTGGGCGGCCATCAGGGTGTTCATGCTTCCGCCGAGGGTCGCCTCGCTGAGCACGGTCATCTGCAGCACCCGGGCGAGCGCTGCTGGGTCGCCCCCGGACGGCAGCAATGGCGTGGGGCCGTAGCGCTCAGCCAGGTAGAGCATGATGGCGACGGACTCGTTGATCGCCACCCCGCCGTCGTCCTCCAGGAACGGCACGCCGCCGGCCGGATTGAGCACGCGGTAGTCGTCGGGGAACGGGAAGGGCAGGATCTTCACCTCGTAGGGCAGGCCCATCTCCTCGCACTGCCAGAAGATGCGCAGGCCCCGGGCGCCGCGGGCGAAGTTGTAGACCTTGATCATTTGGATCCCCGATAGAGATAGCCGCCGAGCCAGGTGAGCGGCAGGCCGGTGACCGCCAGGGCGATGGGATACCAGCGGGGCCCCAGGCCCATGTTCCAGGTGGCCACCACGCCGAGTGTTCCGGCGGCCAGGCCGATGACGCCCAGGATGAAGGCGTGGCGCAGGGGCCCGCTCGGCGCCAGCCGGGCGCAGACATAGCCGCCGAGCACGGTGATGACGCAGCGATAGGACAGGGCCAGGGCGTTCAGGGCGGGATCGTGCATCGGCTCGCCGTTCGGCGGGTACACCTTCAGCGCGTGAAGCACCGCGTCCGTGGCGGTGGACAGCACGACGACGGTGACGAAGCCCGCGACCACCGCGAGTACGCTTCGCCCGATGCGGCGGGGAGATGACGCGACGTCCAGGGTCATTGGAGTTCCTCGGTCTTGGCCGCCGGGGTCCGCCGGGGCTTGGGGGTGCGTGTGAGGTCCCGCAGGGCGTCCTTGCCGATCCAGCGGGCGGCGGGGTCGGACGAGGCCGCCAGGCGGCGGGCGGCTTCCAGGGCGGCGGCCTTGAGCGCGGGACTGCGCTTGCCGCCGATGGCGCGCAGGGCCCAGCTGACGCCCTTCTTGACGAAGTTGCGGTCGTCGCCGGCGGCGGCCTCGATCAGCACCAGGCCGCGACGGAAAGGCTCGTCGCCGTCGCCCTTGCCGTGGAGGGCGAGGCTGGCCAGCAGGGCGAATGCGGCGCGCTTCTGGAACTCGTCGGTGCGCTCCGCCCAGGGCGCGAGCCGGTCGAAGGCGTCCGGCGCCTGGTCGAACAGTTTGAAGCAGACGGTGTCGACGATCCCCCAGTTGTCGAAGTCGGCGCACCAGAGGTCCATCTGCCGCGGCGTGACCTGGGCGGGGTCGTCGATCAGCGAGGCCAGCATGCGCGCTTCGTACCAGCCGGTCTCCCACAGGGCCTGGGCCAGGTCGTGACGCCGGCCGATGGGCTTGGCGATCTTCTGCAGATTGGCCATGGAGACGCCGAAGGCCCTGGGCGCCTCGATGCCGAAGCGGGCCATGTTCTCGCGGTCGTGGTTGGTGGCCCGGGCCCGCAGCGCCTCGAGCGCGGCGGCGACCTCGTCATCCAGCGTGGCCATGGCCCGCCCCCTCGCTTGGTTATTGCGCCAACAGGGCGTCGAGCCGGGCGTAGCCCGCCTCCATGCCCGCGGCCATGTCGGTGGCCAGCATGGCGTCGCGGCTGGCCTTAGAGGCGTAGAGCACGATGGTGGTGAGCGTCGTGCGGCCCTCCTGCTCGACCAGCAGGCTGGTGACCACCGACTCGTCGGCCGGCTCCGCGCCCTCAAACAGCTGAGTGGCCACGACCCGTTCGGGCGCGACGATCTCGCGATGGACCCCGCCCATCCCCATCTCCTCGCCATTCGCGCGGCTCCAGACATAGCGGTAGCGGCCGCCTTCCCTGAAATCGATCTCGCAGACCGGCATGGTCCAGCCCGGCGGCCCCAGCAGCCAGCGGCGGACCAGCTCCGGCTTGCTCATGCAGTCGAAGACCAGCCGGCGCGGCGCGTCGAAGTCGCGGACGACGACGATCTCCCGATCGGTCGGTGCGGTGATCTTCAATGTTTTTTCGATAGCCACTGGGTTTGTTCTCTCGTCTTCATTTCGTGCGAAGGACGAACGGGGTCGGGCCAATCCGACAGGCGGGCTCAACTGTCGTGGCGGCGACCGGTCACGGACAGGCCTTCCTTCGCCTTCAACTCGTCCAGCAGGTTGTCCAGCCGTCGGAAGTTGGCGTCCCAGACCTGCCGGTAGCGCTCCAGCCAGTCGTTCGCCCCGGCCAGGGCCTCGGCCTCGATCCGGCAGGGCCGCCGCTGGGCGTCGCGGCCGCGCGAGATCAGTCCCGCCCGCTCCAGCACCTTCAGATGCTTGGAGATCGCCGGCTGGCTCATGGCGAACGGCTCGGCCAGCTCTGTCACCGAGGCCTCGCCGGTGACAAGTCGAGCGAGGATCGCCCGCCGGGTCGGATCGGCCAGGGCGGCGAAGGTGGCGTCGAGCTGGTCGGAACGTGTCATTACATAACTCACTAGTTCTAGAACTAAGTGGTTATGTACCGAGCCGCGCCTGTCGTCAAGCTCAGGCCCGCGCCGGGGCGCGCCGTCGGGGCCGAGCGGGCCTGCGGCCTAGACGATCTTGGAGCCTTCCTTGCCCCAATAGGCGTCGCGGATCAGCCGCTTGTAGAGCTTGCCCGTGGGATGGCGCGGCAGCTCCTGCATGAAGTCGATCACCCGCGGCGACTTCACGTGGCTGAGATTGGCCCGGCAGAAGGCGGCCAGTTCGGCCTTGAGGTCTTCCCCGGCCGTGGCCCAGTCCATGGGCTGGATCACCGCCACGACCTGCTCGCCCATCTCCTCGTGCGGCGCGCCGACCACGGCGGCGTCGGCGACCTTGGGGTGGGTGATCAGCAGGTTTTCGAGCTCCTGCGGATAGATGTTCACCCCGCCCGAGATGATCATGAAGCTCTTGCGGTCGGTGAGGTAGAGGAAGCCCTCCTCGTCCACCCAGCCCACATCGCCCAGCGTCGTCCAGCCGTACTTGTTGGTGTTCTCGGCGATCTTCTCGGGAGCGTTGTGGTAGGTCAGCGGCGCGCCGCCGCCGAAATAGACCGTGCCCTCGGTGCGCGCAGGCACCTCCTCGCCGTCCTCGCCGACGATGTGCAGTTCGGCGGTCGCCGCCTTGCCCACCGAACCCTTGTGGGTCAGCCAGTCATGCGGGCCGATATAGCAGAAGCCATTGCCCTCGCTGCCGGCGTAGTACTCGTGGATCACCGGACCCCACCAGGAGATCATCTGCTCCTTCACCGGGATGGGGCAGGGGGCCGCGGCGTGCACCGCCGAGCGGATGGACGAGACGTCGTAACGCGCACGGACCTCCGGCGGCAGCTTCAGCATCCGCACGAAATGGGTCGGAACGAACTGGCCGACGTCGATCTTGTGCTTTTCGATCTGCCGCAGGGCGTCCTCGGGATCGAACTTCTCCATCTGCACCACCGTGCCGCCAAGGCGGTGGATGCTCATGCACCAGCGCAGCGGGGCGGCGTGATAGAGCGGGGCCGGGGACAGGTAGATGCTGTCGTCGCGGAAACCGAACAGGCCCTGGGCCATCATCGCCAGGGGACTGGGGGCGTCGATGGCCGCTCCGGTCAGCGGCGGCTTGATGCCCTTGGGCCGGCCGGTGGTGCCCGACGAATAGAGCATGTCGGCGCCGGCACTTTCGTCGGCGATGGGGGTGGTCGGCATCGGCGCGCGGGCGGCCTCGAAGCTCTCGTAGGGCGGCCGCGCGTCGCCCACCATGAACAGCTTCACTCCAGGTAGCAGGGCGGGCAGCTCGTCGACCACGGGACCGACCCCGGCGGAGGTGATCAGCACCTGCGCCTCGCAGTCCTTCATGATGTACTCGATCTCGCCGGAGGTGAGCTTGGACGAGACGCAGGCGTAGTAGAGGCCGCAGCGCTGGGCCGCCCAGGTGATCTCGAAGAACCGCGGGTGGTTCTCCAGCAAGATGGCGATCACGTCGCCGGCCTTCAGGCCCATGGACCGGAACAGGTGCGCGCCCTGGTTGGACCGTTCGTCCAGCTCCTTGTAGGTCACCGTCTCGCCGGACCCGGCCATGATGTAGGCGGCGCGGTCGGGATGGGTCTTGGCGTGTGTGGCCGGATGCATTGTGTTCTTCCTCACGGCGGCCGGACGCGTGTCGCCGCGCCTTGGCCGTCCTCCCAAACTTATCGTTGTTCAGGTGCATATGCGGCGCTTGACGGACCGTCCGTCAAGCGGATCGAAATGCGGAAAATCGCGAGGGAGAACGAGATGGCGGCCCAGACTTTCGAAACCCTGAAACTCGAGGTCGAGGACGGCGTCGCGATCCTGACCCTCAATCGGCCGGAGAAGCTGAACGCCTTCAACACTCAGATGATGAAGGACATGATCGCGGCCTTCGACGTCACCGACGCCGACGACGCGATAAAGGCGGTGATCGTCACCGGGGCGGGGCGCGGCTTCTGCGCCGGGGCCGACCTGTCGGCCGGCGCCGAGACCTTCGACTACGAGGCGCGCGGCGGCGAGGACAAGGCGGCCCGCACCCGCGAGGGCGTGCAGCGTGACGGCGGCGGCCTGGTGACCCTGCGCATCTATGAGAGCCTGAAGCCGGTGATCGCCGCTGTGAACGGACCGGCCGTGGGGATCGGGGTGACCATGCAACTGGCCATGGACATTCGCATGGCCTCGACGGAGGCGCGGTTCGGTCTGGTGTTCGCCCGCCGCGGGCTCAATCCCGAGGCGGCGTCCTCCTGGTTCCTGCCCAAGCTGGTGGGCGTCCAGACCGCCCTCGAGTGGTGCTATACGGGCCGGGTCTTCCCGGCCCAGGAAGCCCTCGATCGTGGCCTCGTCCGCTCCTTGCACGCCCCCGAGGACCTTCTGCCGGCGGCCAAGGCCCTGGCCCGGGAGATCGCCGAGAACACCGCCCCGGTCTCCATCGCCATCACCCGCCAGCTCATCTGGCGCATGGCCGGGGCCTCGCATCCCATGGAGGCTCACCGCGCAGACAGCCGCGGCATCCAGATCCGCGGCGCCATGGCCGACGCCCGCGAAGGGGTTATGTCGTTCCTGGAGAAGCGGCCCCCGGCCTTCCCGAACAAGGTCTCCTCCGACCTGCCGGACATCTGGCCCGATTGGGACCCGCCCCAGTTCCGCTGATCACCGCCGGTTAAGCAGGCTATGGTCTGATCGCGTTCGATTCGTCATCGGCTCGATCCATGAACCAGGCCGCCTCCTCTTCCGAGCAAGATCCTGCCTCCGACGCCGCGCAGGCCTTCCGCGCGCGCGCCGCCCTGCTGAAGCGGATGGCCGATGTCGTTTGCCTGCCGAGTTCGCGGGTGAACGCCTTCGAGCGCTCCATGACCGCCGACCTGCTGGTGGACATGCTGCGCGAGGCCGAGCCGGAAGAGCGCAAGAAGGTGGCGCGCCGCCTGGCCACCCTCTCCGAGATCCCCGCCAGCCTGGTGCGCTTGCTGCTGCGCGACCACGTGGACGTGGCCGAGGAGCTCCTGGTCGAGTGTCCTTCGCTTTCGGACGCCGACCTGCTGGACTGCATCCGCCTGACCGACCTAGAGCATCGCCGGCTGGTCGCCCTTCGGCGCGGCGTGAACGAGGTGGTCTGCGACGTCCTGATCGAGTTCGGCGAGATCATCGTCATCGAATGCCTGCTGAAGAACGACCTCGCCCGGCTCTCCAACGCCGCGATCGAGGCGATCGTGGCCCTGACCCGCGGAGATGCGCGGCTCACCGCGGCCCTGCTGCGGCGCTCCGAACTGCGGCCCGCCCACGCCTATGTGCTGTTCTGGTGGGCGGACGCCGAGACCCGCCGCACGATCCTCCAGCGGTTCGCGGTCAGTCGCGAGGTGTTGCAGGAGGCGACGGGGGACATCTTCGCGCTCGCCGCCGCCGAGGGCTGGCAGGACCCGCTGTCGCGCAAGGCGCTGCAGTTCATCGAGCGGCGCCAGCGCAACCGCGCGGCCATAGACAAGAGTCCGTTCGACAGCCTGGAGGCCGCCGTGGCCGCGGCTCAGGACGGCCTCACCCGCGAGATCGCCGAGGAGATTTCGTATCTCTCCGGGCTCAAGCCCATGACCGGCGCCAAGATCTTCACCGATCCCGGCGGCGAGCCTCTGGCGATCCTGTGCAAGGCCACCGGCCTGCCGCGTCAAGCCCTGCGCGCGCTCTGGCGCGGGTTGAAGCGTCCGGAGACCGAAGACAGCGGCGCATTGTCGCAGGCGCTCGAGCGGGTGATGACAACCTACGACATGATCGCGGTCGACCGGGCGCAAACCGTTCTGCGTTACTGGAACTGGTCGCTGACTTCGGCGCTTACACCGGCCCTGCTCAAGGCAATTCGTGACGGTGACGTAGACGGCGTCGACGAATACTCAGCTCCCCAAAGGGCCGCCATGCTGGCGCTGTCAAAGGAATTTGGCCGCTAATCTTGGCGTTCGCGCAATGAGCGAGTTACGTCTTCGCGGTTGTGCCTGCAACCGGTTGGTGCGGCGCAGCAGTTCTCTAATGACAGAGAACGCGTTCGTTCAATCGCTCATCTGAGTTCCAGCCTTGTGCTTGGTGCAAGACCGATATATTCACGCCATGACTGATGTCGTGAATCGGTCATCCCCCAAATTGTGCAACGCACTCACGGAACCGAGAAAAATGGACGAGAAATCGGAAGTCATTGAGATGACGGCGGATATTGTATCCGCTTACGTCGGAAACAATTCGGTCACAGCGGCGGATCTTCCCAATCTCATCCAAAGCGTCCACCGCGCTCTGGCGGGGATTTCCTCGGGTTCCGACGTTCAAGAAGCCGCGCCGAAGGAACCTGCGGTTCCCGTGCGCCGGTCGATCACGCCGGATCACCTTGTTTGTCTGGAAGACGGGCGCAAGTTCAAGTCGCTGAAGCGCCACCTGCGCACGAAGTACAATATGAGCCCGGAGGAATACCGGGCCAAGTGGGGCCTGCCGAAGGATTATCCGATGGTCGCCCCGAACTACGCCAAGGCGCGCTCGGACCTGGCCAAGCAGATGGGCCTGGGCCAGGGCGGCCGCCAGGCTCCGCGCAAGCGGGCCAGCAAGTAGGTTTCGAAATAAGTTCGATTCCCTGGAAACGCCCGCCCACCGGCGGGCGTTTTCATTTGCGCGTCCCGGAATCCAGGGCGCGGCGGGGAAGCGCCCCGGGGACGGCTTCGCCACCTTTTCGCCTGATTTCTCGTCGCACCCCCCGTTTTCCACTTGCCGGTGAATCACCGGGTGGGCGATAAGTGATTCGTCGCGATTCCAAGGGGTTGTTAAGGAATCTGAATATGGCCGCACAGATAGGAGCTTCCGCGGCGGCCGCCCGCGCACATGAAGAACTCTATGCCTATTGGTCGGGGCTGCGACATGGGCCGCAACTGCCCGGCCGCGGCGATATCCGCCCCGAGGACTTCAAGCGCCTGCTTCCCACCGTCAGCCTTATCGACGTGCGGCGCGATCCCCTGGACTTCCGCCTGCGCCTGGCCGGGACCGGCCTCTACAGCGTCTATGGCCGTGAGATCACCGGCCGCAGCCTGACCGAGGTCTATAATTCGACGGCCGCTGAATATTGGCGCACGGAGCTGACCAAGCTGGTCCACGACCGCCGCCCGGCCGTGGGCGTGCACAACCTTGCCTGGCGCGGCGCAGCGCACCTGTCGATCCTTTGGCTGCGCCTGCCCCTGGCCACCAACGGCAAGGACGTCGACATGATCATGGGCTACGACGCCGTGGTCGGGGTCCAGGGCGACACCATCAGCGGGATTAGAGCCGCCTAGGCCGCCGCCGCCAACGCCTCGGCGTCGCGGCGCACCCGTCCCACCATCGAGGCCAGTCCGTTCGACCGCTGCGCCGACAGGTGCCCGCTCAGGCCCAGCTTGTCGAAGGCCGCCTTGGCGTCGAAGTCGAGGATGACCTGGGGCGGCCGCCCCGAATAGAGCCGCAGCAGCACGGCGATCAGGCCGCGCACGATGTGGGCGTCGGAATCGCCGCGGAAGTTCACCGTGCCGTCCGCCTGGGGTTCGGTGACCAGCCAGACCTGGCTGGCGCATCCGCGCACCTTGTTGGCGTCGTTGCGCTCGGCGTCGGTGAGCGGAGCCAGCTCGCGGCCCAGGTCGATCACGTAGCGATAGCGCTCTTCCCAGTCTCCCAGCAGGTCGAACTCCTGGGCCAGGTCGTCTAGGTCGTGATCGATGTCGGTCATGTCACCGGCGACTTAGGGACCCCTGACCCGAGACGCAACCGGTGTTCAGCCGACGGGCAACCGGACGGTGGCGGTCAGGCCCTCGCCGGGGGTCGATTGCAGCTTCAGCCGGCCGGCCATGGCCAGGCACAGCAGGTCGACGATCGGCAGGCCCAGGCCGGCGCCCTCGCTGCGGCGGGTCAACGCGCTATCACCCTGCTCGAAGGGCCGCAGCAGGCGCGAAAGGTCGGCGGGATCGACGCCCGGGCCGTTGTCGGACACATGGATCTCAACATCGCCGCCGTGCGGGACGGCGCAAATCCGCACCGTGGCGTCCTCGGGCCCGAAGGCCACCGCGTTCTGGATCAGGTTGGTCAGCACGGTGCGCAGGCCCCGCGCGTCGGCGGTGACCGAAGGCAGGCCGCCCTGGTCCTCGATCACGATCCGGGTCCGGCGGGCGGCGATCTCCTCGCGAAGGCCGTCCAGCACGTCGTCCAAGGCATGGTCGAGGGCCTCGGACCGCAGGTCCATGTCCATGGCCCGGCCTTCCAGCCGCGCGATCTCAAGGATCTGGTTGACCAGCTTCAGCAGCCGGTTGCCGCTGGTGCGGATGATCCCGGCGTATTCCTTGTACTGCGGGGCGCCCAGCGGGCCGTACAGCTCCGAGGCGATGATCTCGGAGAAGCCCAGGATCGAGTTCAGCGGGGTGCGCAGTTCGTGGCTGACCATGCGCAGGAAGGATCGCTTGGTCTCGTCCAGGGCCGCCTCGCGCCGCGCGCGGGGGCTCAGGCGCGGCGATTCGGGCGGTTCCGTCGGGTCGCTGGGAAGGAAAGCCGCCTGGGCCATGGGAAACCGAACGCCTCGATGGCAGGAGACGCCAAGGCTAGGCTCATGCGCTTACGATTTCGTTTCTGTGGAAGATCATGCATTTGCCTGGTCGCGCCTCACGCGAGCGCCCTCGCGGGGACACAAGCACGAGGCTAATGTCCCGGCCGGTCATTGTTTCCAGAGATCCTGGTTCGTTTCGAGAGGCGTAGCGCAACACCGTGGTCGAGGGCCTTCCCGCCATCAGGACGTCGAAGCCCGTGCGGCGATCGATGCGGGACCGCGAGGCCGTCTGGTGGTGCGCGGGCTGGCTGGCCGCGGTCGCCGCCGGGGCCGCCGGCCTGGGCCTTGCCGGACTGGCGCCCACCGAGCGGGCGCTCACCGCCCTGGCGGTCGGATCGCTTCCGGCCATGGTCGGGCTCTTCCTCAACCGCGCGCACAGAGACGGCGCGCGGCGCGCCCTGATCCTGGGCTGGGCCCTCTGCGCCGCCCTGGCCGCGGTGATGACCGGCGGCGTCGGGGGTCCCCTGGCCTTCTGGCTGCTGTCGCCGATGGCGGTGGCGCTCGCCGTGGGGCGGGGACGCAGTCTCGCCTTCGGGGCGGCCACGTCCCTGGGCGCGGTCGGTCTGGCGGCCATGGCGACCCTCGGCCTGCAGATTCCCCCGCCGCGCCCCGACCTGGCGTTTGGCCTGTCGCTGATCGGACTCGTTTCGAGCGCGCTGGCCTTCGGCGCGGGCCAGGTGACGCTGCAGCGGCGCGACGAGCTCGAAGCCCTGCGCCGCGACCGGCGCGAGGCGCGGCTGCGCCAGGCCCTGGACGAGCAGCCGTACCAACTCCTGGGCGTCCATCCAGATGGCCGCCTGACGGCCGTCTGGGGCGCCTCGCCCCCCGGACTGGCGACGCCCGCCGCCGCCGGACGCCTGCTCGGCGACCTGGCCGCGCCCGCCGACCGGCCGCGGCTGGTCGAGGCCCTGAGACGCACGCTGGCCGAGGGGACCGCGGAGGTCGCCTTCGTCCCCGACGACACCCCGGATGGCTGGCTCACCCTGAGCCTGCGCCGCACCTGGGACGGCCGGGCGGTCGGCGCCCTGCGCGACGGACGCCCCGAGCGCGAGCGCATGGCCGGGCTGGAGCAGGCCCGGGCCGACGCCGAGGCCCAGAACGCCGGCAAGTCGCGCTTCCTGGCCAATATGAGCCACGAGCTGCGCACGCCGCTCAACGCCATCATGGGCTTTTCCGACATCATGAAGCAGCAGCTCTTCGGCCCGCTGTCGGACCGCTATGCCGAATATGCCGAACTGATCCACGATTCCGGCACGCACCTGCTGGAACTGATCAACGACGTGCTGGACATGTCGAAGATCGAGGCCGAGCGGTTCGAGCTGTCGCGCGAGGAATTCGACGCCCGCGATGCGGTCTCCGGCGTCCTGCGCCTGATGCGCGGCCAGGCCGACCGCGCCGGTGTGCAGCTCCGCGGCCTGTTGCCCAAGGAGGACCTGGACGTGGTCGCCGACCGCCGGGCCCTGAAGCAGATCGTGCTGAACCTGATCTCCAACGCGCTCAAGTTCACGCCCCACGGCGGAGCCGTGACGGTGACCATCCGCGAGGAAGACCACCATCTGGAGCTGATCGTCGCCGACACTGGGGTGGGGATCAGCCGCGAGGACTTGGTGCGGCTGGGGCGGCCCTACGAACAGGCGGGCGACGCCGGCCAGCGCGCGGCCGGCACGGGCCTGGGCCTTTCCCTGGTGCGCGCCTTCGCCGAACTGCACGGCGGCCGTATGCTGATCGAGAGCCGGCTGGGCGAGGGGACCACGGTCACCGTGCGCATGCCGGTGCTGCACGGCGCGGAACTCCCGGCCCGGGAGCCGGAGCCGGTGGCCTAACGGGCGGCGACCTTCAGGAAGGCGCGGCCCGCGGCGAAGTCGCCGACCTCGACATAGGCCCGTCGCACGCTCTCGCCCTGGCCGTCGGCGAACAGGAACTCCACGGCCACGGCCTCGCGGGGGTCGAGCGCGGCCAGGGCCGCGGCCGCCTTGGCCGGGAAACGGAAGGCCCAGCCCGACCTGACCTCCTTGGGCAGCAGGTCGCGCCCGGCGCTGCTGCGCGCCTCGGCGGCATAGGCGGTCTGGGCGGCCGCGGGCGGCAGGCGCCGCGCCAGGGGCAGGCGGCCGATGGCCTCGCCGCGGTGGTCCAGGTAGGGACCCAGGGTCAGGTCGGCGTCGCGCATCAGCAGCCGCGCGGCGTAGGGCTGCTGGTTGTCGGGGAAACTCGCGACCGCCAACAGGGCGTTGGCCCCGTCGCGCCCGGCCAGGCCGAACACCATGCGGTTCCAGCCGAAGCTCACCGACTGCTGGAGCCGCCAGCGGGCGGTCTCGCCGCTGGCGCGGTCGGCCAGCCACGGGGCGTAGTCGCCGGGATAGTTCATCCGGCTGAGCTGGGCGTAGCCCTCGAAGGCCTGGCGCACCCGCGCCGCGGCCAGGTTGAGATCGTCGGAATCGCAGGGGGTCAGGGCCGCCTTCTGACGGGCGCGGCTTTCCACGGCCTTGAGCGTCGCGCGGTCGGTCCCGGCGCGCAGCACGGCGCCGCGCGCCTGGGCCTGGCCCGCGGCCAGGGCGGCGCCGGTCGGGGCGTCGAACAGGCCGCAGCGGCTGTCGGCTGCGGTCATCACCGTGCGTTCGTAGAAGAGGTCGACAGCCCCCGCCGTCGCGACGCCCGGCGCCGCGACGATCGTCGCGGCCAGCGTCAGCCCCACCCATCCACACCCGGCGAGCTGCGCGGTTCTGCGCGGTCTCGTCATGGTTCCTGCTTTTCTCGTATAGGTTCGAGAACTCGGGCAAAGCCTACCGGCTTGGCCTTTCCGTTCCGTTATCGAGACCAGACATGCTGCTTTCCACCGATATCTGGGTCGCGGCCCTGATCCGCAGGACCGAGCTCGGCGGCGGCTTCGCGGTGGTCGCGCGCAAGGGCGACGCGCGGGCCGGCAGCGTGCTGGTCAAGGTGTTGAACCGGGCCCAGGGCACGACCCGCCTATATGCCGAGGCCACCCGTGGCGACGGCGAGCGGGTCTGGATGCAGCCGTCGCTCTCCGACCAGGAGCCGGAACTGGATCGCTACATCGAGCGCGCCGCCCGCATCGATCCCGACATCTGGGTGGTGGAGATCGACGATCGCGAGGGCCGCCACTTCCTGACCGAGCCCGTCGAGCAGGGTTAGCGGCCCATTCACCGCCTTCTTCAACCGCGCTGAAAGCCTCTGCGTGCCAATCGTCGCGTCCCCCAAGACGAGACGCGGCGCCTGCATGCTGTTTTTGATGAACGACGTGGTCCTCAACCTCAGCGGCGTCAGGTTGTCGCCCCAGATGGCGGCCCGCCGTTTCCAGTCCCTGTCGTTCGAGGCCGTCGGCAAGCTGGGCTGCGAGCTGTTCGCCGAGAACCCGCTGCTGCATGTCAGCCGGCCCGACCGGGCCTGCCGCCTGGCCACCCTGATCATCGCCCGGGCGCCCCGGGTCAACGCGGCCCTGTTCGTGTCGCCGCGCTACGGCTGCGATTCCGACGAGGTGATGTTCCGGGTCGCCACCATCGGCGCCGACACCATGACCGGGCTGTGCGACCGCCAGGCCGAGGGCCGGCTGGACACCGTCTCGACCGACCGTGAGGTCTGGCGGCGGCTGGCCGCCTGAGCCTCTATTTGCGCCTGGGCCCGGCACGCGCTATCGCCCGCCCATGAGCCATTCTCCCGCCGCCGAGGCCGCCCGCCGGCGCACCTTCGCCATCATCTCCCACCCGGACGCCGGCAAGACGACCCTGACCGAGAACCTGCTGCTGGCAGGGGGCGCAATCCGCGCGGCCGGCCAGGTGCGCGCCCGCGGCGAGAACCGCCGCACCCGGTCCGACTGGATGAAGATCGAACGCGAGCGGGGCATCTCCGTCTCGGCCTCGGTGATGACCTTCGACCACGACGGCCTGATGTTCAACCTGCTGGACACTCCGGGCCACGAGGACTTCTCCGAGGACACCTACCGCACGCTCACGGCCGCCGACGCCGCGGTCATGGTGCTGGACGCCGCCAAGGGCATCGAGCCGCAGACGCTGAAGCTGTTCGAGGTCTGCCGCCTGCGCGACATCCCCATCGTCACCTTCATCAACAAGATGGACCGCGAGGCCCAGGACCCTATCGAGCTGCTGGACGAGATCGCTTCGAAACTGGCTCTCGACCCCGCGCCGCTCTACTGGCCGGCGGGCTCAGGCGGGCGGTTCAAGGGCATGCTGGACCTGCGCCACGACAAGTTCCTGCCCTTCGCCAAGAAGGGCTCGGACAAGGACGAGGGCCACCCGGCGGCGATCGCCTTCCACGGTAACGCCATGGGCAGCTATCTCGAGCCCGACGAGCAGGCGGAGCTGGAAGAGAACGCCATGCTCATCCGGGAGGCTTCCAAGCCCTTCGATCCCCAGGCCTTCCTGGAGGGCCACATGACCCCGGTGTTCTTCGGCTCGGCCCTGCGCCATTTCGGCATCGACCAGTTGCTGGAGGGCCTGGGCGCCTACGCCCCGCCGCCCAAGGCCGTCTCGGCGGTGAAGGCGGGCGAGTCGACCCACGTGGTCCCCGGCGACTCCGAGGTCACCGGCTTCGTCTTCAAGGTCCAGGCGAACATGGACCCCAACCACCGCGACCGCATCGCCTTCCTGCGGCTGTGCTCCGGCAGGTTCCAGCGGGGCATGAAGCTGAAGGTACAGAACACCGGCCGCCAGCTCTCGGTCAATGCGCCGATCATGTTCTTCGCCTCGGACCGCGAACTGGCCGAGGAGGCCTTCGCCGGCGACGTCATCGGCATTCCCAACCACGGGATCCTGCGGGTGGGCGACAGCCTGTCGGAGACCGGAACCCTGCGCTTTGCGGGCCTGCCCAATTTCGCGCCCGAAATCCTGCAGCGGGTGCGGGTCAAGGATCCGCTGAAGGCCAAGCACCTGACCAAGGCCCTGCAGGGCCTGGCGGAGGAGGGGGTGACCCAGCTCTTCCGGCCCAATATCGGCGCGGACTTCATCGTCGGCGCCGTGGGTCAGCTGCAGCTGGAGGTGATGGCCGACCGCCTCGCCAACGAGTACCAGCTGGAGGTACTGTTCGAGGCCGCGCCCTATGCCGAGGCCCGCTGGCTGGTCGGTGAGAAGGCCGACCTGGAGGACTTCGCGGGGAAGCACAAGATGGCCATGGCCGTGGATATCGACGACCAGCCGGTGTTCCTGGCCAAGTCGTCCTGGGAGATGGGCTACGTCGCCGAGCGTTTCCCCAAGGTGGCGTTCGAGCGCGCGCGCGAGCGGGCCTAGATGCTGACGCCGGCTATCTCGTGCCGTCTTCTTCTCCCCTCGAAAGGCGAGAGGAGGAGCCAGTCGGCGGAATCCCACACGCAAGATCCGGGCCAGAATTGGTTAATGCAGCTACACAACAAATTTAGATTTCGTTAACCATAACAAGCACATTAACCACTTGTTTACGAACTCGGCTCCGGCTTTGCTCCGTCTGGCCTGAACCCCGCGTGGACGTCCCGTGTTGAGACGTCGGGGGTTTGTCGGAGCCTGGCCATGTTCGAGTTCGGTCGTGAGCTGAAGCGCCTTTTCGGCCAGGATGGTCTTCGCCCTCCCCATGACGGTCTCACGGGCGGCGACTCATCGCTCCTGGAACTTCTCGATCTCCGGCTGATCACCCAGGAGGGCAAGGCCGCCGACATCGCCGCCGGCCGGGTCGGCGCCAAGGACAAGGCCCAGCGCCGGCTCGAGAGCGCCATCGTCTGGCGCGAGGTCGCCCGCCGCTCGGGCGACTCCGCCGCCCTGCGCAAGGCGGCCGCCACCGCCGAGGCCGCGGCCGAGGCCTTTGGCCGCGACCGCCGCCCCGACGGCTGGGCCCGCGCCCGCTGCGAACAGGCCTTCTGCGCCATGCTGGGCGCCGAGCTGTTCGGCGACGAGGGCCTGAACGCCGCCGCCGACGTCGCCTTCCGAGAGGCCCGCGCCGCCGCGCGCGGCGGCCTGGCCCTGCCGTTGGCCGACATCGGCATCGCCGCTATCGAGGCGCGCGAGCGCATGGCGACGGGGGATTCCCAGGCCGCGCGGATCGCCGCCGCCCGCTTCACTGTTCCCATAGCGGGCCTGGAGGCCCTTACCCGCCGCTGCCGCGCCGCGCGCCTGCTGGCGGTGGAAGCCCGCCTGGTCCAGGCCGACATGCTGATGGGCTGGGGCGCGCGTCTGCGCGACGAGGAACTGCTGGCTGCCGCCCGCGACATCGCCGAGCGCGCCACGGACGGCCTGGATCCGGCCTATGAGCCGCTGAGCTGGGTCCGCGCCGCGGCCCTGCGCGGCCAAGCCCTGGCCTTGTTGGGCGAGATCACCGGCGAGGTCGAGACCCTGGCCGAGGCGGTCGGCGCCCTGGCCGACGTGCTGAACGAACTCACCCGCGACCACAGTCCGCTGGACTGGGCCCGCGTCCAGACCGCGCTCGCCCAGGGCCTGCAGGCGCTGGGCGAGGCCGGCGCCTCGGAACGCGCCTATGAGCAGGCGGTCACCTGCTACGACCGGGCCGCCCATGTGCTGAAGAAGGCGCCGGGCCTGTCGCTACGCGCGTTCGGGGCTTCCAATCGCGCCCTGTGCCTGGCTCGCTCGGCCGAGCTCTCGGGCGATCTCACCGTGCTGGACGCGGCGGAGGCGGCCTTCAAGATCGAACTCTCCAACCTGGCCGCCAAGCGCGACCCGGCCGCCTGGGCGCTGATCCAGGTCAACCTGGCCCGCATCTATGAGGCGCGGCTGGACATCACCGGCGTCGATCGCGGCGAACGCGCCGCAGCCGCCATGGCGCTCAACGGCGCCCTGGACGTGTTCGGCGAGCTTGGCCTGCGCTCGCTGAGCATCGTGGCGGCCGACGGGCTGGCGCGTATCATCGGCGGATCGGCCGCCGCCGCAAGGTAAAGGCGCTTCTCAACCCCAGGTCGCTCATGCCAGCATGGCGTGAATCTTGTGGGGCGTTCATGTGAAGCGGATTTGGTGGACCTTTATCTGCGCGCCGCTGCTCGTTGGCGCCGTGGCGGACGAAGGCTTTGACGAGGAGCCCAATTGGATCAGACGGCCGTCGCCGGAGGATCTCATGGGGGTTTGGCCGCGCGACGCGATGCGCCAGGGCCTGGGCGGCAAGGCCAAGATTGCCTGCGTGGTGACTCTCCAGGGCGCTCTGCGTGACTGCGTGGTGGTGAGCGAGAGCCCGGCGGGCGCGGGTTTTGGCGCGGCGGCGATTGCGATAACGCCGCAGCTGATGATGACGCCGGCGATCAAGGGCGGCCAACCTGTCCTGGCCAAGGTGACCATTCCCATCAACTTCGAGAAGCCGCTGGTTCCAACCGGCAGCCATCTTCCCGGTGGTGGCGTAGCCCTTGCGCGGACCATGCTGTCCGGCGTCACCTGGACCGGCGCGCCGACCTATGCCCAGGTCGCCGCCGCCTATCCCGAGAAGGCCCGAAAAGGGCAAGCCGCCGGGAAGTCGATCCTCGTGTGTCGCTTCAAGTCGGAGGGTCGCGTCGGCTCTTGCGAGGTGATCGCTGAGGAGCCCAAGAGTCAGGGCTTCGGCTCTGCCGCCAAGACGCTCGCGCCGCGGTTTCAGGGGCCTAGCCAGTTGGCGGATGGCCAGCCGACTCTAGGCATGGAGGTTCAGATTCCCTTCGTTTTCGCCGCGGAGATGCTGGACCCGCAGAAGCGCGTGATCGGCAGGCCGAAATGGACCCGGTTGCCGAAGGGCGAGGATGTCGTGAGCGGCTATCCGCCTGCCGCGGCGAAGGCGGGGGTCAAGGGCGGGCGGGTCATAATTGAATGCGAGGTCGCGGCTGAAGGTCGCCTCGCGGCCTGCGCAACTGAGAGTGAGGATCCGGTGGGCCTGGGTTTCGCGGCCGCGGCGCTCGAACTGTCGAAGACCTTCCAGGTGCAGCTCTGGACCGCCGACGGCCTGCCGACGGTCGGAGGCCAGATCCGGGTGCCTATTCGGTATCAGTTGCCGAACGCCCCGCCTGCCAAGCCCTAGGCGGCGACGTCTCGGGTCTGGCGGCGCAGGCGCCAGAAGCGGATGGTCCGCTGGGCGGCTTCGCGCGGCAGGTTCTCGTAGAGCTCGCCATACTCGCGGGCGCGGCCCATGGCGTTGGAGTCCCGGTCGAGGATCAGCACCGCGAAGGTCAGGTACAGCGAACGATCGAAACCGGCCGCCTTGCAGACGATGGAGAGCGCATCCAGTTCGCGGCGCTCGAGAATCCGCCGGGCGGTGTGGAAGTCGATCTCGGCCAGTTCCGACAGGGCGACCAGGAACTTGCTGGTCTCGCGCTGGCGCAGGAAGCCGGCAAGCACCTGAGGGGTGATGGCGCCGCGCAGGCGCAGGATGCGCACCTGCTTCTCGGCCTCTGAATAGTCCTGCGGCAGGGCGCCGTCGCGCTCGGCCAGCTGCTTGCGGCCGACGGCGAGGGCCGCGTCCAGATCGGCGGGATCGACCTCGGCGTTTCGCGCCAGGATCTCTCCGCGCAGTTTGGCCTCGACCACGAAATACATCTCGTTGAGCAGGTCCACCGGCAGGCTCTTGCGGGTGACGATGGCGGCGTGGAGGGCGGGGTTTTCGACGGCGCGGTCGACGACGATCTCATGGACCTCGCGCGACATCAGCGCGCCTTCGTTGGCCAGGAGCACGCCGACGGTTTCGTCGTCGCCGCGTTCGACAATGGCTTCGGACAGGGCCTCCGACACCAACGGGCGCTGGGAGATGGCGCGCAGGTGGTCCTGGCCGCGGGTGCGGGCCACCGACAGCAGGTCGTCCTCGGTGAGGGCGTTGGACCCTTCCAGCACCGGGCGGGCGACCTCGATCGAGGCGTCGCGGGCGAGGTCGCGGATCAGGCCCTGCGGCGCGACCTCGGCCTGCGCCATCCGCTGGGCGAGTTCGGCGCGCACCGCCTCTTCCATCTCGCCGGCGAGCTGGCTCATGACGTCGTCGAACAGCTCCATCTCCGGGCCGCCTTTGAGGTCCTCGCTGGCGAAGAACAGGTCCGTCACCCCGCGCAGCAGCTCGCGCCGCCGTTCGCTGGAGGGCTCCTGGGCCATCTCGATCAGGTCATGCAATTTGGTGCGCGTCATGGATCGGTCTTCTTCAGAAGACGCCCGGGCCGTCGTCCGGACCGTCGTCATCGGGTTTGGGGGAGGCTTGGACGTCAGCGTCCGGCGGGCCGATCAGGACGTAGCGGTCGCCCCCCGGCTGTTGGGGGATCGCGTCGGGGGTGAGACCGTAACCGCGGTGAACCGAATAGAGGCGGGTCGCGCCGCCGGCGCCGCGCGGGGTGGAGGCGACGGTGGCCGGCGGACCGCCCAGCAGGGCCGGAGAGGGCGCCACGGCGGCGAGCCGCATAGGCTGCGCCTGCGCGGCGGGCGCGGGCGGCGGCGTGGCGGCGATCTGTTGGGCGGCTGCGGCGGGCGGCGTATCGTAGAGCGTGCCGGGCAGGTTCGCCTTTGGCGCGCTCCACTGCAGCGGGATCGGGGTCTGCGGCTGGAACGGCTGGTAAGCCCGCGGCTCCGGACCACGCTGGATGCGCGGCGCGGGCGGCAGGCCGCCGGCGACCGGCGAGGCGGGCTGGGTCTTGCGCGACCAGGACAGGGTGGGCCCGTCATAGGAGGCGCCTATGGCGGCCGCGGCGGCCGTCGGGGAGCGGTCGCCATAGCGATCGCCCGCCATCTGGGCGGCGGCCGGGGAGGCGCTTGCGAGCGCGACGATGAGGAGACCCAGGCGCATGGTCCGCCAGGGTTAACCCCAAGCCGCTTAACCCCCGACTAACAGCTAAGCCTAACGCCCTCGCCACCATATCAGGCCGGCGCGCTCGGCGCGGTCGAGCAGGGCGTGCAGGGCGACGCCCATCAGGCCCAGGACCACCAGGGCCGCGATCATGCGCGCGGTCTGCAGCTTGTTGCCGGCGTCCAAAATCTGCCAGGCCAGCCCGCGCACCCCGCCCGATCCCGCGCTGAACTCGGCCACCACGGCGCCGATAATCGCCAGGCCCGCGCCCACCTTATGGCCCTCCAGCAGGAACGGCACGGCCGACGGCAGCCGCAGGCGGATCACCCGGCTCCAGCGCCCGGCGCCATAGAGGTCGAACAACCGCTCCAGGTCCGGGTCGGCGGCATGAAGGCCGGTGATCGCCCCGGAGAAGATCGGGAAGAAGGCCACCAGCACCGCGAGCGCGATGATCGCCCGCTCCGGATGGTCGATGCCGGCCCAGATCAGCACGAGGGGAGCGATGGCCACCACCGGGGTCACCTGCAGCACCGAGGCCAGCGGCCGGACAGCGGCCTCGAGCAGGGGACTGAGGCCGACCAGGACCGCCACCGCCATGGCCGCCAGGCTGGCGATGACGAGGGCGATGATTGCCGTCGAAAGCGTGATCCAGGCCGCGGCCAGCAGGACCGGCAGGTGCTCGACGAGGGCGACCGCGACCGCGGACGGGGCGGGCAGGAAATAGGCCGGGACGCCGAGGGACCGGACAGCGGCTTCCCAGGCGCCCAGCAGGACGGCGATCAGGACGAAGGGCGCCAGGGTGCGGATCATGCGGCCAGGGCCGAGCCGCGGGTGAGCAGGCCGGTGACCGCTTCCACCGCCGCGCGGAAGCTCTCGGAGACCCGGAACCCCGGCGGGCGGGGAAGGGGGCCTTCGACCCGGGTGATCCCGGCGATCCGGCCAGGCCCGCGCGTCAGCACCACCACCCGGTCGGCCATGTAGACGGCCTCCTCCACATTGTGGGTGACGAAGACGATGGCCGGCCGCGAGGTCGCCCAGAGCGCCAGGACGTCGTCGGCCAAGGCGCGGCGGGTTATCTCGTCCAGGGCCGCGAAGGGCTCGTCCAGCAGCAGCAGGCGCGGTTCGGTGACCAGGGCGCGGGCCAACGAGGCGCGCATGGCCATGCCGCCGGAGAGGGTCACAGGGCGAGCCAGCTCGGCGCCGGCCAGGCCCACACGGCCCAGCGCCGCCACAGCCCGCTCGCAGGCCTGCGCCCGGGGCACGCCGGACAGTTCCAGCGGCAGGGCCACATTGTCCCGCGTGGTCAGCCAGGGCGCGAGCGTCGGCGCCTGGAACACCACCGCTGTCTCGCCGCGTCCGGGCGCCCGCTGGACGCGACCGCGCGTCGGCGCCTCGAGACCGGCCAGCAGCCGCAGGGCCGTCGACTTGCCGCAGCCCGACGGACCCACCAGGGCCAGGATCTCGCCGGCCTCGACGGCGAGGTCGACCGGTCCGAGCACCGGCCCGCGCGGACCGTACTCGACCTCGACCTGCTCAAGCACGGCGACGGCGGTCACTTCGCCGCCGGGGCCACGAATTGCAGGGTGTAGGCGCGCTTGAAGTCCATGTCCTTCGGATAGACCCCCTGCGAGGCGGCGACCTCGAAGAACTGGGCCCAGCGCGCGTCGGTCATGACGCCGATCCCCCCCGCCAGGGCGTCGCCTGACTCGACGATGCCGTAGGATTTCAGCTTCTCGCGGGCCTGGTCGAGGATGTCCTGGGTCATTTCCGGGTTGTCCTGCCGGATCAGGGCGTCGGCGGCCCTGGGGTCGCCGTGGAGGTAGTCCTTCCAGCCCTGGGCCGTGGCCTCGACGAAGGCCTTCACCGCCGCCGGATCCTTGGCGATCAGGCTGTCGGGGACCAGGATCATGGTCGCGTAGCCCGGATAGCCCTCGTCGGCGAGCAGGAAGACCTTCGGCTTGATCCCGGCGGTCTTCTCGATGGTGTAGGGCTCGCTGGTGACATAGCCCTGCTGGGCCACGCGCTTGTCGGCCAGGAACGGGGCGGCGTTGAAGGTGTATTTGCGCACCTGGTCGTCGGTGAAGTCGTACTTGGCCTTCAGCCACACCCAGAAGGCCGAGACCGAGGCGTCCGACAGCAGGATGGGATGGCCTTTCAGGTCGGCGATCTTCTCGATCCCCTGGCCGGGATGGGCGATCAGGACCTGGGGGTCCTTCTGCATGATGGCCGCCACCGCCTTAACCGGCACGCCCTCCTGGGCGAGGTTCATGACGATGAAGCTGTTGGATCCCATTCCCGCCTCGACGGCGCCGGAGGCCAGCAGCTGGGGCACGTTCACCCCCGGACCGCCCTGGACGATCTGAACGTCGAGCCCGCGCTTGGCGTACTCGCCCGAAGCCAGGGCCTGGTAGAAGCCGCCGTGCTCGGCCTGCGCGCGCCAGTCGGTGGCGAAGCGGATGGTGGTTCGGCCGGCCTGGATGGGGGGTTCCTGCTTGGCCGGCGAACAGGCGCAGACCAGGGCGGCGAGCGCGACGGCTGCGAGGCGCAAGAGTTTCATGGACATCCCCCAACTGGACCGGGCGCGAGCCTAGTCGGCGCCGCGGACGCTTCCAAGGCCCGCGCGGCGAAGGATGGGGATTTCTAGGCCGCGGCCTCGGCGGCTGGGCCGTCCATCGCCGCCAGCCACTTGGCGACGATGGCGTGCAGCGTCTGGATCTGGACGG
Organism: Phenylobacterium sp. LH3H17; assembly: GCF_024298925.1. Lineage (NCBI taxonomy): Bacteria > Pseudomonadati > Pseudomonadota > Alphaproteobacteria > Caulobacterales > Caulobacteraceae > Phenylobacterium > Phenylobacterium sp. LH3H17. The sequence continues at coordinate 3,266,483 of NZ_CP101283.1, read as the reverse complement.
GCTTTCCGACCGCGTCGTTCATCCCGGCCTTGAGGCAGGCGGTCTCCATTTCCGGCATGACGTCGGCGCTCATGGCGATGATCGGGATGGTGGCGTTCGCTCCGCCCAGGGCGCGGATCTGGCGAGTGGCCTCCAGGCCGTCCATGCGCGGCATGTGCACGTCCATCAGGATCAGGTCGCAGCTCCCTGAGCGCGCCGCCTCGACGGCCTCCTCGCCGTTCTCGGCCAGAACCACCTCGCAGCCCAGCAGGCCCAGCACCGTGGCGCCCAGTTCGCGGTTCATCGGATGGTCGTCGACCAGCAGGATGCGGGCTCGCAGGCCCGCAGCAGCGGGAGCTGCAGCCTCTTCGGCGCAGTCGGCGTCAGCCTGGGCGGCGGGAATCTCGAACCAGAAGACCGACCCGGCGCCTGGTCCGCCGTTGACGCCGATCTGGCCGCCCATCAGCTCGGTCAGGCCCCTGCAGATGGCCAGGCCGAGGCCCGTGCCGCCATGGGCGCGACTGACGGAGGAATCCACCTGGCTGAAGCGCTTGAACAGCCGCTCGATCTTGTCGGACGGCACGCCGACGCCGGAGTCGGTGACCGTGAAGCGCAGGGCGCGGCCGCCCTCGCCTTCGCGGACCTGGACGTCCAGGCGGACCCGGCCGGCCTCGGTGAACTTGATGGCGTTGGACAGCAGGTTCAGCAGGATCTGGCGCACCCGGAGGTCGTCGATCATCAACGGCCGTTCGACCGGTCCGATAAACCCGAGCTGCAGGTCCAGGCCCTTGCGGCGGGCGGCCTCGGCGACGATGGCCAGCGAGTCCTGGGCGATGGCGCGCGGGGTGACGGGGCGGGGCGCGAGTTCAACCTCGCCGGCCTCCATCTTGGAGAAATCCAGGACGTCGTTGACCACGGTCAGCAGCGAGGCCCCGGCCCGGTCGATCAGGCTGAGCTGGCGCCGCGCGGCCTCGGGCAGGTCGTCGCGGCGCAGCAGCACCTCGGTGAAGCCGACGATGGAGTTCATCGGCGTGCGGATCTCGTGGCTCATCGTGGCCAGGAACTCGGCCTTGGCCTGGCCCGCTGCGATGGCGCGGGCCTGGGCTGCGCGCGCCACCCGGGTGCGGCCGGCCCACAGGCGCTTGAGGCGCTTCTGGTCGGCGATGGCCAGGGCCATGGACAGGCTGGTGAAGAAGGAGATGGCGATCAGGAACTGCAGGCTGCGGGTCTTCTCGAGCATGGTCCAGGTCGCGCCCGTCGCCGGGCGGTAGTCGGTCATCATCAGGCCGGCGCCGATCGCCGCCAGCACCAGGGCCGAGACCGCCGCCCCGCGAGGACCCAGTCGCACCGCGATCAGGGTCAGGATCGGAAACACCAGCAACGGCATGGGGAAGCGGATCGGCAGGAAGCAGAATATGCTGGCCGCCACGATCAGGCCGTAGAGGCCGACCTGTTCCAGGGCCGAGCGCCGGAAGTCCTCGCTGAGATCGCGCCTGGAGACCATCAGGATGACCGGCAGCACGATCGCCATGCCCAGGGCGTGGGCGTAGAACCAGGGTCCCAGGACCTCGTTGAAGCTGCGCCCGAACAGGGTGAGCACGTCGGCCGCGAGCACGGCGCCGGCCGCGGTGGCCGGGGCCACGGCGAAGGCGGTCAGCCGCGCGACGCGCTTCAGGCTGGTCAGTCGCATGGTCTGGCCGCAGGTCTTGCGCGCGAGCCAGGCCGTGGCCAGGGCCTCGCCCAGGCAAAGCAGCGAGAAGGTCAGGCCGATCAGGGGCGGATTGATCCGCAGGTTGCACAGGAACTGGAAGGCGAAACATATCGCCGCCACGCCGAAGCCCCAGCGACGCGGCAGCAGCAGCAAGGCGGCGGTCACGATACCGCTGCCGAGCCAGATCGTCGCCACGCCCGCGGCGGCGCGGGTCAGGCTCAAGCCGAACACAACGCTGGCCGCGAAGCCCACGATCAGGGCCACGCTCAGCGTCAGATTGCGCGATCGGCCGGCGCTCGGGCGCTTGGTGTTCTCCCGGGTCATGCGGGGATTTTCGCGCGGTGTGGCGACCAAAGCCTTAAGGTTGACGGCCAAACGTCAGTTTGTCGCATGCGCGCATAGCAAGAGGGCGACGCCACGGTCGCCCGGTGCGTCGCCCTCTAATCCAGATCCGTTGGGGGATCTGCGCCTTCAAGGTCGGTCGGCGACTTCGATCACGGGCTTCCCCGCAGGTTTCCGTCGCAACCGTTGTCCTTGGAGGCCCGGTCTCCGGGTCGCCCCAGTTTCCGTCCTCCGAGAACCTTCCGCTCGCTCTGCGATCCGGTTTCCCGGTCCGCTTGCGCTGTGGTCCCTCTCGGCCCCTTGACGTTCCCACCACACCCGCTATGAGGCAAGTGCCCGAAATCGCCGTGGTGTGGGCGACGTCGCCGGAATCGGTGGAAGACCTGTGGACAGGTCGAGGATTTCGGCAAAATTCATGATATATTTCAAACCCTAAAACGATCCACAGGATTGCTGTGTCCGCCGTTCGGCGCGCTTCGGCAGCGCTTTTGAGCCCGGCGGTCTGGAGCGGGGCGGCGATCTGTGCGACGACCGGGTGACACGGTTAAGATCGCGCGTTGGAAGGTCCGCGGCGGTTCGCGGGGGCAGGGATGAGTATTCAGGGTCTGGGCGCCGGCCTGGCGGTCGCCCTCGTTCTGTCGGGCGCCTCGGCGGCCCAGGATTTCGATGGGTCCCTGAGCGCGGCCGAGCGACGGGCGGTGGCCGCCAGCGGCCTGCCGCGCGCCCAGGTGGTCTCCATCAAGCGCGACTTGGTGGTGGCGATCCAGAGCCGCGGCGTGAGCAAGGGCGGGATCCTGTTCGAGGGCGTCCAGCTGCGCGGCGAGGCGGTGAGCGCCGAGGCCGGCCGCAATCTTGGCTATCGCTCCATGCGCTCGACCGTGAATGTGGACTGCGCTCGCCGCCGCGACATGGTCCTGCGGATGACCATCTATCCGGAGCCCAACGGCAAGGGCGAGCCGATCCTGCGCCAGGTTCCGGGCGGCTGGGTCCAGCCCTCTCCCAGCGCCTTCATGGCCGATGTGATCGCTTCGATCTGCAGCGATGCGCCCAGCCTGCCGATGGCGGCGCCCGAGCCGCGGCCACCCCTGGCGCGAACGGCCCCGCCCAGGCCCACGCCCGTGGCGGCCCCGCCGCCGGTCCGCGCGCCTGAGCCGCCGCCGCAACTGGCCGCCGCGGAAGACTCGGAGACCATCGCCACCGCCGTGACCGCCCGTCGGCGCCTGGTCATGCCGCCCAGCGAGCCGGTCCCCGCACCGCCGCCGCCACAATCCGTTGTCGCGACCAGATCTGCTCCGCCGCCGCGGCCGCCGCCGCGCCCCGCGCCGCCGGCCGCGGGCGGTTTCAAGGTCCAGATCGTCGCGGTCGGCACGGCGCGTCAGGCCCAGGCCGCGCTCGCCGGCCTGGGTCCCCTGCCCGAGCCCCTGCGCACCAGCGTCGAGACCGCCACGGTCGACGGCCGCATCTTCCACCGCGCCCTGGTCACCGGCTTCACCAACCGCGCCGATGCGAAGGTCTTCTGCGAGATCGTCGTCGAAGCCGGCGGGGTCTGCTTCATCCGCTAGCGGCGCTCGCGTCGAAAACGCAAGTGATCGGCTCTGACATCCTTCTCCCGCAAGGGGAGAAGGGAGTTTGGCGGCCCCGCATGAAGCGACCTAGCGCCCGGCTTCCAGCGCCTCGCGGCGTTCTTCCAGTTCCAGCCAGGCCTCTTCCGAGGCGGCCAGCTCGGCGCGGGCGGTTTCCAGGGCCTTGTTGATCGTCTGAAATTTCGCCGGATCACGGGTGTAGAGCGCCGGATCGTGCAGGTCGGCCTCCAGCTTGGCGATTTTGCCAGGCAGGGCGGAGATCGCGGCCTCCAGCTCCTGCAGCCGGCGCTGGTCCTTGTAGGAGAGCTTGGTAGGCTTGGCGGCCTCGCTCCTGGCCGGCGCAGGCTTGGCGGCGGCCGGCGCGGCCTTGGCCTCGATGGCCTGGAAGAAGCCCGGGTTCTGGGACAGGAAGTCCTGCCAGCCGCCTGGCGTCTCCACCACCTTGCCACGGCCGTCCAGGGCGATGGTCGAGGTGGCCAGACGGTCGATGAAGTCGCGGTCGTGGCTGACCAGGATCAGGGTCCCCTCGTAGTCGGCCAGCAGATCCTCAAGCAGGTCGAGGGTGTCCATGTCGAGATCGTTGGTCGGCTCGTCCAGGACAATCAGGTTGGCGGGCGTGGCCAGCGCGCGGGCCAGCAGCAGTCGGTTGCGCTCGCCGCCCGACAGGCTGCGCACCGGCTGGCGAAGCTGGTTGTCGCTGAACAGGAACTCGCGGGCGTAGGCGGCGACGTGCTTGGGCTGGCCGCGCACCATCACCTGGTCGCCGCCCATCGGAGTGAGGACGTCGCGCAGCAGCATCTCCGGCTTCAGGTCGGCGCGGGCCTGATCGATATAGGCCACGTCCAGATTGACCCCGAGATTGACGCTGCCCGCGTCGGGCGGGATCTCGCCCAGCAGCAGCTTGACCAAGGTGGTCTTGCCCGCCCCATTCGGTCCGACGATGGCCACCCGGTCGCCGCGCAGAATGCGCGTGGAGAAGCCCTTGAGCAGGGTGCGGTCGCCATAGGTCTTCTCGATGCCCTTCACCTCGGCCACGCGCTGGCCGGAGGTTCCGGAGGAGGCGATGTTCATGGCGAGCGACCCGCGCGCCTCCTTCAGGCGCTCGGCCTTGGTCTGGCGCAGGTCCATCAGGGCGCGTCTGCGGCCCTCGTTGCGGGCCCGGCGGCCGGTGACGCCGCGCTGCAGCCAGTACTCTTCGCGCTCCAGCTGCTTGTCGAGGCGGCGGCCCTCCTCGGCCTCGGCGGCCAGGATGCGCTCGACCCAGTCGTCGAAGTGCTTGAAGCCCTTGTCCAGCCGGCGGACCCTACGATGCTCCAGCCAGAACGAGCGGTTGGTGGTGCGCTCCAGGAAGGCGCGGTCGTGGCTGACGATGAGCAGGGCGGCCTTCGACTTGGCGAGCTCGGCCTCCAGGGTCTCGATGGCCAGGATGTCCAGGTGGTTGGTCGGTTCGTCCAGCAGCAGGATGTCAGGCTGCTCGGCGATCGCGCGAGCCAGGGCCGCGCGGCGGATCTCGCCGCCCGAGAGGCCGGTCGTGGACTTCCCGGGGTCGACGCCGAACAGGGCCAGCGCCGCCTCGGCCTCGTGCGGAGCCGCGCCGCCGGCGGTGGCGTGGTCCAGCAGGGTCGCGCCGACGATCTCCGGCTCCTGGGGCACATAGGCCACGCGCGTTCCGGGCTGAATGGCGCGTTCGCCGTCGTCGGCCTGGATCTGGCCCGCGAGGATCCGCAGCAGGGTCGACTTGCCCGCGCCGTTGCGGCCCACCAGGCAGGCGCGCGAGCGCGGCTCGACGGCCAGGTCGACGCCGTCGAACAGCATCTTGGGCCCGTCGGCGAGGCGGACGTCCTTGAGCGCGAGGATGGGGGGCTTCATGCGGGGAGGGACATAGCCGCGACCGGCCCGCTTACCAAGCCCGTCAGTTCGGGACGCGCTCGTCGCGATAGGGCTCGGGATCGCGCGGATAGGGCTCGGGCTCGTCCGGCGGTTCGGCGTCTTGCGGCGCCGGCTGCGGCTCGGCCGCCTGGGAGAACTCGTCGGCCAGGTCGTCATAGAAGGCGTTGCGCGGATCGTCCTGGTACTCCACCGGGCCGTCAGGCAGGCTCTCGCCTTCGCCGCCTTCGGGATCGGGCAGCAGCCAGTCGAACTCGCGCACCGGCAGGGCGTCGTGGGCCACCAGCATGTAGCGCCGCCAGATCTCGGCCGCGACCTCGCCGCCGGTCACCCGGTTCATCGGCCGGTCGTCGTCATGGCCTACCCAGACCCCGGCGGCCATGTCGGGGGTGAAGCCGATGAACCAGGCGTCGCGCCAGTTCTGGCTGGTCCCGGTCTTGCCCGCGGCCGGGCGGCCGATCGCCGCGCCCGTGCCGGTGCCCGAGGAGATCACCTTCATCATCATCCGCACCATCATGCTGGCGCGCGGCAGGTCATAGACCGGGACCGGCGAGGCGGTCTGGTGGCTGAACACCGGCTGGCCGCTCACGGTCTGGATCTCGTCGATGACATAGGGGGTGATGCGGTTCCCGGCCTGCTGGAACACCTGGTAGCCCGAGACCATCTGGATCAGCGGAACCTCGTAGGCGCCCAGGGTCACCGACAGGTTGGGATTGGCGGGGATGGTGGTCAGGCCGAAGCGCTTGGCCAGTTCCCCGATCGCCGCCGTGCCGGCCTCGTAGCCCAGCTTCACCGCAACGGTGTTGATGGAAAGCGCCAGGGCCGTGCTCACGCTGACCGGGCCGCGATAGCCGCCCCCGTAGTTGCCCGGGCTCCAGTCGCCGTACCGCACCGGCGCGTCGATGCGGGTGTCGGAGGGCAGTATGCCGTGCTCCAGGGCCGCGGCGTAGATGAAGGGCTTGAAGGACGACCCCGGCTGCCGCCTGGCCTGGACCGCGCGGTTGAAGACGCTGCGGCTATAGTCCACCCCGCCGACCATGGTGCGGATCGCGCCGCGCTCGTCGATGGCGAGTAGGGCGCCCTGAGTGGGACCGGCCCGTCCCTGTCCGGCCACAACGGCGCGCAGGGCCGAGGCGCCGGCCGCCTGCAGGCGCGGATCGATAGTCAGGCGGACCATGAGGTCGGGGGAGTTGGGCCCGACCATGGCCAGGACTTCGTTGGTGGCATAGTCGAGGACGTAGCCGGCGTCGCCGCCGTCGGACATCGCCCGCGAGCCGATCTTGGGGCGCTCGGCCAGGGCGGCCTGGAGTTGGGCGTCGGTGATCCAGTTCTCCTCGCGCATGCGCCTGAGCACCAGGCGCTGGCGCACCTGGGCGCGCTCCATGTTCCGGTGCAGGGCCATGCGCGAGGGCGCCTTGGGCAGGGCCGCCAGCAGGGCGGCCTCGCCCAGGGTGAGCTGGCTGGCCGGCTTGTCGAAATAGGTCCTAGCCGCCCCGTCCAGGCCGAAGGTGTTGGCTCCGAAATAGATGCGGTTCAGGTAAAGCTCGAGCACCTCGTCCTTGGTCAGCATGGCCTCCAGTCGATAGGCGAGCGCCGCCTCCTGGATTTTGCGCCTCAGCGTCTGGTCCGGGGTGAGGAACATGTTCTTGGTGATCTGCTGGGCGAGCGTCGAGCCGCCTTCGACCACCGCGCCGGCCTTGTAGTTGGCGTAGGCGGCGCGGGCGATGGCCCAGACGTCGATGGCGCCATGCTTGTAGAAACGCCGGTCCTCGGCCGCCAGGAACGCATGGGGGACGTGGGCGGGCAGCTCGGCCACTCGGACCCGGTCGCCGTATTTCGGGCCGCGCGAGGCGATCAGGACGCCGTTGCGGTCGAAGAACTTGATCGCCGGCGCCCGGTTGACCGCGTACAGCCGCTCGCGGCCGGGCAGGGGCGGCAGGTCCGTCAGGAAGACCTGCTGCAGGTAATAGGCGCCCCCCGCCGCGGCCAGGGCCAGGGCCGCCAGCAGGGCGATCATCAGCTTGACCAGCCAGCCCATGCGGCGGCGCGGCGGCTTGCCGCCGGACGGCGGAGCGCCCTTGCCTTTCCTGGCCGGGCGCGGCAGGTCGGCGCGGAACGGCGTCCCGGCGTCCGGCTCAGTTGCGGCCTTGCCCCCGGGCCGCAGGCCTTCCGGTCGCCCGTTCGGATGGTGGTTCGCGTCGGTCACGGATATTCTGGGCCGGTCGGGCTCGTTGGATGCAGGACGCCCATAGCATGGCTTCGAGACCTTTCTGGGAAACGAAAGCCCTCACGCATATGACCGTGCGCGAGTGGGAGAGCCTGTGCGACGGCTGCGGCCTGTGTTGCCTGGTGCGGTTCGAGGACGAGGATTCGGGCGAGGTGGTCCCGACCCGGGTCCACTGCAAGCTGTTCGACCCCGACAGGTGCGCCTGCACCGACTATGCCGATCGCAAGCGCCACGTGCCCGACTGCATCAAGCTGACGCCGCACAATATCGACGCCCTGGCCTGGATGCCGCTGAGCTGCGCCTACCGGCGGATCAATGAGGGACGTGGCCTGGCCGACTGGCATCCGCTGGTCTCGGGCGATTCCGAGAGCGTCCATTCCGCGGGGGTCTCGGTGCGCGGCCAGACGATCAGCGAGGCGACCCTTGACGACCCCGAGGAAGCCTTCGAATACGCGGCGTGGGACCTGATGGAGGAGCGCGGCCGGGACTAGTATTCGGCCAGGTATTCGGGCGGTTCGCCGAAGCGGTTGTCGCGGCTGGAGCCCGGCTTGGAACCGACGAAGGCCAGCAGGCCCAGGGTGAAGCCCGTGGCGCAGGCCATGGGCACGGAGAATCCGACCAGACGCAGCGCCGAGGGCGTACCCTCTGTGTCGCCGATGAAGCTGAACACGATCCCGCCGATCACCAGGGCCGCACCCACCGCCAGCGCCCAGAAGCCGGAGCGATTTACGTCGTGCAGGCGTTTGACCAGCAACGCGCCCTGCACATAGCCCCAGATCGCCCAGCCGAGATAGTTCAGCACCCAGCCGCCGGTCAGGTATTGATAGATGAGCAGCAGCAGGAACAGCCCGCCGGACGACAGCAGGAAGGCCGCGCGTCCGATTCGACCGGTGAACGAAAACAGCACCCCGCCCATGACGCCCCCGCTAAAGCGCCAGCCTAGACTCGGCGCGTGCCCATAGATGTGATATTTTTGCCACAATAGAGCTTGCGCCCCGCTGCAAACCGCCTAATTGAAGGCCCTACACCTTCTCCCCTTTCCACGAGGTTCCATTCCCTTGGCGCGCGATCCCTATCAGGAGCTGGGCGTGTCTCGCGGCGCGAGCGCCGACGAGATTCGCAAGGCGTTCCGAAAACTCGCCAAGCAGCACCATCCGGACACCAATCCCGGAAACAAGGCCGCAGAGGATCGCTTCAAGCAGGTGAGCGCGGCCTTCGACATCCTGGGCGATGTCGAGAAGCGCAAGAAGTTCGACGCTGGCGAGATCGACGCCGACGGACGCGAGACCGCGCGCGGCTTCGGCGGTGGCGGCAGTCCCTGGGGCCAGCAGGGCGGTCAGTGGAACAGCACCCGCGGCGGCGGTCCGGAGGGCATGGAAGGCGGCGATCTCGGCGACCTGTTCAGCGAGATCCTGGGTCGGCGCGGCCAGGGCGGCGGCTTCGGCGGCGGCTTTTCCCAGCGCGGCTCCGACGTGCGCGCCAAGCTGGAGATCGACCTGGAGGAAACCATCCACGGCGCCAAGAAGCGCATCGCCTTCTCCGACGGCCGCACCATTGACGTCACGATCCCCAAGGGCGCGGAGGAGGGCCAGACCCTGCGCCTGAAGGGCCAGGGCTCGCCGGGCCGCGCCGGCCCGGGGGACGCATTCATCGAACTCTCCGTCAAGCCGCACCCGATCTTCCGTCGCGAGGGCTCGGTCCTTGTCATGGACCTGCCAATCAGTATTCCCGACGCCGTGCTGGGCGGGAAGGTCGAGGCGCCCACCCCCGACGGCGTGGTCTCGCTCACCATTCCCAAGGGCGCCAACAGCGGCCAGGCCCTGCGGCTGAAGGGCCGTGGGCTGTCGGACGCCCGCGGCAAGCGCGGGGACCTGCTGGGCCGTATCGTGCTGATGCTGCCCGACAAGCCCACGCCCGAGCTCGATACCTTCGCCGAACGCTGGCGCAAGGATCGCCCCTATACGCCACGCCGTAAGGGATAAGGGCTCCGCGGCGTGACAGACCGCCGCAACCCCTGCATAAACCAGCTATTCAGGCCCGGTTCAGTGATCGGGCGATAGACCTAGCGTCATGAAGCGTCTGTTCGTCATCGCCGCCCTGCTGGCCGCCGTCCCCGTCGGGGCGAACGCGCAGCGTGGGCCGGACTTCGACCGGCCGTCGTACGGCGGCGGCCGCGGCGACCAGGACACCGCGCGTGACGCCGTGCGCGGCGGCCGCCAGGTGCCGCTGTCGCAGGTGATCGCCATGATCTCCGCCCGCACGCCGGGCCGTCAGCTCAACACCACCCAGGGCGAGTTCGGGGGCCGCTCGGCCTATTTCGTCCAGTGGCAGACCAATGACGGCCGGGTCATCATCTTCATCGTCGACGCCCAGAGCGGCGCGATACTCTCCCGCCAAGGCGGCTAAGGGGTTCCCATGCGCATCCTGCTGGTCGAGGACGATCCTGACCTTTCGCGGCAACTGAAGGCCGCGCTCGGCGACGCCGGCTACGCCGTCGACCATGCGCCGGACGGCGAGGAGGCCCAGTTCCTGGGCGAGACCGAGCCCTATGACGCGGTGATCCTGGACCTCGGCCTGCCCAAGGTGGACGGAGTGTCGGTGCTGGAGCGCTGGCGGCGGGGAAACGTGGCCACGCCGGTGCTGATCCTCACCGCCCGGGGCGCCTGGAGCGAGAAGGTCGCCGGCTTCGACGCCGGCGCCGACGACTATCTGACCAAGCCTTTCCACACCGAGGAGCTCCTGGCTCGGCTGCGCGCCCTGCTGAGGCGGTCCGCCGGCCATTCGGCGCCAAGCCTTTCCATCGGCGGGCTGCGGCTGGATCCGCGCGCGGCGCGGGCCACCGTGAACGGCGAGCCCCTGCGGCTGACCTCGCTGGAATACCGCCTGCTGCACTATCTGATGATGCACGAGGGCCGGGTGATCAGCCGCACCGAGCTGGTCGAACACCTGTACGACCAGGACTTCGATCGCGACTCCAACACCATCGAGGTGTTCATCGGCCGGGTGCGCAAGAAGATCGGCGCCGACCGGATCGAGACCGTGCGGGGCCTCGGCTACCGCCTGACCGCGCCCGCCGAGGAGTTGGGCGGCGCTGCGACGTGACCCTTGAGGCCCTGAGCCGTCCGTCCCTCGTTCGGCGGCTGGTGATCCTGGCGGCCGGGTGGACCCTCGCGGTCCTGCTGGTCTCGGCCATCGTACTGGCCCTGCTGTTCCAGCAGGCGGCGATCCGGCGGTTCGACCAGGGCCTGGCCGAGTTGATCGACAACCTCACCGCCGGGGCCTCGATCGACGACCGCGGCCAGGTCATCGCCCCGGCCCTCACCGATCTTCGGGCCCTGCGCGCCTATTCGGGAAAGTACTGGCAGATCGCCGAGCCGACCCCGCAGGGCGGCATCCATGTGCTGGTGCGCTCCCGCTCCCTGTGGGACTCGGAACTCAAGGCGCCGGCCGACATCGCCACGCAGTTGCAGAGCCAGCCCGGGCAGCCGGTTTCCTACGACACCCGCGACGAGCTCAATAAGCCCCTGCGGGCCATGGCCACACAGGTGAAACTGCCCAACCGCGCGGCCCCGGTGATCTTCATGGCCGCCGAGGATCGCGGCCCGGTGGACCGCGACGTGCGCGGCTTCATCACCGCTACGGCCGTGGTCTTCGTGCTGCTGGGCGTCGGCATGGTGGCCGCGGTGGTGATCCAGGTCCGGGTGGGCCTGAACCCGCTGTTCGCCCTGCGCCGCGAGGTGGCCTCTGTGCGGCGCGGCAAGGCCGAGCGGGTCGTGCGGGTCTACCCCACGGAACTTGCGCCCCTGGCCGAGGAGCTCAACGCCCTGCTGGCCCACAATCAGGAGGTCGTGGAACGCCAGCGCACCCACGTGGGCAACCTGGCCCACGCCCTGAAGACGCCGTTGTCGGTGATGCTGACCGAGGCGCGCCAGACCAAGGGCCAGCTAGCCGGCGTGGTGGAGGAACAGGCCGAGGCCATGCGCCAGCAGGTCGACCACCACCTGCGCCGTGCGCGCGCGGCCGCCCGCACCCAGGGCTCGGGTGAACGGACGCCGGTCGCCGACGTGCTGGACGAATTGTCACGGACCCTGGAACGCATCTTCGTCGACAAGGGCGTCGTCATCGACTGGGACGCCCCCGACGACCTCTACTTCCTGGGCGAGCGCCAGGATCTGCTGGAGCTGGCCGGCAACGCCATGGAGAACGCCGGCAAGTGGTGCGCGGCCAAGGTCCGCATCCGCACGACGCCAGTTTCGCCGGAACGCTTCAGGCTTTCGATCGAGGACGACGGCCCCGGCCTGACCCCGGAGGAGCGCGAGGAGGTGGTGCGGCGCGGCGCGCGGCTGGACGAGAGCGCGCCCGGATCGGGGCTTGGCCTCTCCATTATCGACGAACTGGCCCGCGCCTATGGCGGCTCGCTGAAGCTGGGCAAGTCGCGGCTGGGCGGACTATTGGTCGAGTTGGACCTGCCCCGCGCTGAAGCTTGAATTGGCTCGGTTTTCGGAAAGCCTTAACCGGCGGCAAGCATAAGTGGCTCAAGCGCGGGATGTGACCGCGCCTGGAGCTCTCCCCCGATGGCCGGGTTGCCCGACGCCAAGATCGACATCGTCCGCAACCTCGTCGAGCACGCTCCCGACAGGGTGGTCACCGGCTTGCAGAACGCGCTAGCCGCCGCGGCGGGCGACACGGCCCTGGCCGGCGTGCGGCGCGTGGTCGAGGCCGAGGTCGCCGACCGCAACCTGCGCAACCGGGTGCTGGAGCCCATCGCCCCCCTGTTCGCGGGCGACGCCGCCGACCAGTCCCGCATCGCCTTCCCGCGCGCGGCCCTCGCCCTCATCTGGCGCGGGCTGAAGGCCGAAGCTGCTTTCCAGGTGGCCAGCGCCGCCCGTGCGCTGGTGGAATATCGCCCCGGGGCCAGCTCCACCGAACCCTTCGACATCCTGACCCAGATGGCCGCCGACGGCCTGCGGGCGGGCGAACAGCGCGACTTCGTCGCGGCCATCGACACCATCGAGTCGGCCCGGCCGGGCGGGACCCAGCACCTGCTCTCCTGCCTGACCCTGGCCCCGATAGTGCGCCAGTCGACCTTGCGGCTGCCGGAGTGGATCGGCCGATTCACCGAGGAGCACGCCGCCGCGGCGCGCGTGGCCTACAAGGACGCCGGCCTCGAGGCCGAGGACGCCGGCCCGCGGTTCTTCGAGATGCTCTCGGCCCAGCTCGCCGAGCCCTGGACGATCCTGCGGGTGGTCTCGGCGGTCATGGACCGGCCGAACGAGCACTACCTGGCCGATTCCGAGCTGGCGATCTTCGCGATCCGGCTGATGGACGCCATCGACGCGAACCTGAAGATGGTCGCCGACTTTGACCTGAACAGCGGACCGGCCGGCGGGTTGGCCGCCGCGGCGACGGTCGAGACCCTCACCCTGCAGATCGCCGAGATGGAGAACTCCATCGAACTATCGCGCGAGAGCGGCTGGGGCTTCCGCGTCCAGAAGCAGAAACAGACCCTGGCCGCGGTGGTCGAGGGCCGCCTGCGCGAGCTGGACAAGGTGATGGGCGCGGCCCTGCCGAACCATAAGGTCCGGGTGGCGCGTATGATGCGCACCGAGCCGCGCATGACCCTGGAGCCTGACGCCAAGCTGGTCGACCGCTGCCGCACCTTGCTCGCCTTCGCCGAGGCCATCCGCCCCAGCGCCAACTATGGCGGCTTCGCCTCCACCCGCGCCAAGGTGATGGAGAAGGCCGGCGAGAGCCTGGACACCTATGTCGAGGAGGTCCTGTCGCTGGTGCGCGACAACGAGGTCCCCGACAGGGAGATCGCCGCGCGCTTCCTGCAGATCGCCGCGGAGTTCGCCGCGCCTATCCACGAGCCCCGCGCCGGCGACATCGTGCGCCGCCGCGCGGCCACCGCCTTCGGCGCCAAGAAGCCGCCGCCCCAGGTCTTCGCCGAGGACCCGGCCAAGCCGGTCTAGAACAACCCCGCCGTTTCAGCTAAACGCCCCTCATGATCGCCTTCTGGGTGGTCGCCGGCGTGCTTTCCGCCGCCGCGGCCGGCCTCATCCTGCAGAACGCCGCCCGCGCGGCCCGTCGCGCCGGGTCCGCGGACCCGACGAGCGCGGTCTATCGCCGGCAGCTCCGCGAGATCGACGACCTGGCGGGGCGTGGCCTGATCGCCGACGAGGAACGCAAGAGCGCCCACGCCGAGGCCGCCCGACGCCTGCTGTCGGCCGCCGACGCCGTCGCCACGCCCTGGACTGCCCAGACCGGGCATCGCCGGCCGGTGCTGCTCGCCGCCCTGCTGGCGCCCTTCGCCGCCCTCGGCCTCTATCTGGCGGTCGGCGCGCCCGGCCTCCCGGACCAGCCGTTCCGCGGACGGATCGCCGCCTGGCGCGCCCTGGATCCGGCCATGCTGACCGCGCCGCAGATGGCCGCCGTGCTCAAGGCGCTGATCGCCGAGCGGGGCCCCGACGCCGAGGCCTACGGCTTCCTGGCCAAGGCGGAGATCGCCGCCGACAATCCCAGCGGGGCCATCCGCGCCCTGCGCCGAGCCATCGAGCTGGCGCCCCAGAGGGTCGACCTCTGGGAGGGCCTGGGCGAGGTGCTGATGATCGAGGCCGGCGGTGAGGTCACGCCTCCGGCGCAGCGCGCCTTCGCCGAGGCCCTGAAGCGCGATCCGGCCTCGGTGATCTCTCGTTTCCACCTGGCCCGCGGCCGCATAGCCGCCGGCGACCGCGACGGCGGCCTGTCCGACTGGAAGGCCCTGGCGGCCGGGCTTCCCCAGGGCGATCCCCGTCGCGCCGCGGTGGAAACCGCCATCGCGCAGGCGCAGGGCGCGCCGCCGGCCGCCACCGGCGAGATGGCCGCGATCCGCGGCATGGTGCAAGGTCTGGCGACCCGGCTTGAGGCCTCTCCCGAGGACCCCGAGGGTTGGGTGCGGCTGGTCCGCTCCTACGCCGTGCTGGGCATGGACAGCGAGCGCGACGCCGCCCTGGCCAAGGCCCGCGGCCGCTACGCCGACCGCCCGGAAATCGTCAAGGCGCTGGAGATCGCCGCCAAGACCGCCCCGATGCGCCGGGCGACCCGATGAGCTGGCTGCCGAAGTCGCCCAAGGCGCGGCGTCGCCTCACCCTGGTGGCGGCCATCGCCCCGGTGCTGGCCCTCGCCGTTGGCCTCACCCTCTGGGGCCTGCGGGACTCGATCTCCTATTTCTACACCCCGTCCCAGGCCATCGAGGCCAAACCTCCGCCGGGCCGTTCGATCCAGCTGGGCGGCCTCGTCGAGGCCGGCAGCGTGGTCAAGCATCCCGACGGGCGGGTGGAGTTCACCGTCTCCGATCGCATCGCGACCACCCGGGTGGCCTTTTCCGGCGACCTGCCTGACCTGTTCCGCGAGGGCCAGGGGATCGTGGCCACCGGCGCCTTCCGCGCCGACGGCGGCTTCGAAGCCAAGCAGGTCCTCGCCAAGCACGACGAGAAGTACATGCCGCGCGAGATATCCAAGGCCTTGAAGGAACAGGGCGAATGGCGCGGCGAGGGCGCGCCGCCGCCGGCCTACGCCAAGGACGGCGAATGATCGTCGAGATCGGGGCTTTCTCCCTCGTGCTGGCGCTGGCGCTGTCGCTGGTGCAGGCCCTGCTGTCGGCCGCCGCGCGCATGACGCGCTCGCAGGTCCTGGCCGGGGCGGGGGAGGGCGCGGCGCTCGCGGCCTTCGCAGGCCTGCTCCTGGCGTTCGCGGCCCTGATGTGCGCCTTCGTGACCTCGGACTTCTCCGTGGCCAATGTGGCGGCCAACTCCCATAGCGACAAGCCGCTGCTCTACCGGATCGCCGGGACCTGGGGCAGCCACGAGGGCTCGATGCTGCTGTGGTGCCTGGCGCTGACCGGCTGCGGCGCGGCGGTGGCCGGGCTCGGCCGCGGCCTGCCGGACGGGCTGAAGGCCCTGACCGTGGCGGTCCAGGGCGTTCTCGGCGTGGTGTTCCTGGGCTATACCGTCCTGGCCTCCAATCCTTTCGCCCGGCTCGACGCGGCGCCCATCGAGGGCCGCTCGCTCAATCCGCTGCTGCAGGACCCGGCGCTCGCCTTCCACCCGCCCATGCTCTACCTCGGCTATGTCGGCCTATCGGTGGTGTTCTCCTTCGCGGTCGCCGCCCTGATCGAGGGCCGGGTCGACGCGGCCTGGGCGCGCTGGGTGCGGCCCTGGACGCTCGCGGCCTGGAGCGCGCTCACCGTCGGCATCACCCTGGGCGCCTTCTGGGCCTATTACGAGCTGGGCTGGGGCGGCTGGTGGTTCTGGGACCCGGTGGAGAACGCCTCCTTCATGCCCTGGCTGGTGGCCACGGCCCTGCTGCATTCGGCCATCGTCACCGAGAAGCGCGGCGCGCTGGCCGGTTGGACGGTGTTCCTGGCGCTCGCGGCCTTCACTTTTTCCATGCTGGGCGCCTTCCTGGTGCGATCGGGCGTCCTGACCTCGGTCCATGCCTTCGCCGTCGATCCGACGCGGGGAACCCTGCTGCTCATAATCCTCGGCGTCACTTCCGGCGCGGCCTTCGCCCTGTTCGCCTGGCGGGCGCCGGCGCTCAGTCCCGGTGGGGTGTTCGCCCCGGTCAGCCGCGAAAGCGCCCTGGTGCTCAACAACATCCTGCTGGCGGCGGCCACGGCGACAGTGCTCCTGGGCACGCTCTATCCGCTGATCCGGGAGGCGGCGACCGGCGAGGCGATCTCGGTGGGGCCGCCGTTCTTCAACCTCACCTTCACGCCGCTGATGGCGGCGCTGGCCATCCTGCTGCCCGCCGGACCCCTGCTGGCCTGGAAGCGGGGCGACGCGCGGGGCGTGGCCCAGCGCCTGTGGGTCGCGGTGCTGATCGCCATGGCCTGCGGCCTGGCGGCCTTCGCCCTGGTCAGTCCGCGCAAGGCCTTCGCCTCGGCGGGGATCGCCATGGGCGCCTGGCTGGTCGTGGGCGCCCTTGTCGAGCTCGCCGAGCGCACCCGCGCGTTCCGGGGGCCGCTGGCCGAGACCTGGCGGCGCCTCAGCGGCCTGCCGCGCGGCGCCTGGGGCATGACCTTGGCCCACCTGGGCCTGGGCGTCTTCGTGCTGGGCGCCTGTTTCGAGACGGGCTGGAAGCTCGAAGCGGCCGAAGCCATCCCCATCGGCGGGCGGCTGGACGTCGGAGCCTATCAGCTGGTGCTGGATGGGGTCCGCGGGGTCGAGGGCCCCAACTACGACGCCGAGCGGGGCTATCTGCGCGCCACCAAGGCCGACGCCCTGGTCTGCAAGCCGCGCCCAGAGCGGCGTTTCTATCCCACGGGCGGTCAGACCACCTCCGAAGTGGCCATCTGCACCCGCGGGGTCAGCCATCTCTACGTGGTCCTGGGTGAGCGCCGGCCCGGCGCCGATGGTCCGGTCTGGCTGGTGCGAGCCTATTGGAACCCCTGGGCGCTGCTGATCTTCATCGGCCCGGCGATCATGGCGCTGGGCGGCCTGGTCTCGCTGTCGGACCGCCGCCTGCGGATGGCGGTCGGCGCCAGGGAGGCGAGGGCGTGAGACAGATCCTGGCCATCCTGGCGGCGATGTTTTGCCTGGCCGCGGCCTCGGACCCGGCCGACCGGCTGGCCGATCCGGCCCAGGAGGCGCGCGCCCGCGCCATCTTCCGCGAAGTCCGCTGCCTGGTCTGCCAGAACGAGTCCATCGACGACTCCAACTCTGAACTGGCCGCCGACCTGCGCCGTCTGGTGCGCGACGAGGTGCGGGCGGGGAAGAGCGACGATCAGGTCCGCGATCACCTCACCGGCCGCTATGGCGAGTTCGTGCTGCTGAAGCCGGCCTTCTCCTGGGGCAACGCGGCGCTTTGGGGCGCGCCGTTCCTGGTGGTGGGCCTGGGTTTGCTGCTGTTGGTCCGGGGGTTTCGGACCCGCGCGGCCGAGGCCGAACTATCGCAGGATGAGGCCGCGCGCCTGGCGCGCCTGTCTGACGACGAGCCGGCATGACAAAGTTGCGCCCAACATCGGACGCTATGAAGCTCGGAGCGTGACCTAAACGTAACTTGAGAGACGTTGCGCTCTTTGGCATCGAACCTAGGTTGTTCGGGACGGGCGCATGATATGTGCGGCTCACTCCCACAGGGAAATTGAAGGCTTATGACCTCGAAGAAGACCGGTTACCTCATCGGCGCCCTGGCCGGCGTCGGCGTCGCCACCGCCGCCCTCGCCGGCGCGGGCTTCAGCGACCGTGCTCCGGGGGCGGGGAACGAGGGCCTGCTGATTCGCGCCTCAACCGCCCCGATCTTCGCCCCGCCGCCGGGCGCGCCGATCTCGTTCGCGGATATCTTCGACAAGGTCTCGCCCGCGGTGGTCTCCATCAACGTGACCTCGGAGGCCGATCCGGCCGCCCTGCGCCGCATTCCGGGCTTCGAGAACTTCCCGTTCGACGTCGTACCGCGCGGCCAGCCGCCGGGCGGCGGCGGAGACGATGAAGACGCTCAGCCGGGTCAGCCGGGTCAGCCGGCCCAACCCGGTCAACCCGGCCGCGGCCAGCCGCGCCTGCCGCCGCAGCTCTCCTCGGGATCGGGCTTCTTCATCTCGGCCGACGGCTACATCGTCACCAACAACCACGTCGTGGAAAACGCCAAGGAGATCAAGGTCGTGCTCAAGGACGAGCGCGAGCTGGACGCCGTGGTCGTGGGTCGCGACGAGGGCACCGACCTGGCCGTGCTCAAGGTCAAGGGCGCGGGATTCCCCTATGTGAATTTCGAGAACGCCGCCAAGCCGCGGGTCGGCGACTGGGTGATCACGGTGGGCAACCCCTTCGGCCTGGGCGGCACCGCCACGGCGGGGATCATCTCGGCCTATGGCCGTGACATCGGGGAGACCTTCGTCGACTACATCCAGATCGACGCCCCCATCAACCGGGGCAATTCCGGTGGCCCGACCTTCGACGTCTATGGCCGGGTGATCGGGGTCAACACCGCGATCTTCTCACCCTCGGGCGGTTCCGTGGGCATCGGCTTCGCCATCCCCGCCGAGGTGGCCGACGCCATCACCAAGCAGCTGATCGCCGGCGGCAAGATCACCCGGGGCTATATCGGCGCTTCGATCCAGAACTTCACCGCCGAGATGGCGGAGGCTCAGGGCCTCGGCGCCCAGCGCGGCGCCATCGTGGCCAATGTCACCCCCGGCGGTCCATCCGAGCGTGGCGGCCTGCAGTCGGGCGACATTGTCACCTCCGTGAATGGCGTCAACGTGAAGAGCTCCTCGGAACTCACCCGCGAAGTGGCCAAGGCCCAGGCCGGCGACGCCCTGCGTCTCGACGTCCTGCGCGGCGGAAAGCGCAAGATCGTCGAGATCCGTTCCGGCGTGCGTCCGACCGAGCGGGAACTGGCCGCCAACGACAACACGCCGGGCGGGGCCAACCGCGGCGGGGCCGAGGGCGCGACGCCCCAGGTCCAGCGTCCGGTGGTGCTGGGCCTGGCCCTTGCACCCCTCGACGACGCGGCGCGCAAGCGCCTGAACCTCGATCCGGGCGTCCGCGGCGTGCTGATCGACCGGGTCGACCAGTCCTCCGACGCCGCCCAGCGCGGCCTGCGCAAGGACGACGTCATCGTCCAGGCCGGCGGCCTGCCGGTGGGCAGCGCCTCGGAATTCTCGGCCCAGGTCGACATCGCCAAGAAGGCTGGACGTCCCAGCGTGCTGGTCGGCGTCCATCGCGGCGGTCGCACGTCCTTCCTGCCGCTGAAGATTTCCGGTTAGGTGGGATGAGGTTCGGGGGAATGAGTCGATGCGCATCCTGATTGTCGAAGACGACCTCGAAGCGGCCGAAGTCATGGATCGCGGACTTACCGAGGCCGGCCACGAGTGCGTCCGAGCTCCGGATGGCGAGGACGGCCTTACCGCCGCCCGCGGCGGCGAGTTCGACGTGATGATCGTCGACCGGATGATGCCGCGGATGGACGGGGTCACCATGGTCCAGACCATTCGCCGGGAGGGTGACCAGACCCCGGTGCTGTTCCTGTCGGCGCTCGGCGAGATCACCGACCGGGTCGATGGCCTGAAGGCCGGCGGCGATGACTATCTGGTCAAGCCCTACGCCTTCGCCGAGCTGATCGCCC
Organism: Phenylobacterium sp. LH3H17; assembly: GCF_024298925.1. Lineage (NCBI taxonomy): Bacteria > Pseudomonadati > Pseudomonadota > Alphaproteobacteria > Caulobacterales > Caulobacteraceae > Phenylobacterium > Phenylobacterium sp. LH3H17. The sequence continues at coordinate 3,246,655 of NZ_CP101283.1, read as the reverse complement.
GGGTCGAGGCCCTGTCGCGGCGGCGCGAGACCGGCTCGGTCCAGACCCTGCTGCGCGTCGGCGAACTGGAGATGGACCTGATCGGCCGGGCCGTGCACCGGCAGGGCAAGGAGATCGACCTGCAGCCGCGCGAGTTCCAGCTGCTGGAATTCATGATGCGCCACGCCGGACAGTCGGTGACGCGCACCATGTTGCTGGAGAAGGTCTGGGAGTATCATTTCGATCCCCAGACCAATGTGATCGACGTGCATATTTCCCGCCTGCGCTCGAAGATCGACAAGGGCTTCGACAAGCCCATGCTGCAGACGGTCCGCGGGGCGGGCTACCGCCTCGATCCCTAAGGTCCGGCGGGGCCCATGCGCCTGCCCAGGCTTTTCCGCACCACGCCGTTCCGGCTCACCCTGCTGTTCCTGGCCCTGTTCGCCGCGGCGGCCAGCGCCTTCCTGGCCTACATCTACCTGGCCACCGCCGGGGAGGCGACGCGGCGCACCGACGAAGATATCGGACGCGAGATGCGGGCGCTCCAGGCCGCCTATGAGCGCGGCGGTGTCAATGTTCTCAACCAGTCGCTCATCGAGCGGGCGGCCAGCGAGCGGCCTTTCCTCTACCTGCTGATGACCAAGGACGGGAAGCGGATCTCCGGTTCCATCGAGGAGTCGCCGGTCGAGGAATTCACCGGCGCGCCGGCTCGGGCCAGCTTCTCGGTCACCGACATCGATGTGAACGGCCGCGCGCGCAAGCATCCTGCCCGCGGCTTCCAGGAGCAGCTGCGCGGCGGCGAAATCCTGTTCGTCGGCGCCGACATCAGCGAGGACCAGGCCTATGTCCTGAAGATCGTCCGGGCGCTGTGGGGCGCCGGCGCCTTGGTCATCGTGTTGGGCCTGCTAGGCGGTCTGCTGGTCAGTCGGAATGTCAGCCGCAGCATGGCCGGCCTCGCCGAGGTGGTGACCGCCGTGCGCAACGGCGACCTCGAGGCCCGCGCCCATGTCCGGGGAACCCGCGACGAGTTCGACGAGCTGGCCGAGGGCCTCAATGAGATGCTGGACCGGCTGGAGCGCTCCATGGCCGGCCATCGCCATGCCGGCGACGCCATCGCCCACGACCTGCGCTCCCCGCTCACCCGCCTCCGTGCCCGGCTGGAGACCGCCTATCTCGACGTCGAGGCCGGCAAGGGCAACGCCGAGGAGGCGCTGGCCCAGGCCCTGGACGACACCGACGGGGTGCTAAAGACCTTCGGCGCCGTGCTCTCCATCGCCCGGCTGCAGGCGGCGGGCCAGGCCCCCGACCAAAACATATTCGACCCAGCCGAGCTTGGCGGCGACATGGCCGAGCTCTATGAGCCGGTCTGCGAGGACAAGGGGCTCGACTTCGCCGCCGAGTTCGCGGTCGACCTGCAGGTGCGCGGCAACCGCGAGTTCCTTGCCCAGGCCCTGGCCAACATCCTGGACAACGCCGTGAAGTACACGCCCTCGGGCGGGGCGATCATGCTGCGGGTCCGCCGCCGCTCCTCTGGCGAGGTGGAGTATTCCGTCACCGACACCGGCCCGGGCGTTCCCGACGAGGACCGGGAGCGGGTGGTCGAACGCTTCGTGCGGCTGGAGAACAGCCGCAGTGAGCCGGGCTCGGGCCTGGGGCTCTCCCTTGTGGCGGCGGTGGCCGAGGCCCATGGCGGACGCCTGGAGCTAGCCGAGGGACCGGGCAAGGTCGGCGAGATGGGCCCCGGCCTGCGCGTAGCCCTGATCCTGCCCCGGGCAGCCTAGGGGCGCCGGGCGATCCAGGCGTCGAGGGCGTAGCGGCCGGGTCCGGCCGCGGCGAGCAGCAGGCCCATGGCGATCAGGCTGGCCGACGGGAAAGATCCGCCGATCCCCTGGAAGCGATCGACCATGACGATGGCCACTACGAAGTTGAACGCCACGACCAAGCCCGCCCAGCCCGTGGCGAAGCCGGCGATCAGCGCGAGGCTGGCCAGCAGCATGGCCCAGATCGACAGAGGCGCCAGCAGGTGCGGCGCCGCGAATCCGTGCTTGGCCATGAAGCCGGAGAACTCGGCCAACTTCCCGGCCCGGAAGCCGTAGGGCGCGGCCGAGAACATCAGGAAGCCGCCCGCCAGCAGCCGGATCAGCAGCAGGACAAGGTCGTGGCCGCCGCGAAGGGGCGTCAGGGGCAGCAGGTGGCGGGGCGATATCATGGACGCATCAACGCCCAAGCTGGCGCGCGCCGCTATCGAGTTCCGAGGGTGCGCGGCGTGATCAGGCTGTCCAACGCCAATCGCCCAGGACCATGGGTCGCGAGATAGAGGCCGATCACCAGCAGGCAGGCGGACGGGAAAGAGCCACGAATCCCCTGATGATGGTCGACCATGGCGATGGCGACGACGAAGTTGAAGGCGCAGATCAGTCCCGCCCACCGGGTGGCGAAGCCTAGGATGAACGCCACGCCGCAGGCGAACTGGGCCCAAACCGAGAGCGGGGCCATGAGCTTGGGCAGCGGAAAGCCGAACTTTGCGAGGAAGAGCTCGAACTCCGCCATGCGTTCGGTGCTTGTGATGTTGTCCCAGACCCCGAAGATCAGGAACGAACCGACCGTCAGCCGCATGAGCAGCAGGGCCGCGTCGGAACCGCGTGACAGGAACGGCAAGGTGAGAACCTCGACAATACGCACCTCTGTCCCCCTCCCTTGGGCGAACCGGGCGTATCTGTGCCTGAGATTGACCTTTCGGCTAGTCGGAATTTCTCGATGAGTGCGGGCGTCGAGCAAATTCAGCCTGGATTGGCGCTGGCGGCGCGGATGACGCCGTGTGGACCGGTCGCCGACCCCAAGGCCGCCGAGCGGGCGCGCAATGTTCTGGTCGAGGCCGCAATCCGCGACGGCTGGACGGGCGAGTTGGACGCCGCCTGGCCGGCGCTCGCCCCGGTGTTCGGCGCCTCGCCCTATCTGGCCGGCCTAGCCCGCCGCGATCCCGGCCGTCTGCGCGCTCTGCTGGCCGCCGCCCCCGACGCCAGGTTCGCGGACCTGCTGGACCGAACGGCGGCCCTCTCGACCGCCGACTGGGATCGGGCCAAGACCGGGCTGCGGGTGCTGAAGGCCGAGGCCCACCTGATGATCGCCCTGGCTGACCTGGGCGGGCTCTGGGACCTGGACGCGGTTACCGGCGCCCTGACGCGGTTCGCCGACGCCGCCCTGGCGGCCGCGCTCATGGTCGCGGCGCGCGGCGAACTGGAGGCCGGCCGGCTGACCCGTATCGGCGAGGGCGACGAGGGCCCGGTCCCGGGCTGGTTCTGCATCGCCATGGGCAAGCACGGCGCCTACGAGCTGAACTATTCCAGCGATATCGACATCTCGGTCTTCTACGAGCCGGAGGCCTTGCCCCTGGCCGAAGGGATCGAGACCCAGGCCTTCGCCGTGCGTCTGATCCAGCGGCTGGCGGAGCTGATGCATGAGAAGACCGCGGACGGCTACGTCTTCCGCGTCGACCTTCGCCTGCGCCCGGACCCGTCCTCGACCCCGCCGGCCATCCCGGCGGCGGCGGCCTTCGACTACTATGAGAGCGTCGGCCAGAACTGGGAGCGGGCGGCCTTCATCAAGGCCCGCGCGGCGGCGGGCGACCTGGTGCGGGGCCGCGCCTTCCTCCAGGAACTGGCGCCCTTCATCTGGCGCAAGAACCTCGACTTCGCCGCCATCGCCGACATCCACTCGATCAAGCGCCAGATCCACGTCCACAAGGTCGACGAACGCCTCACCGCCAAGGGCGTCGACCTGAAGCTGGGCCGGGGCGGCATCCGCGAGATCGAGTTCTACGTCCAGACCCAGCAGCTGATCCTGGGCGGGCGCCATCCCGAGCTGCGCTCGCCGCGCACCCTGGACGCCCTCGCGGCCCTTTCGGCGGCTGGGCATGTCACCGCCCAGACGGCCGGGGAACTGACCCTGGCCTATGAGCGCCTGCGGGCCATCGAGCACCGTATCCAGATGCTGGCCGACGAGCAGACCCACCGGCTCCCGGAGTCCGACAGCGAACGAAAGCGAGTGGGCGCCCTGGCCGGCTTCGACCGGGTGCGCAGCTTCGACGCGTCGGTGGAGCGGATCCTGAAGATCGTCAACGGCCGCTATGGCGAGCTATTCCCAGAAGAGGAGCAGCTCTCGTCGAAGTTCGGCAGCCTGGTGTTCACGGGGGTCGACGACGACCCGGAGACCCTGGACACCCTGGTGCGGATGGGGTTCTCCAACCCCTCGCGCATCGCCCAGACCATCCGTGGCTGGCACCACGGCCACATCCCGGCCACCCGCACCGAGCGCGGCCGCGAACTCTTCACCCGGCTCGCGCCGCGCCTGCTGGACGCCGCCCAGGCCACCGGCGCACCCGACACCGCCTTCGCCCGGTTCGAGGACTTCTTCTCAAAGCTGTCGTCGGGCGTACAGCTGCAGTCGCTGTTCCTGGCCCAGCCCAGGCTGTTCGAGCTGATGGTTCAGGTGATGGCCTTCGCGCCGCGGCTGGCCAGCACCCTGGCTCGTCGACCGGCGGCGCTGGACGCCCTGCTGGACGGCGCCTTCTTCTCAGACCTCGACCGCGAGGAGGACCGCAACGCCATGGCCGCCGCCGTCTCCCGCGCCGACGGGTTCGAGGGTGTCATGGACGCCGTGCGTCGCGTGCATCGCGAGCAGGCCTTCCGGGTCGGCGTCCAGGTGATGAGCGGAGCGGCCACCGCCGAGACGGCCGGGCGCGCCTTCGCCGACCTGGCCGACATCTGCATCGAGATCCTGGCGCCCGCCGCCCTGGCGGAGGCCGAGCGACTGGGCGGAGCCTTCGAGGGCGACGTGGCGGTGATCGCGCTGGGCAAGTGCGGTTCGAAGGAGATGAGCGCCGGGTCCGATCTCGACCTCATGACCCTCTACCGCGCCCGGGAGCCGGGCTCGGTCTCGACGATCAAGGAGTGGAGCGCCGACGTCTACTATGGCCGCTTCACCCAGCGGCTGATCGCGGCCTTGTCGACGCCCACCGGGGAGGGCGAGCTCTATGAGGTGGACATGCAGCTGCGCCCCTCCGGCACCAAGGGTCCGGTGGCGGTGAGCTTCCCGGCCTTCGAGGAGTACTACGACCGCGAGGCGGAGACCTGGGAGCTGATGGCGCTGACGCGTGCGCGGGTGGTCTGGGCGACCTCGCCCGGCTTCGCCGCCGACGCAGGGGCGGCGGTCGAGGCCGCCCTGCGCCGCCCGCGCGATGTCGCGCGGACCGCCGCTGACGTCCGGGAGATGCGCGAGCTGCTGGAGCGCGAGCGGCCGCCGAAGGGCCACTGGGACCTGAAGCTGTCGCCCGGCGGCCTCGTCGACATCGAGTTCGCCGCCCAGTTCCTGCAACTGGCTCACGCCGCCTCCGGCGCGCCGCTGAACCAGAACACCGCCGGCGCCCTGGCCGACGCCGCGGGCCTCGCCCCCGCCCGGGCCCTGGCCGACCTGCAGAAGGCCTGGAAACTGCAGCAGGACCTGACCCAGCTGCTCAAGGTCGCGCTCAGCGACAACGCCGACCCCGAGGAGGAGCCCAAGGCGTTTCGCGCCCTGATGGCCCGGGCCGGCGGCGCGCGTGACTTCCGCGCGCTGAAGGCCAAGCTCGACACCGCCCGGCTCGCCGCCCGCGGGGCCTATGAAATCATCGTGCAACCTTGATCGACGGAAATCCCAACGAGGGGCGTTAGAGGTTTGGGCGCGGACGAGACGCCCGAAGGGATTTTCGTATGAAGCGCTTGATGATCGCCGTGGCCGCCCTCTGCGTGGCCGGGTCGGCCCAGGCCCAGATGGGCCAGCGGCCGAACCCCGATCTGGACCACGACGGTCGGGTCACCTTGACCGAATTCCGCAAGAGTCACGCCGACGCCATGCTGGCCAGGTTCGACGCCGACAAGGACGGGAGGATCGCCCGCGCCGAGCTGAAACCGCCGGCCGGCATGGCCGCCGGCAAGGAGGGGCGCGGTGAGCGCATGTGGGATAGGCTCGACCTCAACAAGGACGGCGCCGTCGCCCGCTCGGAAATGGACGCCGCCGCCAAGTTCCGCTTCGAGCGCGGCGACACCAACAAGGATGGCTGGCTGAGCAAGGGCGAGATCCTCACCCTGCGCCAGAACCGGGGCCGTGACGCAGGTTGAGGACCATAGGCCGCCGCGAGGCGAGGTGAGGCTTGGACCCAGGCGATGGCGACGAGGCGCTGCTGGCGCGGGTGGCGGCGGGCGATCCCGCCGCGATCCGCAGCCTCGTGGCCGCCAAGCTGCCGCGGCTGCTGGCCCTGGCCGGCCGCATGCTGGGCGAGAGCGCCGAGGCCGAGGACGTGGCCCAGGAGACCTTCGTGCGCGCCTGGAAGCAGGCGCGAAACTGGAGGCCCGGGGGGGCGCGGTTCGACACCTGGCTGCACCGCGTGGCGCTCAACCTCTGCTACGATCGGCTGCGTCGCCGCCGCGAGGTGGCCATGGACAGTCCGCCGGACCACGCGGACGACGGGCCGGCACCGGACCGGGGACTGCAGGCGCGCGATGTCGGCCGCCGGGTGGCCGCGGCGATGGCCGCCCTGCCGGATCGCCAGCGCGAGGCCGTCAGCCTCTGCCACTACCAGGAGGTCTCCAATATCGAGGCCGCGGCCCTGATGGGCGTGAGCGTCGAGGCCCTGGAGAGCCTATTGTCCCGCGGCCGGCGCGCCCTGCGCGTGGCGCTCGCGGATATGGTCGAACCATGAGGCGCCCCGCATGACCCCGGAACGGTTCGAAACCCTCGCAAAGGCCCACGGCGGCGATGTCGCCCGCTGGCCCGACGTCGAGCGCGAGGCCGCGGCGGCGCTGATGATCGCCCAGCCGGCGCTGGCCCAAGGGGTGCTCGCGCGGGCCGCGACGCTCGACGCGGCGCTGGACGCCTGGGCCCCGATGGCCGTGACCCACGACCTGCGGGAGCGAGTGGTCGCCGCGGCTCCCGTCGCACGCCGCCGGGGCCGCCTGAGCGCCTGGTTCTGGGGCGCGGGCCTGAGCGCGGGCCTGGCCGCGGCCTGCGCCTCCGGCCTTGCGGTCGGGGTGGCGCTCTACGACGTCTCACAGCCTGACGAGGCGTTCAGCGCCGTCCTCGCCGGCTATGACGACCTCTCTATCGCCGAGACTGGGGAGGACGCCTGATGAGCCGCCGGACCCTGGTCATCATCCTGTTCATCTCCCTGGCGGTGAACGTCTTCCTGATCGGCGCCGTGGTCGGCGGGCTGGTTGTGGGCCAGAGGGTTCACCACCAGCGCCCCGCCATGGCCCGCGGCAGCCAGCCCCTGTGGGCCGCGGCAAACCAACTGCCGCCGGAGCAGCGCCGCGCCTATCGCCGGCTGCTGCGCGGCGAGGCCGGAGAGGTGCGCGCCGGGATGTCGGAGGTCAGGGCCGCGCGCATCGAGGCCTGGCGCGGGCTGGCCGTCGACGACCCGGCCGCGGTCAAGCGGGCGCTGAACGCGGCGCGGGCGCGGGAGATGGCTATCCGCAGCGGCGTCGAGGAGCGCATCGTGGACTTCGCCGCGGGCCTGTCGCCCGACGAACGCGCGCGCCTGGTGGAGGGTCTGACCCGGGCGCCCCCGGAACCGGCCGAGCGCGGCCGGATGCACGATCGCCCGCCTGGGCCTGGAGACTAGGCGGCGACGAACCCGGCGGCGCTGGCCGCGGCCAGGCCGGCCTGGCGGATCGGCAGGGAGAAGCTGACCTGGGTCCCCTCGCCGGGCGCGCTCTGCAGATCCAGGGCTCCGCCGTGCATCTCCACCAGCGACTTGGTGAGCGCCAGTCCAAGGCCGGTGCCCTGGGTGGTTTTGGAGTGCTGGTTCTCCACCTGCTCGAAGGGACGCGCCAGCCGGGCCAGGTCGTCCTGGGCGATGCCGATGCCGGTGTCCTGCACCGTCACCCGGATGCGTTCGCCCAGGGGGTCCATGCGGCCCTCGGCGCGGATGGTCACCCGACCGCCGCGCGGGGTGAACTTGATGGCGTTGGAGAGCAGGTTGAGCAGCACCTGCTTGACCGCGCGATAGTCGGCCTCCACCTCCGGCAGGTGCGGCGGGAACTCGACGGTGAGCGTCAGGCCGGCCGCCTCGGCGCGATTGCGCACCAGGCGCACGGCGTCTTCCGAGACCTCCTCCAGGGCCAGGGGCTCGAACTTCAGCGTCATCTTGCCGGCCTCGATCTTGGACATGTCGAGGATGTCGTTGATCAGGGCCAGCAGGTGCTGGCCGGATGACAGGATGTCCTGGGCGTAGCCCTTGTAGCGCTGGTCCCCCAACGCCCCGAACATCTCGGCGACCATGATCTCGGAGAAGCCGTTGATGGCGTTCAGCGGCGTGCGTAGTTCGTGGCTCATATTGGCCAGGAACTCGCTCTTGGCCTTGTTGGCGCCCTCCGCGCGGACCTTCTCCATCTCGTACTTGCGGGCCAGTTCCGAGAGCTGCTCCTGGCTGCGCTCCAGGCTGACCACCGCCTTCTGAAGTTGTTCCTCGTTGAGGCGGCGAGCCTCCTCCTGTGTCTTGATGGCGGTGATGTCCGAGGCGGTCATGACGAGGCCGCCCTCGGCGGTCCTCCGCTCGGAGATCTGGATCCAGCGGCCGTCGTTCAGCTCCGCCTCTCGCACGCCCTTGCGGCCCTCGGGGGATTCGATCTCCTGCTTGATCGCGAGTTGGGCGATGCGGCCCACTTCGTCGCGCAGCGCGCCGGGCTTCAGCAGTCGCGGTTCAATGGAGAAGAAGCTGCGATAATTCTGGTTGCAGAGCAGCAGCCGACCTTGGCGGTCCCAGAGCACGAAGGCTTCCGACACGCTCTCGATGGCGTCGCGCAGGCGGTTCTCGGCGGCCTGGGCGCGGGCCTGGGCGATGCGTTCTTCCGTTACGTCCAGCGCCACGCCGATGATCCGCGAATAGCCGTCCTGGTCGGGTTCGCCGAACGCCTGTCCCCGGGCGTCGATCCAGACCGGGCGGCCGCCCTGGGGGGAGGGCACGCGGAACGAAACGTCGAAGCCGCCATAGACGGCGGCGGTGGAGAGCGCCTGGCGGACCCGCTCCCGGTGGTCGGGAGAGACGCGGTCCAGCACGTCCTGGCCCGGGACGATGCCGCCGCCGCCCCAGCCGAAGATCGCTCCGGTCACGTCGGACATGTACATCTGGTCGCTGGCCAGATCCCACTCCCAGATGCCGCAGCGCGCCGCCTCGACCGCCAAGCGGAAGCGCTGCTCGGAATCGATGAAGGCCTGCTGGGCGTTCTCCACCTTGCGGCTCTGCTGCAGCAGCAGGACGCCCAGCAGGAAGGCCACGCCCAGGGGGGCCAGCAGCCACGCGAGTTGCTCGGCGGTGGTGCGCCGCTCCGAGGGGCCCGAGGGCGCCGAGGCCATGGCCAGCAGGCCGCCGCCGAGCGCGCGATGGACGGCTAGGTCCAGGTGCGCCCCGTCGGGGCGTTGGGCCCGGGTCAGGCCGCGGCCCGCCTTCAATTCGGCCGGCGCCAGGGCGAAGGCTTCGTTGACGTCGCGGGCCTGGGCCAGGCCAGCGGGACCGGTGGCGGCGACGATGCGACCCTGGGGCGTCGCCAGGGCCTGGGGCGGTTCCTGGGTGAGCAGGCCGCGAAGGCGGGCGGGGTCGCCCACGACGATGATCCAGCGGCGGCCCTTGGCGGTGACGCTCGGCGCGGCGACGGCCAGCCTGGGCGCCGCCTGATCGGTGACGCCGGCCCAGACATCGCGGCCCGAGCGCTCGGCGGCGAGCGCCAGGGCCTGCCAGTCGACGTCCCCGGCCGCGCCGGCGATTGCGACGACCTCCTGGTCGGAGACGACCCCCACGGCGGCGGCTGTCCCGCCGGATGTGGCCAGGCCCGCCTCGGCGGCGTCGATGGGCGCCGGCGCGTAGCGCCTCAGAGTCTCGCGAGCTGTCAGCAGGCCGCCGCGCAGGGCCACGCCCTCGGCGTCGACCCGGGCGGCCAGGGCCTCGGCTCGGCCCGCGAGGGCGGCGTTGGTCACCGTGGCGGCCTGGGGTTCGCGGGTGATCCTGGCGACGGCCAGGGCGGTGTAGACGGCGAGCAGCAGCAGGGTCGCGAGGATGGCGATGCGGATGAAGCTCTGCCCGGGCGGCGGGCGCACTCCTGGCGTCGCGTCGCCGGCCTTTCGGCGCGGCTTCGACTCAGCCACGTCTCCGCCCCCGCGTCTGGCCAACGCCCCTCCGCTCCTCACCCAAGGTCGAGTCACCCCCCGAAGCTCGAGTCTACGCGGGCGCGGGCGGGGCGTCACGGGAGTCATTCCGTCACAGACGAAGGTTTGATCCCGCCGCTAGATCAGGTCTTGCGCTGGCGATCCGCGCGGCGTTCTGGGCCCGTGTATTTCGGATCGTCGCGCCGGCGGCGGTCGGGACCGAAATAGGTGGCGCTGCGGACGAAGGGGCGAGCATGGTCGATGACCCAGAGGATGCGCTTCATCAGGTCGGCCGGGGTCACCGGCTTGACGCAGAACTCGTTCACGCCAGCGTCGCGCGCCGCCATCACCCGATCGCGATCGGCGTGACCGGTCAACATGATGATCGGTGTGAACTGGTTGGGGCTGTCGCTGTCGTTGCGCAGCCAGCGGGCGAAGGTGACGCCTTCCTCGGCGCCCATCATGTAGTCGAGGATGACGATGTCCGCCGGGGTGGCCTTCATCCGCTGCTTGCCGCCCTCGATGGTCTGGGCGTCGTAGAGCTGCTCGCAGCCGAAGCCGCGCAGCATCGCCTTCACAAGATTGATGGCGTGGGCGTTGTCGTCGATGATCAGGAACCGCAACCGGTTCAGCGAGACGGTCATTGGCTGGCTGTCTCCTTCCTGAGCCGGGAATACGGTGAAGTCCCGGAATTAACGACAAGATTCGCGCAACGGCAACCGTGGGGACACTGCGTCGGATAGGTGACTCGCCCCGAAGGCGATCCGGCGGATCGCCTGCCATACCCTAGGGTTCGGGGCGTGCGGCCGCCGAAACCGGAAGCCCCTTCCGGCCTAGTCAGCGAGCGCCTTGCTCGCCAGTTCGTAGACGTTCTTGGAGAGTCCATCCGTCCCCGCGATCCTGGCGAGTTCCTGCTTCATCAGGGCGCCCAGCTCCGGCTTGTAGCGGCGCCATCCGCCCAGGGGATCCACCAGCCGCGCCGCGGTCATCGGGTTGAACCCGTCAACGGCGAGGATCTGGTCGGCCAGGAATCGGTAGCCGGCGCCGCTGGGATCGTGGAAGCGGGCCGGATTGAAGTTGGCGAAGGTCGAGACCAGGGCCCGCAGCCGGTTGGGGTTCTTCTCGTCGAAGGCTGGATGGGCCGTGAGGCCCAGCACCCGGCCCAACGCGCCTTCATCGGGATCGCGGGCCTGCAGGGCGAACCACTTGTCGACGACCAGGGGCTCGGACTTCCAGCGTTCGAAGAAGTCGGCCAACGCCGCCTCATAGGCTTCGCCGCCGATCAGCATCAGGGCCGAGAGTCCGCCGATGGCGTCGGTCATGTTGGCCGCGGCGCGGTAGTGGCCGTCCGCCAGTTCGGCCACCTCGGAGCGTGGATTGGCGGCCAGCAGGTCCAGGGCGGCGTTGCGCAGGGCGCGGCGGCCCGCGCTTGCGGCGTCGGGGGAGAACTCGCCGAGCTCCTGCAGGCCGATATGCAGCCGCTTCAGGTCCTCGGCCAGATGCACCGACAGCCGCTGGCGCAGGGTCTCGCGGGCCTCATGGATAGCCGCGGGGTCCGAGGGCTGCAGCGCCAGGGCCAGGTCTGACTCGCTGGGCAGGACGAGCATCAAGGCCTTGAAAGCCGGGTCGGCGGCCTGGTCGTCCAGGGACCGGCCGAGCGCGTGGGCGAAGCGTTCCTCGCCGACCTCGTCCGCCGCTCCGGTGGCGCGCGCCACGATCAGGGCCCGGGCCAGGTCCTGGCCCGCCTCCCAGCGGTTGAACAGGTCGGGGTCGGCGGCGAGCTGGACATAGCGGTCCTTGGGTTCGGCGTCGGTGGTGAGCGTCACCGGGGCCGAGAACCCGCGCAGGGCCGAGATCACCGGGACGGAGTCCACGCCGGTGAGGGTCACCTTGGTTCGCGCGCCCTCCAGCACGACCACGGTTTCATCCATCGCCGATCCATCGCGTTCGAAGGCCAGGGTCCGGCCCTCGGCGTCCAGCAGGCCCACGGTCACGGGCGTGGGCAGGGGGCGCTTGTCGGGCTGGCCCGGGGTCGGGGCGGTCTCCTGGGAGAACTCCAGCTCCAGGGTGCGGGCGTCCGCATCATAGCGTTGCTTGAGGTCCAGCTTCGGCGTGCCGGCCTGTTCATACCAGGCGAAGAAGGCCGAGAGGTCTCGGCCGGACGCCTCGGCGAAGCACTTGATGAACTCCTCCACCGTCGTGGCGTGGCCATCCCAGCGGTCGAAATAGAGGTCCATGCCCTTTCGGAAAGCTTCCGCTCCGATCAGGGTCTTGAGCATGCGGATGACCTCCGCGCCCTTCTCGTAGATCGTGGCGGTGTAGAAGTTGTCGATCTTCAGATAGCTCGACGGCCGTACGGGGTGGGCCAGCGGCCCCTGGTCCTCGGGGAACTGGCGGGCGCGCAAGGCCTTCACGTCCTTGATCCGCTGGACCGCCGCGCCGCGCATGTCGGCCGAGAAGCTCTGGTCGCGGAAGACCGTGAGGCCCTCCTTCAGGCAGAGCTGGAACCAGTCGCGGCAGGTGATCCGGTCGCCGGTCCAGTTGTGGAAATATTCGTGAGCCACCACGCTCTCGATGCGCTCGTAGTCCATGTCGGTGGCGGTCGAAGGTTCGGCCAGCAGCAGGGAGGAGTTGAAAATATTCAGCCCCTTGTTCTCCATCGCCCCGAAATTGAAATCGCGGACGGCGACGATCATGAACAGGTCGAGGTCGTATTCCCGGCCGAACGCCTCCTCGTCCCATTTCATCGAGCGCTTCAGGGCGTCCATGGCGTAGGCCGCGCGGGGGGCCATGCCGGGATCGACGAAGATGCGCAGATCCACCGTGCGGCCGCTCATGGTGACGAGCCTATCCTCCAGGACGTCCAACTCCCCGGCCACCAGGGCGAACAGGTAGCAGGGCTTGGGGAAGGGGTCGTTCCAGACGGCGAAATGGCGGCCGTCCGGCAGGGCGCCCGCGTCCATCAGGTTGCCGTTGGACAGCAGGTGGCGGAACGCCTTGTCGGCCTCGATGCGCACAGTGAAGCGCGAGAGCACGTCGGGACGGTCTGGATACCAGGTGATCTTGCGGAAGCCCTCGGCCTCGCATTGGGTGCAGAAGCGGCCGCCGGACATGTAGAGGCCGTCCAGCGCCTTGTTGGCCTCCGGGTCGATCTCGACCTCGGTCTCCAGGACGAAGGCGTCAGGGACGTTCGGCACCGTCAGGAACTCCGCGTCGATGGTGCGCTCCCCGTCGCCCAACGCCCTGCCGTTGAGCGACACGGAGATCGGCTTCAGCCGCTCACCGTTCAGCACCAGGGGATCGGCGTGCTTGCCGTTGCGGCGGATGCTCAGTCTGGCCTTCACCCGGGTGGCGTTGGGCGCCAGGTCGAAGTCCAGGCGGACCTCGTCGACCAGGAAGGCGGGCGGACGGTACTCGGAGAGCCGGATCGGCTGAGGGGTCTCTGTGCGCATCAGAACGATTTAGGCGATCTGGCCTTCCAGCGCGAGACCGGGCGACGTCCGCACGAATTTCAAACGGATGTTTGAGATGCGTCAAGGCCCGCGCGCGCGCCCTGCGTGATGCCGGGCCCCAAGCGCGGCTGCACCGCGCTGAATGAGGGGATTGAAGATGAAAACCAAGACCTACGTACTCGCGCTCGGCGCCGCTCTGACGCTCGTGACCGGCGCCCAGGCACAGGACTTCCAGCCCAAGGCGAAGGGCCACGTCATCCTAAACACGCGCCTCACCAGCGTTTCGTCGGACGCCGACGACTCCATCGTGACCGCAGCGGGCGCGGCCACCGGCCTGCACGTCGATGTCGGCGATGATGTCATGCCGACCGTCGGCATCCACTATTTCTTCACCGACAACGTCGCCGTCGAGCTTGTTCTGGGCACCACCCGGCACACGATCCGCGCGCAGGGGCCGGCGACGGACGTGGTGGTCCACAAGACCTGGGTCCTGCCGCCCATCGCCACGGTGCAGTACCACTTCGCGCCCGCGGCCCGGGTGAGCCCCTATGTCGGGGCCGGGCTGAACTACATGCTGTTCTACAGCGGGGACGACAAGAACGGCTTCTCGGTGAAGCTTGACGATGGTGTCGGCTACGCCTTGCAGGCTGGCGTCGACGTGGCGGTTCAGGGCGCCTGGAGCGCCAATCTGGACGTGAAGAAGGTGTTTTTCGAGACCGACGCCAAGATCAACGGCGGCGCGCTGAAGTCCAAGGTCAAGCTGGACCCCTGGGTGATCTCGGCCGGCCTCGGCTACAGGTTCTAGGACGCTACTCGGCGGCGTGGGCGGTCTCGTCTGACGACGGAACGTCCGCGCCCGCCGGAATCTCCAGCAGGTAGCGTTCCAGCTTCAGGATGTCGTCGGCCACCTGCTGCAGTTCGTTCGGGGCGCCGCCGTTGCTCTCGTCGACCACCTGCACCACCTGCCGCGCCAGGCTTAGCAGGCGCGGGGCGTTGGCGATCAGCCGCGCCTGGAATTCGATCTTGTGCGGGTCGCGGTCGTACTCCGCGCCCGGCACGCGCCACCCGCCCCAGTCATTGGGGTCGGTGACCACTACCGGATATGTTCCAGGGAAGGGGTGGTTGCGGGTTTCCTGGTCGGTCTGCCACTTGTTGTTGGCGCGCAGCAGCCGCCAGCGGGCGCCGTCCTCGGTAAGCCCGTCGCGATCGCTCTCCTGCTCCGGCTTCAGCTCGTGGGCGGAGAACTCTCGGCCCAGACCGACGTCGTAGGTGACCTTGACGGGCTCGTCGAAGCCCTTGGCCCAGATGGGGACGATCTTCTCGATCACCGCCCAGGCGCCGACGCTCTCGACCCAGACCTTCTGGTTTCGCTGGTATATCGCCTTGGCCATGCGCGGCGTCCCTGACAGCTCGTTTCAGCCGGCGATAAGACCCTGAAATCCTTGACGCGAGGTCAATCTTTCAAAGGTGGGCAGGGCGCGTATGTTGCCCGAAAGCTATTTCAACGACCGCTCGCTAAGGGCGGGGATGGGCGGAAATGAATTTCGATTTCTCCGACGACCAGAAGTTCCTGCAGGGCGAGGCGCGCAAGTTCCTGGCGGCCAATTGCGGAACCGACCGGGTGCGCAAGACCCTCGACGACGACAGTCGGACCTATGACGAGGCGCTGTGGAAATCGGTGGCCGAGCAGGGCTGGCTGGGCGCCGCCATCCCCGAGGAATACGGCGGTCTGGGCCTGGGACACCTGGAGCTCTGCGTGATCGCCGAGGAACTGGGCCGCGCCGTCGCCCCGATCCCCTTCGCGTCCACGGTCTATTTCCTGGCAGAGGCGATCATGCTGGCCGGCAATGACGAGCAGAAGGCCTACCTGCTGCCCAAGATCGCCGCCGGCGAGGTCATCGGCGCCATCGCCACCAGCGAAGGCCCGGGCGTGGTCACGGCGGGCAGTCTCCAGTCCACGGTCTCGGACGGCAAGCTGAACGGCGTGAAGATCCCGGTGACGGACGGCGGCATAGCCACCGTCGCCCTGGTGCTGGCCAAGGAGAACGGCAAGCCTGGCCTGTTTCTGGCCGACCTGACCGACGGGTCGGTGACCCGCGAGAATTTGAAGACCCTCGACCCCACTCGCGACGCAGCCAGGCTGACCTTCAAGGACACGCCGGTCCGGCGGGTCGGAAACGCCGGCGAGGGCATGGAACTGATCGAGCAGGTATTCGACCGGGCCGCGGTCCTGCTGTCGTTCGAGCAGCTGGGGGGCGCCGACCGCTGCCTGGAGATGGCCAAGGAATACGCCCTGGAGCGCTACGCCTTCGGCCGGGTGATCGCCTCCTACCAGGCCATCAAGCACAAGCTCGCCGACATGTACGTCAAGAACGAGCTCGCCCGCTCCAATTCCTATTACGGGGCGTGGGCGCTCAACACCAACGCGCCGGAGCTGCCGGTGGCCGCCAGCGCCGCGCGGATCGCCGCTTCGGAGGCCTTCTGGTTCGGATCCAAGGAGAACATCCAGACCCACGGTGGCATCGGCTTCACCTGGGAGGTCGACTGCCACCTCTACTACCGCCGCTCGCGCCAGCTCAGTCTCGTGGCCGGTGCGCCGCGGGTCTGGAAGGAGCGCCTCGTCAGCCACCTCGAACGTCGCAACGCGGCCGCCTAAGGGACACCGGATCATGGACTTCAACGACACCCCCGAAGAAGCCGCCTACCGAGCCCAGGTCCGCACCTGGCTGGAGGCCAACGCCCCCAAGCAGCATGTCAGCGCCGACCCCGAGGGCGGCGGCGACTCGATGGACGCTTCCAAGGCCTGGCAGGCCAAGAAGGCCGCCGCCGGCTATGCCTGCATCACCTGGCCCAAGGAATGGGGCGGCCAGGGCGGCAATCCGCTGCAGAACGTGATCTTCGGGCAGGAGGAGGCCAAGTATCCGATCCCGCCCAACCCGTTCCAGATCGGCCTGGGCATGTGCGTGCCGACCGTGATGAACTTCGCGGACCAGGGGACGAAGGACCGCTTCGCCGGGCCCGCCATCCGCGGCGAGGAGATCTGGTGCCAGTTGTTCTCCGAACCCTCTGGCGGCTCGGACGTGGCAGCCGCGCGGACCAAGGCGGTGAAGGCCGACGACGGTTCCGGCGACTGGCTCATCTCGGGCCAAAAGGTGTGGACGACCGGCGCCCAGTTCTCCGACTACGGCATCGTCATCGTCAGGACCGATCCGGAAGCGCCCAAGCACAAGGGCCTGACCATGTTCTGGATCGACATGAAGGACCCGGGGATCGAGGTGAAGCCGATCCACCAGATGTCGGGCGGCTCGGGGTTCAACGAGGTGTTCTTCACCGACGTGCGGGTCAAGGACAGCCAGCGGCTGGGCGCTGTCGGCGAGGGCTGGAAGGTCAGCCTGGTCACCCTGATGAACGAGCGGCTGGCGGTCGGTGGGGCGACCGGCGCCGGTTGGTCTCAGTTCCTGGAGACGGCGCGCGACACGCCGGGCCTCGATGGCCAGTCGGCGCTGAAGGACAGCGCGCTCCGCGAGAAGCTGGCTGACTGGTATGTCCAGGCCGAGGGGCTGAAACACACCCGCAACCGGACCATGACCGCCCTGTCGCGCGGTCAGACTCCCGGTCCGGAGAGCTCGATCGGCAAGATCATCTCGGCGGTCCAGATGCAGGATCTGGGCAACGCGGCGGTCGAGATGCTGGATCAGTTCGGGATCATCAACGACTCGGACCTGGCTCCGCTGCACGGCGGTTTCCAGTCCTCGGTGATGTTCGCTCCGGGTCTGCGGATCGCCGGCGGCACCGATGAGATCCTGCGCAATATCATCGCCGAGCGCGTGCTGGGCCTGCCCGGCGACATCCGGGTCGACAAGGACATCCCGTTCAAGGACATGCCGACCGGGCGCTAGGCCCGCAAGGCCACCGGGGCGTCGGACGAGCGGCCGGCGACAAGTTCGCCATAAATCCGGGTCAGACCCTCGAAGGTGTTGTCCCAGCTATGGCGCTGCTCAGCGCGGCGGCGGGCCGCGGCCTTCACCGGGCCGAGGTCGCGTTCGAACAGGGCCTCGATCGCCTCGGCCATGCCAGCCGGATCGACGCTGCGCGCCTGCTGGCCGACGCTCTCGTCGATGAGTTCGGCGATGCCGCCGCGCGACGGCCCGACCACCGGCAGGCCGGCGGACAGGGCCTCCAGCACCACCAGGCCGAAGGGCTCGTTCTCGTTGGCGTGGACCAGGGCGTCGCAACTGGCGATGACCCCGGCCAGGGCGGCCGGATCTCGCTCATAGTCCAGGGGGATCACCCGGGGCGAATAGTGGGCGTCCTTGCCGGCGCCGATCAGCAGCAGGTGATAGGGCTCGCCAAGCCGCTCCACGGCGCAGATCAGGCTCTCGATGTTCTTCTCACGGGCCGGGCGGCCGGCGAAGACCAGCAGCCGGGCGTCGGACTTCAGGCCCAGGCGCTTCAGGAGCTTGGCGCGGTCGGCGCGGGCGGGATGGAACAGCTCGGTGTCGACGCCCAGGAGCTGGACGCTGACCTTCTCGACCCCCGCCTCGGCAAGGCGCGCGGCGATGTGGCGGCTGGGGGCCACCACCCGGTCGAAGCGCTGATAGGTCGCCGCCCAGCGCTTCATGGCCGGGGCCTCGGCCCAGTCGCCGAAATGGATGGCGGCCAGGGCCGCGGCGTCGGTGTGACAGAAGCCGACCACGGGGATGCTCAGCGCCTCGCCGGCTTCCAGCGCGGCGTGGCCGGGCACGAAAATGTCGCCGGCCTCGATGATGTCCGGCTCCAGCATCCGGATCACCGTCTCCCACTTGGCCATGGAGGCGGGCATGCGGTAGCCGTCGCCGAACGGCAGGCGGGCGGCGGCCACGGTCACGATGCCGTGGCCGTCGAGCCCGGTCGTGGCGCCCGGCACCACCAGGGTGTGGCTGATGTCCGGTCGCCGCTTGGCGAGCCAGGCTCGTTTCTGATGCAGGTAGCGCTTCACCCCGCCCGAGCGGGGAGCGTACATCATGGTTGTGTCGATCAGGTGGAATCCGACGCGGCCGGGGGCGCCGAAATGGGGCGCGTCGGACGGGTTCAAGCGGATCAGGTTCTCGGTGTGGGAATCGGTGACGTCAAACACCCGCGCCCTCTTTCTGCACTGTCTTCTTCAATGCAACGAACGGCGGGGCGATTGGTTCGGCCTCGCCGTCCCTGACTCCAGATTATCAGATCGGACGAGTTTGTTCGCTGATTTCTTCGAGAGTCTGGCCCGCCGTCGAGTCCTTCACCCGGCCGGCGATGTCTCCCAGGGCCAGAATGCCCACCAAGCGGTTCGTCTCGCGGTTCAGCACGGGCAGGCGGCGGATCTGGGCGCTGGCCATCCGGCCCGCGGCCTCCCTGGCGTCGTCGTCCTCGAACACGCATTCGACCTCGGCGGTCATAATGTCGGAGACCGGGCTCTCGAAGCTGCGGCCCTCAGCCACGGCGCGGATGGCGATGTCGCGGTCGGTGACCATCCCATGCAGCCGCTCGCCGTCGCAGATCGGCATGGAGCCAGCGTCGATCTCCCGCATTCGCTTAGCCACGGACTGGATGGAATCCTGCGGCCGCGCGATCTGTACATCGCGGGACATGATTTCGCTGACTTTCATGGACGTGCTCCTGGGGCTCCCTACACAACTTGAGAGGGCCGCTATTGGTTGCCAAGCTTCCGATCACCGCTTCGTCATCCGAGAGGGAGCTCGACCGCCTAGCGAGGTGATGGCGGCCCCCCGGCGAGAGGGTTACTCGTTCAGGGATCGCGCGCCCTCGGCGTTGCGGACCAGCTGGACGAACTCGGCGCGCAGGCCGAAGGGGTCCTCGCCGCGCGCGCCCTGGGCCAGTGCGGCCACCTGGGGCCAGCCGAAACGCTCGTCGATCCGCGGATCGCCGCGTAGCTTCTGGCCGAAGCCGGCCACCGCCAGCGCCCAGCGCGCCGGTTCGGGCGCGGAGGCCACGTTGGGGTAGACGTCGGCGGCGCCGATGGGTCGTTCGATCAGGCGGGAGGTCCGCTCGCCCGGCAGTTTGTAGCGCACCTTGAGGAATGCGAGCTCGCCGGCCGGCGCGGGGGCCGGGGTGGGTCGGCGGCCATAGCGCAAGGGATCGCTGGAGGGCGCCGCGCCGGTCGGCGTGATCTCGTAGAGGGCGGTGACAGAGGCGCCGCTCCCGACCTCGCCGGCGTCCACCCGGTCGTTATTGAAGTCCTCGCGCGCCAGCATCCGGGTCTCGTAGCCAATCAGTCGATATTCGCTGACCCGGGCCGGATTGAACTCCACCTGGATCTTCACGTCGTCGGCGATGGGGAACAGCGAGGCGGTGAAGTCGTCGCGGAACAGTCGGCGCGCCTCGTTGAGGGTGTCGACATAGGCCGCCGTCCCGTTGCCGTTCTGCGCCAGGGTCTGCATCATCGCGTCGTTGTAGTTGCCGCGGCCATAGCCGTAGACCGAGAGGTAGACCCCGGTCTTGCGCTGCTCGGCCACGAAATCCTTCAGCTTGGCGGGGTCGGCCACGCCGACATTGAAGTCGCCGTCGGTGACCAGGATCACCCGGTTGACCGCCTTGGGATCGAAGTTCTGGCGAGCCAGGTCATAGGCGAGCGCCAGGCCCGCCCCGCCAGCCGTCGAACCGCCGGAGTGAAGGGCTTCCAGCGCGCAGCGCATCTTCAGCTTCTGGCGGCCATCGGTGGGGGCAAGCACCGCCCCGGCCGAGCCGGCATAGGCGACCATGGCCACGCGATCCTGGGGCCGCAGCTGGTCGATCAGCAGGCCGAGGCTCTTGCGGGCCAAGGGCAGCCGGTCCTCCGAGCTCATGGAGCCGGAGGTGTCGATCAGGAAGACCAGGTTGAGCGGC
Source organism: Phenylobacterium sp. LH3H17 (assembly GCF_024298925.1). Lineage (NCBI taxonomy): Bacteria > Pseudomonadati > Pseudomonadota > Alphaproteobacteria > Caulobacterales > Caulobacteraceae > Phenylobacterium > Phenylobacterium sp. LH3H17. Next base: position 3,226,187 of record NZ_CP101283.1, on the reverse strand, counting down.
GGCTGGGCGGCCCGCGGCGGCTCATAGCCCTGCAGGCCGATATGCATGATCTCGCGCTGCGCCGACCAGGGTGAGGGGGTCACCGCCACGAAGGGGCGGAAGGGCGTGGCCCGGTCGTTGGGCGCGACGTAGCCGTAGTCAAAATAGTTCACCAGCTCCTCGACCCGCACGGCGTCGGCGGGCGGCCGTCGGCCGTCGTTCAAGAAGCGGCGGACATTGGCGTAGGCGGCGGTGTCGACATCGACCGAGAAGGTGGAGACCGGCTCGTCGGCCACCCGCCGGATCGGGTTGGCCTGGGCGCTGGGATAGCGTTCGGTCTCCACCCGCTGGCGCATGATCGCAGGCGGCGGCGCATACATCGACGGCGCGGCGGGACGCACGGACTGACCGGTTACGGCCAGCTCCTCAATGCGTTTGTGGACCCCCGCCGCGGCGTCGGCAGCCCGCCCGCGCGGCTGGACTTGCGGCGGTGGCGGGGGCGGCGGCGGGATGCCGACCCGTGCGGCGCCTCGATAGTCGTCACGCTCGGCGACCGTGGAGAAACCCAGGGCCTCGCAGGCCGCCGGGGTCGGCGAACCGTCGCGATAGGCGCTCTGTGCGATGCTGGGCGCCGGCGGCGCCCCGGCGGCGGTCAAGGCCGCCAATGCGATGAAGGATACCCTACGGACCGTCTTTGAACCGGACATGGTCTTCCAAGCTCCTGCCTTGGCCCCTCAAGGCATAGCTTGGCGCGGGGTGTGAGGCGGAATGTGGACTCGGCGGCGGCGGAACAGAGGCGGACACCCAGGAGCTACCTCAAGTGGAGGTTCTCGCCCCGCGCAACATAGGATAGCTTGATTTTCCTAGAGAATTCGCGAAATCGCCGGCCATGCTTAACAATGGCGAAACGACCATGACCCTAGACCGGGCCCATGGGCAGATCTCGAGCCTCCGATCCTGAACAGCTGTCGCCAACCAGCGTCGCGCTCGCCGGCCTGATCGCGGTCGCGTCGCTGGCGGTCGCGGTCCTGGTCGGCGCGGGTCCGCGCGATCCCGCCGAGGCGGCCGGCGTTTTCCCGCCCTGGTGGGGGCGCGGCGAAGCTTTTGGCGCGGCGGCGGACGCCGGCGCGATCCAGGCGGTCGGGTCGCTCTCCTTCATCGTCATCGTGCGCGCGCCCCAGGGCGACGCCGCGGCGCGGCTGCGTGCGGCAGGCGCATTGTTTTCCATCGATCCGGGCCTCGCCCGGCTTTGCGGCGTCTAGGAGACCTCGGTCATGTTCCAATCCATCGACGATCAGCGGCGCTTCGCCGACAAGATCGTGATCGCCGTGCTGTGGCTGATGGTTCCGATCGTCGGAGTGTCGGCGTTTCTGGTCGGCGGGCCATGGCTTGGCCTGGCGCTCGGCGCTGCGGCGTTGGCCGCAGCCGTCACAGTCCTGCGGGCGGTCAGCGCCGAGGGAGCAGGCGTCCGCCTTGCCGCCGCCGTGTCTTTGATGGCGAGCGTCTCGCTGCTGGTGGCCGGGTTCGCGGGTCAGGCCTGGCAGATCGACCTGCACATGGCCTATTTCGCCGCCCTGGCGGCGCTGATCATCTATTGCGACTGGCGCGCCATCGCGGCGGGCGCGGCGGTGGTGGCCCTGCATCACCTGACGCTCAGCTTCGCGATGCCGGCGGCGGTCTTCCCGGGTGGCGGCGACCTTGGCCGCGTGGTGGTTCACGCGGTGATCCTGATCGCCGAGGCGGTGGTCCTGATGTGGGCGGCCTCCAACATCTCCACGCTCTTCGCCCGATCGGGCGAGACCCTCGCCGCGGCGACCGAGTCGCGCAGGCTGGTCGAGGAGGCCATGGTCGCCGCCGAGACCGCGCGCGCCGCCGAGATCGCCGCATCCAGCGAACGCGAGGCGTTCCAATCCGAGGCGGAGCGTGAACGCAACCTGGTGGTGGACGGCCTGGCGGGCGCGCTCAAGCGACTGGCCGGCGGTGACCTGGCCTATCGCATCGACCGGGCCTTCCCCGAGCTCTACGAGATGCTGCGTAGCGACTTCAACAGCGCCGCCGAGCGCCTGGAGACGGCGCTGAGCGGGATCGTGGCCTCGGCCGACGTCATGCGTAACGGCGCGTCCGAGATCGCTTCGGCCGCCGACGACCTTTCCCGCCGCACCGAGCAACAGGCCGCCAGCCTGGAGGAAACGGCCGCAGCCCTGGACGAGATCACCGCCACGGTGCGTCGAACGGCCGGGGGCGCGAAGTCCGCCGCGGATGTCGTGCTGGGCGCGAGGGGCGACGCCCAGACCAGCGGCGAGGTGGTCGAACAGGCCGTCACCGCCATGAGCCAAATCGAGACCTCCGCTCAACAGATCAGCCAGATCATCGGCGTCATCGACGAGATCGCCTTCCAGACCAATCTGCTGGCCCTCAACGCCGGGGTCGAAGCGGCTCGGGCCGGTGACGCCGGCAAGGGCTTCGCCGTCGTCGCCTCCGAGGTCCGGGCCCTGGCCCAGCGGTCGGCCGAGGCGGCCAAGGAGATCAAGACCCTCATCTCGGCCTCAACCGATCAGGTCGGCGCGGGGGTGCGACTGGTGGGTCAGACCGGTGAGGCGCTGAACAGGATCGTGGCCCGCGTGGCGCAGATCGACAGCCTCGTGGCGGAGATCGCCGCCAGCGCCCAGGAGCAAGCCGTCGGCCTCCAGCAGGTCAACACCGCCGTCAACCAGATGGATCAGGTGACCCAACAGAACGCGGCCATGGTCGAGCAGTCTACGGCGGCCAGTCACGCACTGGCGGGCGAAGCCAAGGCGTTGGCGCAATCCGTGGCGCAGTTCAGCCTCGGCGCAGGTTCGGCAGGTTCACTCCGTCGCCGCGCTGCCTGACATCGCGCGCAGGGCCGTCGGCGCCGAGCGGGACATGGCCTGGCTCAGCGGCGCAGGCCAGATGCGCGAGATCGCTCAGACGCCGGAATAGTACCCCGAGGCGCGCTTGGCGGTGATTTCGACTCCTGCGCGGGTGGGCACCCGCTCCTCGGGCAGGGCGACCTGGCGCATGATTTCAATACCCGCCTCGGTCAAGGCCGCGGCCTTCAGGTTGCTCATGGATATCCAGCGGTCGATGCGCGTCAGGCCCAGCCAATGGAGCACGTCGACCGACAGCGCCTGGAACCGCATGTCGCAGACCCCAGCCACCTCGATGGTGCGGTCGAAATAGGCTTCAGCGCGGTCGCCGCCTTCGGCGCGGGCGCGGGCGTTGTAGACCAACAGCTTGACCACTTCGCCGAGCGCCCGGCCTTCCTTGCGGTTATAGACCACCACCCCGAGCCCGCCCGCCTGGGCCATGCGGACCGCTTCCTCCACCCCCAGCGCCAGATAGGGCCGGCAGGTGCACAGGTCGGAGCCGAAGACATCGGAGCCGCCGCACTCGTCGTGGACGCGACAGGATATCCTGCGGTCGGTCGCGCGCAGCAGGGCCGGGTCGCCGAACAGATAGACGCTGGTCCCCCCGATGGGCGGCATGAAGACCTTGCGCTCCGCGTCGGTCTTGAGCGCCGGATACATGCCGTCGGTACAGCGGAACAGGGCCTCGCGCAGGGCGCTTTCGGCGAGGCCGAAGCGGGCGGCGACGCCGGGCAGCCACCAGACGGGCTCGATGGCGATCTTGGTCACCGCCATGTCGCCGGCCCGGGTCAGGACGCGCCCGTCGGGACGCAGGCGGCCCAGGTCGACGGCGTCGTTGATCTCCGCCATTCGCAGGTTTCCCGCCGTCACCGCGATGCTGGGGCGGATATCGAGGCCGGCCTCGAGCTCGGGCGCGAAGACCTCGGCGACCCGGTGGCCCCAGGGGTCCAGCGTCACGATCTTGCCGGGATCGGACCATTGCGTGAAGGGTCCGATCCCGACGCTGGGCGCCGTGCCGTCGAGGTTCGGTCGATGACGGGCCGACAAGGCGCCGGTGGCCACGGCCAGGGCCTGGTAGACGCTGAAGGTCGCGGCGTGCACGCCGATGGCGTTGCGCGCGCTGCCGGCGTCGAGGCCGGCCACTACCGGACCACGCAGTCGCGGCTCGCGCGCACCCCAGGAGATCACGGGCGGACAGGTCATCGCCTATTCCTTCATCTGGAAGGCAGGACTGGGTGGGGAAAGGCCGTGGGCGGCGTCCAGATCCTGGCCGCCGCGCAGGATGTAAAGGACCTGCTCGAGGCGGCTGAAGGCCACCAGGATCGCCGCGGCGGGAAGCCAGGCTTCGGAGCCCGTCAAGGCCATCAGCGGCCAGAGGCAGAACAGCAGCACGGCCCCGGCCTTGGCCGACCAGAAGTGGAACATCAGGAACCGGCGCCGCAGTAACCAAGAGGCGGCGAGATAGGCGAGCGGGCCGCCGAACAGCATCGCCAGCGCAATGGGGTGGCGCTCGGCGATCCCTGGGTAGGCCAGGATCAAGAAGCCCAGGATCCCCAGGGAAAAGACATTGTCGACGGCGGCGTCGAGCTGGGCGCCGAAGGCCGAGGCCCGGCCGCTGCGCCGCGCCAGCCAGCCGTCGATCAGGTCGGTGGAGGCCGCCAAGCCATAGACGGCGAGCGCCGCCAGGTCCTGGCCCGCCGCCAGCAGGGCGAAGATCGGCAGGACCAGCAGCCCCCGGGCCAGGGTCACGAGATTGGCCAGCTTCAGGGCTCCGCCCTCGGCCAGGACTCGCCGCCAGAGGGGAGCGGTCACGACACGGCCCCCGGCTGTTCGTCCAGACGGATGGTCGAGGGCTGGGCGAGGAGCTGGGCGATCTTGAAGACGCCGTGATGCAGCGGGCAGACGATCTCGTCATCGCCGTTGACGACCCCGAACTTCAGCGGACCGCCGCGATGCGGGCAGCGGTTTAGGACCAGATAGAGACGGTCGGCGTGTCCCAACAGGAAGTACTCCTGCCCGTCGCGATAGATGGGCGGCAGGTCGGCGCCGATCCAGCTCGCGGCCGTCACGTCGCCGCTCCCGCGATCCGCCCGAGCGCGCCGGTGGGGAATGCCGCGAAGGCCGCGCCGCCCAGGAGCAGGCCCAACCCGCCCACCTGGATGCGTGCGGCTTCCCCGAGATCGGCCGCCGCCCCGGGCGAGATCGCCTGGCCCAGCGGCGCGAGATCGGGCGGGGCGTAGACCGCCAGGCCCGCGGCGGCCGCGGCGTCGAAGGCCTGACTGACCGCGAGCATGTGCGCCCCGGCCCGGGAGAAGGCGGCGCGGGTCAGTTCCGCGCCGGCGACGATCTCGGCCCCCACCTCCTCGCCATAGGTCTCGACCAGGGGCAGGGCCACCTCGTCGATCACCATGCGCGTATGGTGCAGGTCGATATGGGCGTGCTCGGCGAAATAGCGGGCGTCCACGTCGGGGTGGTGCTCCTTCAGGTACCGCGCGTGGTCGCGGGTGGAGCGCTGGTAGGCGGTCTCGGCGAACATCAGGAACCCGACCTGCAGGAAGAAATTCCGCGGGTTCTGGAACAGGTGGTGGATGGTGTTGTGCAGCTCCAGGGCGGCGGTGTCGAAGAACGGCCAGTAGGCGTTGTAGGTGTCCGACAGGCCGAAACCGCGCATCACGGCGCGATAGAGCACGCTGTGCTTGCGGCCATGAGCGCCGTATCCGAACTCGTCGATCAGGATGCGGAACAGGGCCGACTGAGGGGCGCCGAACTCGCCCACCACGCCGAGCGCCGAGGCTGAGGCCTCCGCCAGCAGGTCGGCCGAGGACTGGATCAGGAAGTTCCGGTAGTGGTGTTCGCGGTTCGGATTGGTCCGCAGCCAGGCGGTGAAAGCGTCCTCCGGGCGCTCGCGCAACTCGGGCAGGAGGGCTGTGGCGTAGGCGGCCAAATCGCGTCCGACCGCAGCCTGCCTGGCCGCCTCGACCATCGGTGCGACCAGCTCGGCCTCCAGCCCGGCGCGCAGGACCTCCAGCCGGGCCATCTCGACGGGATCGTAGTGACGGCGCAGTCGCCGCAGGACCGAGCCGCCGGCGGCGTCGTCGGGCAGCAGCATGTAGCGCGCCTGGTAGGCCCGCATCAGGGCCTGGTGCTTGGCGTGGCGCAGCCGGGCCGGATCGTCGTCCCACCCCGGTTCGCCCGCGTCGATGCGCAGGTCCCAGGCCGGGGGCGGATCGGCGCCCGTGCGGACGGCGAGGTGTCCGCCGATCTCCTCGATTTGCGGCGCGCCGATCATGCCGCCGCCTGCAGGGGACGATAGATGGAGACCCCGACCCCGCTCTTCACGAACCAGTCGGTAAGCTGCCAGCGCGAGAGCGAAAGGGGCGAGGCGCCGGCCTCGGCGCGCAGGAAGGTCGGAGCGTCGGCCGAGCCGGAGATCACCGGGATGTGCTTGATGACGATCTGCGTGACCATCTCCGCCTCGAACAGGCTGTGAAGCAGGCGCGAACCGCCCTCGGCCATCAGGGTGCGGACGCCGCGGGCGTGGAGCAGGGCCATGAGGGCGGCCAGGTCGACCCGGTCCTCGCCGCAACGGACCACCTCGACGTTCGGCTTGGAGATGAGCGCCTCGACGGCCTCGTCTGTGGCCTGGTTCGACACCGCCACCAGTGTGGGCCGCCCGTCGTTCAGCAGCCGGGAGTCCGGGGGAAGACGACCCATCGAAGCCGGGACCACGCGTAACGGGTTGCGGCCCTCCGCATAGCGGACGGTGAGTTCGGGATCATCGCTCCGGACCGTGCCGGCCCCGACCATGATGGCGTCATGCCGGGCGCGTTGGGCGTGGAACCAGGCCCGCAGATCGTCTCCATAGAAGGCGAAGAGGTCCTTGCTGGACGCCCCCGGGCCCAGGGACAATTTTCCATCGATGGTCAGTTCGGACAGGGTTGTGATTTCGAGCATCGGCCTCTCGCGACGATGGCTGTTTTTGGGCCTGTCGCTACTGCAATGCTTGGTCGGGGGGTTCGTTGCGGCACGCACGCTTCGAAATTTACCTCCGCCCGACTGTCGGCTGGGTGCGCGCTGGTTCGTCCTGAGAGACGGACAAGCCCCGAAAGGAGATTCCCATGTCGGACGTCATCGATCCCAAGGCCCCCGCCGCCGTCGAGGTGAAGGGCGGCGTGGTTCCGTATCTGAGCCTCGACGGCGCCGTTAAGGCGGCGGCCTTCTACGAGAAGGCGTTCGGCGCGACCATCGCCGCCCAGTATCCGCCCGACGAGAACGGCCGGACCATGCACATCCACCTCTACATCAATGGCGGCTCGCTGATGCTGAGCGACGGCTACCCCGAGCATGGTCAGCCGGCGCTGCCGGCGCAGGGCTACACTCTCATGCTTCCCGTCGCGGACATCCAGGCCTGGTACAGTCGCGCCGTCGACGCCGGCGCCGAGGCGACGGTCAAGCCCGAGAAGATGTTCTGGGGCGACGTCTACGGAGAGGTCCGGGACCCGTTCGGCGTCACCTGGTCGATGAACCAGCAGGCTTGATGGCGAGGGTCGGCCGCGGCCGCGAAGGCGCCGGTTACGCCAGGGCGCGCTTGTAGAGGGCCAGGAGCTCGGCCCATGCCTTTTCCGCGGCGGGCTCGTTGTAGACCTGGCTGCCCTTGACGGTCCAACCGTGGGCGGCGCCCTCATAGACTTCGACCTTGTTGGGTCGCTTGGCGGCGTCGAGCGCGGCCTTGATCCTGTCCTTGGCGGTGGGATCCTGCTTGTCGTCGTTGTCGGCGACGGCGACGAGGTATTCGGCGCGGCTCTTGACCAGGGTCAGGTGCGGGCTGGTGGGCTGGTCGGTGTGGAGGCCGCCGCCGTGGAAGCTCGCCACGGCGCCGACGCGGCCCGGCACGGCGCCGGCGGTCCGGAAGGCCAGCGGGCCGCCCATGCAGTAGCCCTGGGTTCCGACCTTCTTCTTCTTGCTGGTCTGCGGCTGGGCGTCGAGGAAGGCGAGATAGGCCACGGCGTCGCGGTCGGTGCCCTCTGGAGTCACGCTGGCGCGCATGGGGGTCAGCTTGGCGCGGTCCTCGGGATTGGCGAAGTTGAAGCTGCCCTCGACGACCGGTGCGCGCTTGACCCGGTAATACAGGTTGGGAACCAGCACCACATAGCCCTCGGTGGCCAGGCGGCGGGCCATCTCGCGGAAGGCCGGGCGCAGGCTGACCACGTCGGGCCAGACCAGCACGGCCGGCCACGATCCCTTGCCCTCGGGATAGTAGAGCGCGGCGTCGGCGAGGCCGTCGGCGGTCTTGATCTCAACGTCCTTCTCCACCACCGGGACGGCGGCGCGGGCGGAGCCGGCGATCCCGGCGGCCGCCACGGTCATCAGGCCGAAGGCCCGGCGGGAAACGGACGGATCGTCGATCAGGCCCTGATGGATGTCGTCGTCGCACATGTGGGGGTCTCCTCACCTCGCGATTGAAGCTCGACTCGAATTGTTGCGCGGATGTGTCGGCGAGGGAAAGGCCGATCCTGAACGCCAGCTAACCGGCGCCTCAGGACGCGTTCAGCCGCCGGCCACCATCAAGGTCGCCATGGCCGTGAGACCCACGGCCCCGACAAGGAACAGTAGCGATGTCAGCAGCCCTCCACGTGGTGGCGCCGGGTCCGGCAGCCGCGCCCAGCCTGAGCCAGCGGGTCCATCAGCTCCAGGCCGAGGCCCGGCTCCTGGCCCGCGAACACATCGACTTGCTGGAAGCCAAACTGCGCCAGATGCAGCACATCGCCGACGAGATCGCCCAGGGCGGCGAGGCCTATCCTCCGGGCGTGCGGGATATCGCTCGCCGGCTGAGCGAGGATGGCGCCGCCAAGGCCCAGACGCTCGAGGCGATCATGGCGCGGCGCTGAGCCGGCAAGTTGACGCGGCGGCTTGTGGCCCCGGTCGGTCGGGGTTATGGGCGGCGCCATGCTCGAACATCTGAAGGCGAACAACCGGGCCTGGGCTGAGCGGATGCTCTCGGCCGACGGCGGATTCTTCAAGCGGCTGGAGGGCCAGCAGGCCCCCGAATACCTGTGGATCGGCTGCTCCGACAGCCGGGTGCCGGCCAACGAGATCGTCGACCTCGATCCGGGCGAACTGTTCGTGCACCGCAACGTCGCCAACCTCGCTCCGCCGCAGGACGCCAACTACCTGTCGGTGCTGCAATTCGCAGTCGACGTGCTGCGGGTGAAGCACGTCATGGTCGTCGGCCATTATGGCTGCGGCGGCGTGGCCGCGGCCGTGGACGGCCAGCGCCGCGGCCTGGTTGACCACTGGCTGCACCCGATCCGAGAGGTTCACCACCAGCACCGCCATGAGCTGGATGCGATCCCGGAAGAGCGGGCGCGCCTGGACCGGCTTTGCGAACTCAACGTGATCCGCCAGGTGCGCAACGTGGCCTCCGACGTCTTCGTGCAGGACGCTTGGGCGCGCGGCCAGGATATCTGCGTCCATGGCTGGGTCTATTCGCTGTCCAACGGCCTGGTCACAGACCTCGACGTGACCATCGGCGGTCCGGACGACCTCGCCTCGCTCGACTAGCCAGCCGGCTCAGGGCTTCACGTCATAGGCGCCGGCGATTTCGGGGCGCAGGTCGACGGAGGTTGCGAACCTGGGGGTCAGGCGGGCGTGGGTGGCCTGTTCGAAGGCGTAGCCCAGGGACAGTAGCCGCGCGTCGGACCATGCCGTTCCAATGAATGACAGCCCGACCGGCAGGCCGGAGACCTCGCCCATGGGCACCGTCAGGTGGGGATAGCCCGCCACGGCCGGCGGGCCGGAGAACGAGCCCATCCAGCGGCTGCCGTTGACCGGATCGACCCGCGGCGCGGGGCCGCCGGAGACCGCCACGAGCGCCTCGACATTGGCGTCCTTCAGCCACTTGTCGATACCTTCCGGCCCCGCCAGCCGCCGGGCGTCGTCCCGGGCCTTGAGATAGGTGGGGTCGTCCAATCCCGGCGCAGCCTGGGCGGTCTTGAAGGTCTCCTGGCCGAACAGCGGCATCTCGCGCCCGGCGTGCGCCTCGTTGAAGGCGATGATGTCGGCCAGGGTGCGGGTCTTGACCTTGGCGGGCGAGGTGCTGGCCAAATAGGCGTTGATCCCGGCCTTGAACTCGCTCCGCAAGACCAGTTCCTCGGCCGCGCTGATGGCGGTGGTGCTGGGGGCTGCAACCTCCACCAGCAGCGCGCCGCCGGCCTTGAGGGCGGCCAGAGCCTTGTCATAAGCCGCGTCGATGTCCGGGTGCCGTCCGGCCATGTTGCGTAGGACCCCGATCCGCGCGCCCTTCAGCGCCCCGGCGTCGAGGGCCTTCAGATAGTCGATGCGGCGGGCGTCGGCCTCCCGGGTCGCCGGGTCGGCGGGGTCGGTTCCGGCCAGGGCCGTCAACATGGCCGCGGCGTCGGCGACATTGCGGGTCATGGGACCGGCGGTGTCCTGGCTGGCCGAGATAGGGACAACGTGGGTGCGCGAGACCAGGCCGACCGTGGGCTTCAACCCCACGACGCCGTTCATGGTCGCCGGGCAGGTGATCGAGCCGTCGGTCTCGGTGCCAACCGCGCCCGCCGCCAGCCCCGCAGCCACCGCCGCGCCGGAGCCCGACGACGAGCCGCAGGCCCCACGGTCTAGGGCGTGGGGATTGCGGACCAGCCCGCCTGCCGCGCTCCAGCCGCTGATCGAGCGGGGCGAGCGATAATTGGCCCACTCCGAAAGGTTGGCCTTTCCCAGGATCACCGCCCCGGCGTCGGTCAGGCGCTTGACCAGGGGCGCGTCGCGCTCGGGCACATTGTCCTTCAAGGCGAGGGAGCCGGCGGTGGTGGGCGTGCCATCCCAGGACTCGATGTTGTCCTTCAGCAGGATCGGCACCCCGTGCAGCGGGCCGCGCAGCTTGCCCGACTTGCGTTCGGCGTCGAGCTTGCGGGCGTCGGCCAGGGCATGGCGGTTCAGCGCGATGACGGCGTTGAGCCTCGGGCCTTTGCGGTTCATCGCCTCGATGCGCTCGAGATAGTCCCGGGTCAGGCTCTCCGAACTGGCGGCGCCTGAGACCATGGCCTGCTGCTGCTCGGCGAAGGAGGCGAGGGCGAGATCCTCACCTGCCGTCGCGCTCGTCGCCAGGGCCATCGCCATCGCCGCGCCCGCCAGGATCTTCATGCCATGCCCCCACCGCTTCGGCGCGATGAAGCGGCGCCCCGGCGGACATGACAAGGGCCGCGCCCGGCTGGGCGCGGCCCGCTGCATTGGTGTGGGGTCGGCGCTCTAGTTCTTCAGCGTGTCGCGGGCGGCGTCCTTGAGATTGCCGACGCCCTTTTGAACCTTGCCGGCGACCCGCTCGGCGGCGCCTTCGGCTTCCAGGCGCTCATTGCCCGTGGCCTTGCCGGCCGCTTGCTTGATCGAGCCGGTGGCGTCCTTGGCGGCGCCCTTGACGGTGTCTTTGTGCATGGCGTGATCCTTAATTGGCGAGGCGGGGAGGGCCTCGCCCTGGACTACGCGCGGGCGGCCGGTTCGGTTCCTAGCCGGCCACCGTCCGATCCAGCAGGGCGGTGAAGGCGGCGTGCGCGACTTTGCGCGCTGTGGAATCCCCCATCAGGCGCTTGGCGTCGGCGTGGCCCAGGACATAGCTCTTCATCTGGAAGACCACGATGGCGGCCTCCTCGTCCGAGAGTTCGGGGTCGCGTAGCGCCTTCACCTCGCGGGTCAGCGCCTTGCGCCACTGCTTGATCCTGCGGGTCAGCAGATCGCGCAGCGGGCCCGGCTGATCGTCCAGCTCGACGCTGGCGGCCATGATCAGGCAGCCGCCGGCGGCGTTCTCCACCTCGGTCCAGTCGAGCCAGCGGTCGAAGACCATCTCCACCCGAGGCCGGCCCGGGGGCAGGGGCTCGGCTGGCGTCCAGACAAACGCGACGAAGCGGTCGAAGCCCTGGTCGAGGGTCGCCAGCTCCATCACTTCCTTGGATTCGAAATGCTTGAAGAGGCCGCTCTTGGAGAGCCCCACGGCCCCGGCCACGTCATTGAGGCTGACCGCCCCAAAGCCCTTCACCGCGGCCTGTCGCGCGGTCTCATCGAGAATCCGCGCCTTGGTGGCGTCGCCCTTGCGCAAGGCCAAGCCTCCCCGCTTGACAAAAAGTGACCGATCGTGCTCTTTGAGCGGTAGTGACCGATCGTGCCTTTTTTACGTCGTTGGAGCGCACAATGCAATTGAAGCTTTTCTCCGCAGGCCTCCTCTCCTGCGCCGTGCTCGCCGCGAGCCCCGCCTTCGCCGCCGGTTTCCGCGCCGAGGCCAGGCTCGTCTCTCCCGTGTCGTCCGCCGCCACCACCGTGGTCGAGGGCGTGGAATGGACCTGCGCGGGCGACGCCTGCGTCGGGGTGGCGGACAAGAGAGTGGGGCTCGACTCGCTGATGAAGGAATGCCGCAAGGTGGCCGCCGCCGTGGGCCCGCTCGCCTCCTACACCAGCCGTGGCCGCATCCTGAGCGCCGGCAATATCTCAGTCTGCAACCGCCTGGCGGCGCAGTCGAAGTCCGACAGCACTCTCGCCGCGCGTTAAGCGGCGCGCGCCGTCCGCCCGCCTGCTCCGGGCGGACGGCGTATTTTCCCTTGATGGCAGGGCGCGAAAGGTCGCGCGCCGTTGCGCCGAGCGGTCCCGACCGCTATCTCCCTCCGCGAATTCCCCTCTTTTCGAAGAAGCGAGCGCGGACGCCTCATGGCGCAGCAATACATTTATCAGATGCAGGGCCTGACCAAGGCCTATCCCGGCGGCAAGAAGGTGTTCGAGAACATCTGGCTGTCGTTCTACTCCGACGCCAAGATCGGCGTGGTGGGCGTCAACGGCTCCGGCAAGTCGACCCTGCTGAAGATCATGGCCGGCATCGACAAGGAATTTAACGGCGAGGCCAAGGCGGCCGACGGCGTGAAGATGGGCTACCTGGAGCAGGAACCCCATCTCGACGAGCAGCTCAACGTCTGGGGCAACGTCATCTCGTGGTGCGAAGAGAAGAAGATCTTCGACCGCTACAACCAGATCGCCGCCAAGCTGGGCGAGGACTATTCGGACGAGCTGATGGAGGAGATGACCGCCCTCCAGGAAAAGATCGACGCCGGCGACCTGTGGGACATCGATTCAAAGATCGAAATGGCCATGGACGCCCTGCGCTGTTCGCCCAACGACTGGCCGGTAGACAAGCTGTCCGGGGGTGAGAAGCGCCGCATCGCGCTCGCCCGCCTGCTGCTCTCCAAGCCCGACATGTTGCTGCTGGACGAACCGACCAACCACCTGGACGCCGAGTCCGTGGCCTGGCTGCAGCATCACCTGGAGGCCTTCCCGGGCTGCGTGATCCTGGTCACCCACGACCGCTACTTCCTGGACCAGGTCACCAAGTGGACGCTGGAGCTCGATCGCGGCAAGGGCATCCCCTACGAGGGCAACTATTCCGGCTGGCTGGAACAGAAGACCAAGCGCGTCGTCCAGGAGCAGTCGGAATCAGCCGCCCGCCAGCGCGCCATGACCCGCGAACTGGAATGGGTGCGCTCTGGCGCCAAGGCCCGCCAGGCCAAGTCCAAGGCCCGACTGGCCGCCTATGATCAAATGGTTCGCGAGCAGGAGAACGCCCGCGGCGCCCAGACGACCGCCACCATCCAGATCCCGCCCGGCCCGCGCTTAGGCGGCGTGGTGCTGGAGGCCGAGAACCTGTCCAAGGCCTATGGCGACAAGGTGCTGTTCGAGAACCTGTCCTTCAAGCTGCCGCCCAACGGCATCGTCGGCGTCATCGGCCCCAACGGCGCCGGCAAGTCGACCCTGTTCAAGATCATCACCGGCCAGGAGAAGCCCGACGGCGGGACCTTCCGGGTCGGGGAGACGGTGAAGCTCGCCTATGTGGACCAAAGCCGCGACGCGCTCGATCCCAACAAGACCATCTGGCAGGAGGTCTCCCAGGGCCTGGACATCCTCACCGTCGGCAAGCGGGAGATCAACACGCGCTCCTATGTGGGCTCGTTCAACTTCAAGGGCGGCGACCAGCAGAAGAAGGTGGGCCAGCTCTCTGGCGGTGAGCGCAACCGCGTCCACCTGGCCAAGACCCTGACCACCGGCGGCAACCTGATCCTGCTCGACGAACCGACCAACGACCTGGACATCGAGACCCTGCAGAACCTGGAAGAGGCTCTCGAGGAATTCGCCGGCTGCGCCGTGGTCATCTCCCACGACCGCTGGTTCCTGGACCGCCTGGCGACCCACATCCTGGCATTCGAGGGCGACAGCCACGTGGAATGGTTCGAGGGCAACTTCGAGGCCTATGAAGAGGACAAGAAGCGCCGCCTGGGCGCCGACAGCCTGATCCCCCACCGGATCAAGTTCCACAAGTTCACGCGGTAGGCGGCTCGCGCCGTCTAACCCGCCCGTCCGATCGTCACGCCGGTCATGCTGATGGCGCCCAGCTCGACGGCGTCGTTGAAGAAGTTGACCTCGTCGCCCTCGCCCTGGGCGCCCAGGACATAGAGCAGCGGCAGGTAGTGTTCGTCCGTCGGGATCGACAGGGCCGCGTCCTGGCCCAGGCTGATCCAGTCGATCAGAGGGCCGTGGTCGTGGGCGGCGATCAGGGCCTTCACCGTCTCGTTGAATCGCTCGGCCCAGTCGAAGGGCGTGGCGCTCTGGGCGCGGATGGCCAGGCCGAGATTGTGCACCCAGTCGCCCGAGCCGAGGATCAGCACGCCTTCGTCGCGGAGTTCCGCCAACTTGCGGCCGAGCTCGTAGTGGAATGCCGGCGGCTGGCGCCGGTCGATGGCCAACTGCAGGACCGGCACGTCGGCTCGCGGGAAGAGATGCATCAGCACCGACCAGGCGCCGTGGTCCAGGCCCCACTCGTGGTCGTGGCGCACCGGGACCGGGGCTAGAAGGTCAGTGACCCGGTCGGCCAGCCAGGCGTCGCCGGGCGCCGGATAGGCGATGTCGTAGAGCGGTTTGGGGAAGCCGTAGAAGTCATGGATCGTGCGCGGCGAGCTCATGGCGGTGACCGCCGTCTCCTCCACATACCAGTGGGCCGAGATGCAGAGGATGGCCTTGGGCCGCGGCAGGCTCTCGCCCAGGGCCCGCCAGGTCTCGGCATAGGGTCCGCCCAGGGCGTTCATGGGACTGCCGTGGCCGACGAAGATCGCCGGCATGTGGGGGACGCGCTCGCTCATGGGCCATCAGATCGTGCCGCGGAGGGAAAAGGTCAATCGCCGGCAGGCATCTTGCGAACCTGGCGCAAGGGCGAAAGGGCGCCGATCAACGGGATGCCGAGGAAGCCCACGGCGGCGATGAAGAGCGCCAGGCGCGGGCCGATCAACCCGCCCATTGCCCCACCGGCGAGGGCGCCCAGGATCGCCACGCCGCCAGCCGAGGCATGAAAGGCGCCCGCGACCCGGCCCAGCACCTGTTGCGGCAAGAGGGTCTGGCGAAGAGTGGCGGTGAGTACGCCCGCCGCCACGGCGAGCGCATCGCCGCTGATCTGGGTGGCGATGAGCACGGCGCTCGCGCCGAGGCGGTCGGTGGGGGCCAGGGGGATGGCCATGGCCGAGAGGCCGGCGCCGAGGATCGCCGCGAGGATGGCGGGGCCGACCCCCAGGCGCCTGCCGAGCCAGGGGCCTAGCCAGGCGCCCGCCAGGGCGCCCACCCCGCCGGCCGCGATAGCCAGGCCCAGCACCGAGGTCGGCAGATTGAGCGTGCGCAGGGCGAACAGGATGTAGAGCGCCGAGAACACCCCGCCGAACAGGCCCTGGGCGATCCCCATCAGCAGTAGGGCGCGCACCCGGGCCTCGGCCCAGGCCAGGCGGAAGCCCTGGGTCAACTCGGTCAGCCATGGCGCAGGCGGTTCTGGCGCGCGCGCGGGCTCGGGTGCGCGGATCAGGGCCAGCAGCCCGGCCGAGGCGAGGTAGGTCGCCGCGTTGACCGCCACCGCGAACGGCGCGGTCAGCCACTGGAACAGCATGCCGGCCAGGGCGGGGCCGCCCACCTCGGCCACGGCTTCGGTCGAGGCCAACCTGGAGTTGCCGTCGACGAGGGCGGCGCGGCCGATCAGCCCTGGCAGATAGGCGTGGCTGGCGATGTCGAAGACCACGCTCGCGCCTGCGACGATGGCGGCGGCGGCGAAGACCTGGACCAGGGTCAGAACCCCGAACGCGGCCGCTAGCGGAATGGCGATCAGCGCGCCGGCGCGGACCAGGTCGGCCGCGATCAGCAGCGGCCGGCGCCGCACCCGGTCGACATAGCCGCCGCCGGCCAGCCCTGCGAAGACGGCGGCGGCGGCGGCGACGGCGGCCAGCAAGCCCAGGGTCGCAGCCCCGGCGCCCAGGGCGACCACGGCCATGATCGGCAGGCCTTCGCGGGTGATGCGTGCGCCGAAGGCCGAGACGGCCTGGGCCGCCCAGAGCCGGGCGAAGTCGCGGTCGCGCCAGAGGGCGCCGGGAGTAGTCATGGGAGAAGGGTCCGTGGGCGAGGCTGTGCGCTCGCAGGCGCAAGGGCCGCGAGAGTTCGATGTGGGCGCGATATTTGTTCGCCGCCTCGCGAGCCCACCTGCGTCTTAAGGCCAGAATGCGCGATCCCAAGTCAAGGCGCATGACGCGGCCGGCCCGCTTGGCTATGGCTCGCCGGTCGCCCCGGAGATGCCGCATGCCCGCCAAGCCTGTCGTCCTGCTGTCCCACCAGATGCTCTCGCCGATGCAGTCGGCGCTGGAGGGGCAGGGCTATGAGGTGGTGCGGCGCTGGGACCTGACGCCGGAGCAGGCCGCCCAGACCCGCGCTGTTGTCCATGCCGGGGAAATAGCGCTGGAGCCGGAGTTCCTGGCGACCCTGCCGGCGCTCGGCCTGATCGCCTGCGTCAGTGTCGGCTATGACGGGGTGAACGTCCCGGCCGCGCGGGCGATGGGGATCGAGGTCACCCACGCCAAGGGGCTGAACGCCGACGATGTGGCCGACCACGCCCTGGGCCTGCTGATCGCGGGTTGGCGCAGTATCGTGGTGGGCGACAGGGCGGTTCGCGAAGGCGGCTGGCGCGATGGCGCCCGCATGGGACCCCGCGCCGGCCTGCGCGGCCGCAAGGTGGGGATCATGGGCCTGGGGGCAATCGGCCAAGCGGTAGCCGTGCGGGCTCAGGCCTTCGGCATGGAGATCGCCTGGTGGGGTCCGCGGGCCAAGCCGGACGCGCCCTGGCCTCGGGCCGATAGCCTGCTGGCCCTGACGGAGGCGAGCGACATCCTGGTGGTCGCCTGCCGCGCCGACGAGAACAATCGCCGCGCGGTGGATCGCGCCATCATCGAGGCGGTCGGGCCGCGCGGCATGATCGTCAATGTGGCGCGCGGCTCGATCATCGACGAGGACGCCCTGATCGCCGCCCTGAAGGACGGACGCCTTGGCCGGGCGGGCCTGGACGTGTTCGAGACGGAGCCGACGCCAGCCGCGCGCTGGACCGACGTGCCCAATGTGGTCCTGACGCCGCACACCGCCGGGGGCACCGTGGACTCCATTCCGCGCATGATCGGCCAGGCCCTGGAGAACGTGCGTCTGTTCCTGGCCGGCGAGCCGGTTATGAGCCCGGTTTCCGTGTGAAACTCTTTCGCAAGGCAATGTGCTAGAATGCGCTTTCGCAAGGCGGCCTTAACTTGACATAAAGACATAAGGATATCTTTATGTCGCTATGACTCTCTCAACGATTCAGGCGGTCGAGGTGTTGCGCGCGGCGGGCGAGCCGACGCGCCTGCGCATCCTGGCCCTGCTGGCTCGTGAGGAGCTGGCGGTGCTTGAACTCTGCCGGGTCCTCGACCAGAGCCAGCCCCGCGTTTCCCGGCATCTCAAGCTGCTGGCCGAGGCCGGCCTGGTCGAACGGTTTCCGGACGGCGCCTGGGTGTTCTACCGGCTGGTGACCGGCGGCGACGCCCGCCAGCTGGTCGACGAGACCCTGGCTCTGATCGATCCCGCCGACCTGGGCCTGGGCCGCGACGCCGAGCGGCTGCAGTCGGTGCGCGGCGAACGTTCCGCCGAGGCTGGCGAGTATTTCGCGCGCAACGCCGCGCGGTGGGACGAGATCCGCTCACTCTACGTGTCGGAGACCGCCGTCGAGGACGCCATTCTCCAGGCTGCCGGTCCCGGCCCGTTCAAGCGGCTGGTGGACCTGGGCTCGGGCACCGGCCGGATGTTGACCCTGTTGGGACCGCAGGCCGAGGCGGCGCTAGGTCTCGACCTCTCCCAGCAGATGCTGAACATCGCCCGCAACCACGTGGCCGAGGCCGGGCTGGAGCGCTGCGAACTGCGCCACGGCGACATATTCGGCACCCGCCTGCCGGACCAGAGCGCCGATCTCGTGGTGGTGCACCAGGTTCTGCACTACCTGGCCGACCCCGCCGCGGCGGTGCGCGAAGCCGCGCGGCTGGTGGCCGAGGGCGGCCGCCTGCTGATCGTCGACTTCGCGCCGCACACGCTGGAGTTCCTGCGCGAGCAGCACCAGCATCGGCGCCTGGGATTCTCCGAGCCCGAGATGGAGCGCTGGCTGAACGAGGCGGGCCTGTCGAAGGTCCGCGCCGCCGCCTTGCCGCCGGCCCGGTCCGAAGGGCTCACCGTCAAGATCTGGGTCGCCGAACGCGGCCGTCAATCCCAAAGGAGCGCCGCATGAGCCCGCAAGACACCGCGCTGGGCCCTGTGGCGCGCGCCGGCGCCGGAACCGCGCCGCGCCCCTCGGTCTCCTTCGAGTTCTCGCCGCCCAAGACCCCGGAGGCCGAGGAGAACCTGTGGGAGGCCATCCGCCGCCTGGAACCGCTGAACCCGTCCTTCGTCTCCGTCACCTATGGCGCGGGCGGCTCGACCCGCGAGCGCACCCACCGCACGGTGGTCCGCATGCTGAAGGAGACCAGCCTGCGGCCCGCCGCGCACCTGACCTGCGTCGAGGCCTCGAAGGCCGAGGTCGACGAGGTGGTGCAGGACTACTGGGACGCCGGCATCCGCCACATCGTGGCCCTGCGCGGCGATCCGCCGGGCTCGCTGGGTGGGGCCTACTCGCCGCGCCCGGATGGCTATCTCAACGCCACCGAACTCACGGCCGGTATCAAGGCCGTGGCGCCGTTCGAGGTCAGCGTCAGCCTCTATCCGCAGAAGCATCCTGAGAGTCCGTCGCTCGAGCACGACATAGACGTGCTGAAGGCCAAGATCGACGCCGGGGCGACGCGGGCCATCACCCAGTTCTTCTACGACATCGACGCCTTCCTGTTCTTCATGGACAAGGTCCGCAAGGCCGGGATCACCATCCCGATCTCGCCGGGGATCATGCCGGTGTCGAACTTCAAGGGCCTGAAGAAGATGGCCGCGCCGTGCGGGATTCCACTGCCGGCCTGGCTGGGCAACCTGTTCGAAGGCCTCGACAAGGATCCGGAGACCCGCAAGCTGATCGCCGGTTCGGTGGCCACCGAGATGTGCGTCCGGCTGGCCGAGGAGGGCTATTCGGACTTCCATTTCTACACCCTGAACCGGGCCGATCTGGTCTATGCGATCTGCCGGGTGCTGGGGGTCCGTGAGGTCCCAACGGAGTTTGCCGCATGAGCCGCGCTCAACGTATCGAAAAGCTTCATCAGATCGCCAAGGAGCGCGTCCTGGTGCTGGACGGGTCCTGGGGGGTGATGATCCAGAAGCGCGGGCTCGTGGAAGCCGACTATCGGGGCGAACGGTTCGCGGGCCACAATTCCGAGCTCAAGGGCAACAACGACCTGCTCTGCATCACCCGGCCCGACATCATCGCCGACCTGCACGATCAGTACTACGCCGCCGGCGCCGACATCTCGGAGACCAACACCTTCTCGGCGACCACCATCGCCCAGGCCGACTACGAGTGCGGCGAGGCTGTCTATGACATCAACTTCCAGGGCGCCAAGATCGCCCGCGAGGTGGCCGACCGCTGGAGCGCCAAGGAGCCGCACAAGCCGCGCTTCGTGGCCGGTTCGGTCGGTCCGCTGAACAAGATGCTGTCCATGTCCTCGGACGTGAACGATCCCGGCGCGCGGCTGGTCACCTTCGAGGAGGTCTACCAGGCCTATCGCGAACAGATGATCGCCCTGCACGACGGGGGGGTGGACCTGTTCCTGATCGAGACCATCACCGACACCTTGAACTGCAAGGCCGCGATCAAGGCGATCCTCGACCTGCAGGACGAGGGATACCAGCCGCTGCCGATCTGGATCTCGGGCACCATCACCGACCGCTCGGGACGCACCCTGTCGGGCCAGACGGTCGAGGCCTTCTGGAACTCCGTGAAGCACGCCAAGCCCTTCGCCATCGGACTGAACTGCGCGTTGGGCGCCGACCTGATGCGCCCGCACATCGCCGAGCTGTCGCGGGTGGCCGACACCCTGGTCTCGGCCTACCCCAATGCGGGCCTGCCCAACGCCATGGGCGAGTACGACGAGCAGCCGCACCAGACTGCCCATGAACTGCACGAGTGGGCCGAGCGTGGCCTGGTCAACATCCTCGGGGGCTGTTGCGGCACCACGCCTGACCACATCGCCCACGTGGCCGAGGCCGTTAAGGGCGTGCGGCCGCGTCAGATCCCTGAACGGCCGACGGCCATGAGACTTTCCGGCCTGGAGCCGTTCGAGCTGGCATGAGACCTATCTTTGTAAATGTCGGCGAGCGGACCAATGTCACCGGCTCGGCCAAGTTCCGGAAGCTTGTCGCCGAGGGGAACTATCCCGAGGCCCTGAGCGTCGCGCGCCAGCAGGTCGAGGCCGGGGCGCAGATCATCGACGTCAATATGGATGAGGGTCTGCTCGACTCCGTCCTGGCCATGAAGACCTTCCTCAACCTGATCGCCGCCGAGCCCGACATCGCCCGGGTGCCGATCATGATCGACAGCTCGAAATGGGAGGTCATCGAGGCCGGCCTGAAGTGCGTTCAGGGCAAGGCGATCGTCAATTCCATCTCGATGAAGGAAGGAGAGGCCAAGTTCATCGAGCAGGCGAGGGCGTGTCTGCGCTATGGCGCCGCAGTCGTGGTGATGGCGTTCGATGAATTGGGCCAGGCCGATACGGCCCGGCGAAAGATCGAGATCTGCGAGCGGGCCTATAGGATACTGGTCGACCAGGTGGGATTCCCGCCCGAAGACATCATCTTCGATCCCAACATCTTCGCGGTCGCCACGGGGATCGAGGAGCATGACAACTACGCCGTGGACTTCGTCGAGGCCACGCGGGTCATCAAGCAGACCCTGCCGCACGCGCGGATCTCGGGCGGGGTCTCCAATGTCTCGTTCTCGTTCCGGGGCAACGAGCCGGTCCGCCGGGCGATCCACTCGGTATTCTTGTACCACGCCATCGCCGCGGGCATGGACATGGGCATCGTCAACGCCGGCGACCTGCCGGTCTATGACGACATCCCGGAGGAGCTGCGCGTCGCCGTCGAGGACGTGATCCTCAACCGCCCGCAGCGCGACCCCAAGCTGACCAACACCGAGCGGCTGGTGGAGCTGGCGCCCAAGTACAAGGGCGGCAAGTCCGAGCAAAAGGGCCCCGACCTCACCTGGCGCGAGGGCTCGATCGGCGCGCGGATCACCCACGCCCTGGTCCACGGCGTGACCGACTACATCGAGGCCGACACCGAGGAGGCGCGCGCCCAGGCCGTTCGCCCGCTGCACGTCATCGAAGGTCCGCTGATGGACGGCATGAACGTGGTCGGCGACCTGTTCGGCTCGGGCAAGATGTTCCTGCCCCAGGTGGTGAAGTCCGCCCGGGTGATGAAGCAGGCCGTGGCCTATCTGATGCCGTTCATGGAGGCCGAGAAGGAGGGCAAGCCGCGCGAGGCGGCGGGCAAAATCCTGATGGCCACCGTCAAGGGCGACGTCCACGACATCGGCAAGAACATCGTCGGCGTGGTCCTGCAGTGCAACAACTACGAGGTCATCGACCTGGGGGTCATGGTCCCGGCCGACCGGATTCTCGACGAGGCGATCGCGCATAAGGTCGACATCGTCGGCCTCTCGGGCCTGATCACCCCCAGCCTGGACGAGATGGTCTATGTGGCCAGCGAGATGGAGCGGCGCGGGTTCAACATCCCGCTGCTGATCGGCGGCGCCACCACCTCCAAGACCCACACGGCGGTGAAGATCGAGCCGCAGTACAAGGCCGGCTCCACCACCTATGTGCTGGACGCCAGCCGGGCGGTGGGCGTGGTATCCGGCCTGCTCTCGCCCAGCGAGAAGGTGCGGCTGCAGGCCGAGACCCGGGCCGACTACGTCAAGGTGCGCGAACAGTTCGCCCGCGGGCAGGGGAACCGCGCCCGCTCGACCCTGGCGGACGCCAGGGCCAACGCCTTCGTGCCGGACTGGAGCGCCTATGAGCCGCCCAAGCCGAGCTTCACCGGCACGCGGGCGTTCGTGGCCTACGACCTGGCCGACCTCGCCAGGCACATCGACTGGTCGCCTTTCTTCGCCAGCTGGGAGCTGGTGGGCCGCTTCCCGCAGATCCTGGACGACGACGTGGTCGGCGAGGCCGCCCGCGACCTCTACAAGGACGCCCAGGCGATGCTGGAGAAGATCATCGCCGAGAACTGGTTCGAGGCTCGCGGCGTCATCGGCTTCTGGCCGGCCCAGGCGGACGGCGACGACGTGGTGCTCTATACCGACGAGGGCCGCGCCACCGAGCTTGCGAGGCTCCACACCCTGCGCCAGCAGATGCCCAAATCGCAGACCCAGGCCGACGGCGGCCGGGCGAACGTGGCGCTCGCCGACTTCATCGCGCCCAAGGGGACCAAGGCCGACTGGATCGGCGGCTTCGCCGTCACCGCCGGCCATGGTGAGCCGGAGATCGCGCGGAAGTTCAAGGAAGCCGGCGACGACTACAACGCCATCCTGGCCGCGGCCCTGGCCGACCGGCTGGCCGAAGCCTTCGCCGAGGCCCTGCACCGCAAGGTGCGGACGGAGCTCTGGGGCTATGCGCCCGACGAGCCCTTCGACATCGACGCCCTGATCGCGGAGAAGTACCGCGGCATCCGGCCGGCGCCGGGTTATCCGGCCCAGCCCGACCACACGGAAAAGGCCGTCCTGTTCGAGATCCTCGACGCCGAGGCGGCCACGGGCATGCAGCTCACCGAGAGCTTCGCCATGAACCCGCCGGCCAGCGTCTCCGGCGTCTATTTCTCCCACCCGGACAGCCACTATTTCGGGGTCGGCCGGATCGAGAAGGACCAGGTCGCCGACTATGCCCGGCGCAAGGGCTGGGACCTGAAGACGGCCGAGCGGTGGCTGGCGCCGATCCTCAACTACGAGCCGGCATAGGGGATGAGCCGCGTTGGAGGCGGCGGTCTCCGGCTCCCGGCCAGGCCCTATTCCGGCGAGGTGGGCGGCGGCCTCTGCCGGTACCAGGCGAGCTGTTCGCTGGTGGCGAGCAGGCGGCCGTCGCGCGACCAGTAGCTTGAGCGCTCGTCCGAGGCGCCGCCGCCGCCGACCCGGCCCTCGCACTCGATCAGGATGAAGTCGTCGCCCAAGGCGGTCAGGTCGTCGGCCTGGGCGTGCAGGTAGACGGTGAGCGAGAGCGTCGTCGTCATCACCCGATCAAGCGCATACATGACCCGCGGCGCGGAGTTGTCGGTGACCATGGCCAGCAGCGCCTTGTCCCACACGCCGTGGCGCGGGCGCACCCAGGCCAGCGAGCGGGAATCTCCGCCGGGCTTGGGCGGGAAGCCGTCCAGGGTCCGCCGTTCGAAGGCCGATGCGCCGAAGTGCTGGGCGCCGCCGGGGTGGTCGGGGCTGGGCAGGTCCTCGGGCGCCGGCGCC
This sequence comes from Phenylobacterium sp. LH3H17, assembly GCF_024298925.1. Lineage (NCBI taxonomy): Bacteria > Pseudomonadati > Pseudomonadota > Alphaproteobacteria > Caulobacterales > Caulobacteraceae > Phenylobacterium > Phenylobacterium sp. LH3H17. The sequence continues at coordinate 3,202,532 of NZ_CP101283.1, read as the reverse complement.
TGGGGCATGGCCGCGAAGGCGAAGGGCGGGGTGGCCGGGCGGCGCGCCAGGGTGACCATGCCGTGCACGCCCACCTCCTCCTGGCCCTGGGGCCGCAGTTCGACCTCCCAGACCCCGATCGAGCCGCCCTGGCGCAGGCGCCGCGTGCGCACGTCCAGATCGCCGGCCGGCAGGCCCGCGGCGTAGGTCAGCGTCATGGACAGCGCCTCGCCCGCCGCCTCGGGCTCGACCTCCAGCACGCGGACGCACAGGCCCAGCGCATAGCCGCCCCAGAGCCCGCCGCCGGGATTGCGCCACGCCTGGGCCGCATGGGTGGTCCAGCGGCCGGGGGCGAGGGAATGGAGGGCGATGTCGTAGGCGGGGTTGGTGGCGGTGTCGGTCATGGGGCGAGCTTAGCGGGCGAGGGGGAGGGGCCGCAATGTTGGGGGCAGCGGGGCGCCAGGCTGAGTGCGCTTTTCAAGCCGCGGCGCTAGGGTTCGAACGCTTCGGATAGGATCAACTAAGTATAGTGTCCCCGCATTGGCCCGCATTGGCCCCTAACTGACCAGTTCCTCGTGGAAGCTTTGGTTCTGGCCTGCGAGCGACGACGAACTCCAACGCCCCGGCTCCGGCAGCGAGCTGATGACATCCGTCAACGCCTCAAACTGGGCTGAACTCTTAATCAGTTATCTTGGAGGCGGCGCTATGGTGGGAAATTCGGTGAAGTCTTTCATTGCGGCGACGCTGATGATCGCCGTGGCTCTCGGCGCGGGAGCGGCCCATGGGGCGGTGCTCGTCAACGAACACTTCGAGGGGTACGGCCCCACCCAGCTGAATTGGGCCGGATCTTCCGATCTGACCGTGGTCCGCGGGACGGTGGATTACATACTTGAGCCTGATTTTGGGCTATCCACTCCGTTCGGCCGCGGCCTGGTTGATCTGGATGGTTCGTCAGGCCATGGCGGCAGGCTCAATACTGCGCTTTTTAGCTTCAATGCTGGCGACACCGTCATTTTCGAACTAGATGCTTCCGGAAATCAGCGGAACGGCTCGCCGGATACGATGTCTTATGGTCTTATTTTCAACGGTCTTGTCGGCATTGACCAAGTGATCGCCAGATTGCCTGGCTTCAACTTCGGCCCGGATGGCCCGTTCCTGGCGTCGGGCCTTTTGTCGTCCGTGAATTTGGCTGCAGATGCGCCGTGGGGACATTACTACTACCAGTTTGTCACCTACACTTCGGGAAGCCTCTACGCCACGATAGACACCGGCAGCGCCGACAATGTCGGGCCGTTGATCGACAATGTGAGGCTGAGAATCCACGCCGTGGTTCCCGAGCCTCAGACATGGGCCTTGATGATCACAGGTTTCGGGCTCATGGGCGTGGCGCTTCGGCGCCGTCGGTATATGGGCCGGCTTGGCCAGAAGGCCCCCGATTTAAGAATTGTGCGCGCCTGTTGACCCAATCCAGGCTTTCAGCGGCGCTGGGAAATTGAACAAGGCTGTGTCGGTGCTCGGCCGCCCGGGGCGTAACCCCCACGCGTCTCCTCAAGTCGGTCCGCCAGTTGACGAGAGAGGCTGGGCCGCGACTGTCCCAGGCGCCCGGCCCCGCGCCACCACCTTCAGCGCCCCATCCAGCAGCGCCTTTGCAGGGCCTTCGCCTCCTCCCACCGCGCCGTCAGCCATGGGGCGGGGCGGGGGTCAAATCCAGACGTCGACCTTGCCCACCTCGCCACAGCCGGAGCACCGCAGCCGGCGGCGGATGTCGTAGGGGGTGGCGTCGTCGCCGAAGATGGCGAAGGCCTCCTTGCAGCTGAAGACGGCCTCGCGCTCGCAGGGGCAGCGCACCTTGAGCGTGTCGCTGTACGCCATGTCCCGGCCGAGGTTCTGGAACATGGTCATTCGTCGGGGGACGTCACTTTGCCTGGGTCCGCCTGGCGGGGACGCCTTCCGGCCAGGGCGCGCGCAGGGGCTCGTGGCTGGCGCGGCGCGGGTGGCGTCCCAGGAAGTCGACCCAGCCGCTGCAGCCGACGACCTTGCAGCGCTGACGCCGATTCCAGAGGCTGGTGTCGGGGCCGCTGGCCTTGGCGATGAAGGCCAGGTTCACATCGAGCGCCACACGGCAGGTGTCGCACTTGGCGATGACGCTCCATCCCGCCGCCTGCATCTGGGCCACCGTCTCGGCGTTGCGGCGGAAGCCTTCAAACGGAAGTCGATCAATGTTCTTCGTGCCCACGAGCCACCTGCAACAGGCTGAGCACAAAACCAGAACATTTGCGGGGTGGCGAGTCACCGCTGGTTGAACACCGCCATGGCCTTCAAGAATTTCAGCATCCGACTGCCCGGTGGGCAGGTCGGCGCAGGGGGGGTGGGTGTCATGTCCCCGGAACACCCCGTGGTGCGATCGAGAACCAACGGTGCATGATGTCGGGTGAAGGCGCCTGCGCCGCGCTCGCGATAGGGGAACACGATGGCGAACAATGAACAGGTGATACGGGATTTCATTTCCGCGTGGTCGCGGCTGGACGTGGAGGAGTTGGTTCAATTCTTTTGCGAGGATGGGACCTATCACAACATGCCGACCAAGGCGGTGACCGGGCATGACGCCCTGCGCCCGTTCATCTCAGGGTTTCTCAAGGGCTGGACGTCGACCGAGTGGGACGTGCTGAACCTCATGTCCAAGGGAGATGTCGTGTTCGCCGAGCGTCTCGACCGAACCGTCGTCGGGACCAAGCAGGTCGACCTGCCTTGTTGCGGCGTATTCGAGATGCAGGATGGTCGTATCAAGGTCTGGCGCGACTATTTCGACCTCGGAACCTATGTCTCGGCCTTGCGGGACTGATCGATCGAGGACGGGC